>USMB01000018.1 GCA_900555615.1 uncultured Clostridium sp. | reverse complement strand
CTATTTTAAAAATACTTTATTTTCTCTTTTTTACTAATTTATTCTATTTTATTCTAATTTATTCTATTTTTTACATATTTATAGTTAAATTATTTTTTATTTTTTTCTTGTATTTATGTTTACTTGTTTTTTTGATTTAAATAAAAATTGGTCAGAGGAAAACATCTGACCAAACCTCTATTCTTTTAATCTGATTGGTAAAATCATGTATACATAGTCATTGTTTTCCACAGATTTTACTAAACATGGGGATATACTTGTTCCAAATTCAACAAAAACTTCCTCATCATCTATAGCTTTTAAACTATCTAAGAAATATTTTGGATTAAACCCAGCTTCAATATTCTTTCCTTCAGTTGAAACAAATAATTCCTCTTTTGCCTCTCCTGTCTGATTTGTACAAGATATTGTCATTTTTCCAATATCAATAGAAACTTTAACAGGATATTTTTTCTCTTTTTCTATTGAAGATGCTGATATTAAGCTGATTCTTTCAAAGCTATTTTGTAAGCTATTCTTATTAACTCTAATTCTCGTTTCCCAATTATTTGGTATAACAGATTTATAATTTAAAAATTCTCCATCTAATATTCTAGTAACAACTTTACAATTTTCCATTTCGAAAAGTGCTTGATTCTTTGCTACTCCTATTCTTACATGGTCAAAAGAATCTAATAAAATTTTATTTATTTCATTTAATGTTCTTCCAGGTATAACAGCCTTAAAATCATTTACCTTTGTTTGTAAATAAATACTTCTTAAAGCTAATCTAAATCCGTCAACTGCAACAACATTTAGCTTATTGTTTTCCACTTCGAATAAACAACCTGTGAATATCGGTCTGTTTTCTTCGTTACTAACTGCAAATATTGTTCTTCTTATCATATTTTTTAGCATATTCTGTTCTAAATCAATTGAATTTTCAACTTCTATTTTTGGTAATTCAGGAAATTCAGCAGGATTCATTGTTGTTAATTTATATAAAGCTCCTTCACACTCAATTTCTAGTAAATTATTTTCATTTAATGTTATATAAATTTCAGTATCTGGTAGTTTTCTTATTATTTCACTAAACATTATAGCATTTACAACTGTACTTCCTTGTTCTTTAACTTCACATTCCATTACATATTCTATACCGATTTCTAAGTCATAAGTAGTTAATTTTATTTCTTTATCATTAGTTTGTATAAGTATTCCTTCTAATATAGGCATTGTTGTTTTTGAAGCAACACCTTTTACTACGGAATTTAATGCTTTAAGGATATTCTCCTTATAACAAACGATTTTCATTTTGATCTCTCCTTTATATAATTATTAATATTAATATAAATATTATTAGTAGTAATAGTATTAGGTGCTGTGGATAATGTGGAAAACTATGTGGAAACTATAAATCCCTAAGGAAAAATTGTGTGTATAACTTAGTGGATAACTGTTTAAATTTTCCACATTGTTTTTTTGATGATGTGGATACTTTAGTTATTAACAGTTTATCAACACACTTTCAACAATAAGGTGTGGATATCTTAGCTAGTTATTCCGTAAGTAAAGATAACTAATTTGTAACCAAACAATTGTCCATATGAACAAATATTCCAAAATAGCAACTAAACTATTTATTTTTCTATTGTTCACCATTTATAATTATGTTTTTCACACTTTCCACAATTAACCTTGTGTTATTTTTGTCTTTTACTTCTTTTTCAATTTTCTTACAAGCATGCATTACTGTTGAATGATCTCTATTGCCGAAATCCTCTCCTATCTTAGGATAAGACATATTTGCAACTTCTCTACAAAGATACATTGCAATTTGTCTTGGAAAAGCAATTTCATTTGAACGCTTATTGCTTGCTAAATCATCTTTATTTATATTAAAGTATTTTGCAACAGTTTCTTTTACAAAATCTGATGAAAGAACTTTTTCACTTGCTGCTTTAAATTCATTAATTGTATTTTCTGCCAATTCTATTGTTATTGGAGTATGTGTAAGTGAGGCTGTAGCAATGATTTTATTAAATACTCCTTCTAATTCTCTAATATTAGAATCAATTTTATTAGCTATATTAGCTAAAATGTTGTCATCAACAACAATTTTTTCTTCTTGGGCTTTTTTTCTTAAAATAGCTAAACGTGTTTCATAGTCTGGACAAGAAATGTCTGCTAATAAGCCCCATTCGAACCTTGATTTTAGTCGATCTTCAAGAAATTGAATTTCTCTTGGAGGTTTATCACTGGAAATGATTATTTGCTTTTTGTCTTCATATAAAGCATTAAATGTATGGAAGAATTCTTCTTGAACTCGTTCTTTTCCTGCAATAAACTGAATATCGTCTATTAATAGAACATCAATTGTTCTATATTTATTTCTAAATACTTCATTCTTGTTGTCTTTGATTGCATTTATTAGCTGATTTGTGAATTTTTCAGAAGTTACATATAAAATCTTTGCAGACCTATTATTTTGTAAAATTCTATTACCTATAGCTTGCATTAAGTGAGTTTTTCCTAAACCTACACCACCATATAAGAATAATGGATTGTAAGATTCACCAGGTTTGTCACCTACTGCAATTGCTGCTGCATGGGCAAATCGGTTATTGTTTCCAACAACGAAGGTTTCAAATGTGTATTTTGGGTTTAGAGTTTTGTTCGAAATTTCAATATCTCCATCTTGAGAATCGATTGATGTGTTAGAAGAACTAACTTCCCCACCTTCTACCTTTTTGCCATTTTCATCACAAATTACAGAAAATGTCCAATCTTTATTAGTAATGAATTTGAAAGTATTAAGAACTAGATCAGCATAGCGTGTTTCTAACATTTCTTTACCATATTGTGAGCTAGCTTTTAAGACGATGTTATTTTCAGTCATTTCAGTGATTTCCATTGAACTAAACCAAGTTTGAAATGCAATTTGAGTTACTTCATCTTTTAGTAATTCTTTTGCTTGATTTAATAGTTCGTCTTTGTCAATTTGCATATTAAAACATCCTTTCAAATAAAAAAAATATAAAGTTATCCACAAAGTTTTCCACAGATGTGGATAACTTTGTAATATTAGTGTAATAAATAGTGAATTTTCCACGAACAAGTTTTTTGAGTAAAAAACAATATAAATCCCCTATTAATCTTTTTCTGTATAATATCAAAATTTTATAATATAAGTCAAGATGGTTGTGGATAATTTTTTAGAAAATGTGGATAATATAAAAAAAATTGTGGAAAACTATCTTTTTATGACAAAAATATTACAATATTTTTTAGCAAAAAGCAATAGAGAAAAAACAAAAAGCAAAAAAAGTTAAAATTTATTAAAAACTATTGACAAGCCTTAGAATCTTGGTGTATAATCGATGTACTTGTTATTTTGTAACAAATTTCCAATAAGGAATTAATATATAACAAAAAATTAGGAGGTGCAATTAAATGAAAAGAACATTCCAACCAAAAAATAGACAAGAAAAGAAAGAACATGGATTTATGAAAAGAATGTCAACAAGATCAGGAAGAAATGTATTAAAAGCAAGAAGAGCAAAAGGAAGAAAAAAAATCTGTGCTTAGAAAGAAAACTAAAGGTCTAGGCCTTTAGTTGTTTTATTATTCCTAATAAATGCTCTTTTTATTTAGGGAGTAGAAAAATGAAAAAAACAGAAATGCTAAAAAAGAATTATGAATTTAAAACAGTATTATCAAAAGGAAAATTTTTCATAGGAAAAGAAATAGAAATATTTTTATTAAAAAATAATCAAAAAAGGAATTTATTAGGAATTGCAGTAGGTACAAAAAATGGAAAAGCTTTCCAAAGAAATAGAGCAAAAAGAATTATAAGAGAAAGCTATACAAAGCTAGAAAATAAGTTAGTTGAAGGAAATAGTATAGTAATTATAATAAATAAAAATTTTTGTATTGATGATATGAAATTCATTGATGTTTATGAAGAGATGAAAAACATATTTGAAAAGGCAAAAATATTAAAAAAAGAAGAAGAAATATGAAAAAAATATGTATATATTTAATTGAATGGTATCAAAAAAATATATCAAGTTTTTTGGAAAATAGAAATATAAGATGCAAATATTATCCGAGTTGTTCAGAATATACAAAACAAGCCATAGAAAAATATGGAGTTATTAAAGGTTGTTTATTAGGAGCAAAAAGGATTTTAAAATGCAATCCTTTTTCTAAGGGAGGATATGATCCATTAAAATAGAAAGGGGCAATAGTATGATAGCATTTTTTGCAAATATATTTGGATATGTGTTAAATTTTATATACGAAATAGTTAAGAATTATGGATTAGCGATCATTATTTTTTCAATATTAATAAAAATTTTAATGATACCTTTATCAATAAAACAGCAGAAAACAATGAAGAAATCTACTAAAATTCAAAAGAAATTAAAAGAAATACAATTCAAATATAAAAATAATCCAGAAATGTTAAACCAAGCAACAATGGAAGTATACAAATCAGAAAATATGAGTCCATTTAGTGGGTGTTTAAGTGCGATTGTACAAATTATATTATTATTTGCAGTATTTTATTTAGTTAGATCACCATTAACTTATATGGAAAAAGTTAATCCTGACATGATAAATAAATATTCTAAAATAGTAAAAGAAAATAATTTAAGTACAAATAGTGCATATCCAGAAATAGAAATCATTAGGGAATTAGACAATATTAAAAATTTGAAAAATACGGAAAACACCAATAACGAAGAACAAACAACAGAAGAGAATAAAAAAGATTTAGCAGAAATAAATAATGATGAAATAGATTCTTTATATATCAATATGGACTTTTTAGGACTTAATTTAGCACAAGTTCCAACAAGAAGTTCAGATTGGAAAGCATATATAATACCAGTTTTATATGTAATTGTAGCTATAATTTCAATGAGAATTACTAATCCAACAAATACTAATAAAAAAGCAACAAAAGAGAATAAAGATGAAAAGGCATTATCTAATCCAGAAGATGAATTTGATCCTATGGCTCAAATGAATAAAAATATGAATATGATGTTTCCTGTAATGTATTTAGCAGTAGCCTTAATAGCACCATTAGGACTAGCATTATATTGGTTAATGAATAGTTTATTAATGATAATTGAAAGATTAATTTTAAATAAACTATTAAAAGACGAGGAGGAATAGAAAATGGCAAAAACTATTATTTCAGAAGGAAAGACAACAGCAGAAGCTATTGAAAAAGGTTTAAAAGAGATTGGATTACCAAAAGAGTTAGTTGAAATTAAAGTATTAGAAGAAAATAAAAAAAGCTTTTTTGATATATTAGCACCAAAGATTGTAAAGGTAGAATTAAAAGAAAAAGAAGCTAAAAAGCCAGAAGAATTTGAAATTGAAACAACAGAACAAGAACTTGAAGAAGCAAAACAAGAAATTGATAAATTTTTAAAAGAATTTATAGAAAAACTTGCTAATGAAACAACATACACAATTGAGATTAAAGATAAGTGTTTATATGTTTCACTACAGGGAAAAAATGTTGGAAACATTATAGGATATAGGGGAGAAGCATTATATGCTTTAGAAAATATCTTAAAAGCTTTAGCTAACAAAAAATCAGAAAATAGAGTAATCGTTAGATTAGACATAGAAAATTATAAAGAAAAAAGAATAAAAACACTTCAAGAATTAGCAACAAAAAAAGCAAAAATAGTTGAAAAAACAGGAAAGATGATAACATTAGAGCCAATGCAAGCTTATGAAAGAAAAGTTATTCATAGTTTTTTACAAGATAATCCAAAAGTAGAAACAAGAAGTATTGGTCAAGAACCAAGAAGAAGAATAGTAATTTCAAAAATAGATTAATAAAAATCGGAAGTCAAAGTTCAGATTTTAATCATGCAAAAGATTAAAAGACTTGACTTCTTATTTTTTTAGAATGGAGGAATAAAATGAGTACAATAGCATCAATCTCTACGGCACCAGGAATCGGCGGGATTGGAATAATTCGAATGAGTGGAGAAAAATCATTTGAAGTTTTAGACAAAATATTTGTTGCAAAAAATAAGCAAAATATTGATGAAATAAAAGGATATACCATCAAATACGGAAATATAGTGGAAGATGGTCACATTATAGATGAAGTTTTGGTTTCATATTTTAAAGCTCCAAGAAGTTATACAACTGAGAATATGTGTGAAATTAATTCACATGGTGGAACAGTAATAGTAAGAAAAATACTAGAATTGTGCTTAAAAAATGGGGCTGAGCTTGCGGAACCAGGGGAATTTACAAAAAGAGCATTTTTAAATGGTAGAATAGATTTAGCACAAGCAGAATCTGTAATTGATGTAATTAATGCAAAATCTGATAAAGAGGCAAAAAGCGGAATAAAGCAGCTGGAAGGCTTTTTATCAAAAGAAATTAAAGAAATTAAGCAAGAAATTATGGATGTACTTGTAAATATAGAAGTTACAATTGATTATCCAGAATATGATACACCAGAAGTACAACAAGAAGAATTAAGTGGAATGCTACAAAGCGTAGGGCAAAGACTAATTAAGTTAGAAAAATCTTTTGATAATGGTAAAATCATAAAAGAAGGTATTAAAACTGCAATTATAGGTAAGCCAAATGCAGGAAAATCATCTCTTTTAAATGCAATCTTAAAAGAAGATAGAGCAATTGTAACAGATATTGCAGGGACTACAAGAGATACAATTGAGGAATTTGTAACAATTAATGGAATACCTTTAAAATTAATAGATACAGCAGGTATTAGGGAAGCTTCTGATAAGGTAGAAAAAATAGGAGTAGAAAAATCAATTAAATTAGCAGAAGAAGCAGATCTAGTAATAGCTATTTTTGATAGCTCTAAGGAATTAACAGAGGAAGACATTGAAATTTTAAAATTAATAGAAAATAAAAAATCTATAATTTTATTAAATAAAAATGATTTGAATCCAGTAATTTCAGAAAATGATGAAAAATTAAAAAAGGCAAGTAAAAATATATTAAAGATTTCTGCATTAAATAAAACAGGAATAGATGAATTATATGAAAAAATTTCTGAATTATTTAATTTAAATGAAATTAATTTAGATAATGATATATTGATTACGAATGTTAGACACAAAAATATAATTTCAAAGTCTTTAGAAAACGTTAAAAAGGCGAATGAGGCATTAAATATGAATATGCCTATTGATATTATAACTATTTATATAAAAGAGATTCTAGAGGATTTAGGAGAAATTACAGGTGAAGTTGTAACTGAAGATATAATAAATGAAATTTTTTCTAAATTTTGTCTTGGAAAGTAAACTCTTAAAATCAAAAATAAGACAATTAAATTTTAAATAGATATAATTTCATATAAAATGGTTTAAAATTAAAATATGAAGAAAATAAAAAGAAATAAAATGATATATGAATATAATATTAAATGTAAAAAAGGAGAGAAAAGAAAATGAGTTACTATGCAGGTGAATATGATATAGTAGTAATTGGAGCAGGACATGCTGGATGCGAAGCTGCACTAGCTGCAGCAAGACTTGGAATGAAAACAGCAATATTTTCAATTAGCTTAGAGGCTGTTGCAAATATGCCATGTAATCCGCATATAGGTGGAAGTTCAAAAGGACATCTTGTAAGAGAAATAGATGCACTTGGTGGAGAAATGGGCAAAAATATTGATAAAACAATGATACAAATAAAAATGTTAAATACCTCAAAAGGGCCGGCTGTGCACTCTTTGAGGGCACAAGCAGATAGAAAAAGATATCAAATGGAAATGAAACATACTTTGGAAAAACAAGAAAATTTAGATTTAAAACAAGCAGAAATAGTAGACATAAAACTAGAAAATAATAAAGTAAAATCTATTCAAACAGATGTAGGAGCAATATATAATGTAAAATCAATTATAGTTGCAACAGGTACATATTTAAAAGGGAAAATATTTATAGGAGATTATTCAAAGGAAAGTGGCCCAGATGGCGTATTTCCAGCTAATAAGCTATCTGAATGTTTAAAAGGATTAGGTGTTAATTTAGTTAGATTTAAAACTGGAACACCAGCAAGAATTAATAAAAAAAGTATAGATTTTTCAAAGATGGAAGTTCAAAAAGGAGATGTAGACATAATACCATTTTCTTTTGAAGATAAAATGAAACAATTTGACCAGGTAGATTGTTATTTAACATATACAAATGCAGAAACACATAAAATTATTAGAGATAATTTACACAGATCACCATTATATGCAGGAGTTATAGAGGGAACAGGTCCAAGATATTGTCCATCTATAGAAGATAAAGTTGTAAGATTTGCAGATAAAGAAAGACATCAAGTTTTCGTGGAGCCAATTGGTATAGATACAGATGAAATGTATATTCAAGGAATGAGTTCATCATTACCAGAAGATGTGCAAATAGCGATGTATAGGACACTTCCAGGACTAGAACATTGTGAATTTACAAGACCTGCATATGCAATAGAATATGATTGTATAGATCCTGCAGATTTAAAATTATCACTAGAATATAAGAAAATTGATGGATTATTTTTTGCTGGACAAACAAATGGAACTTCTGGATATGAAGAAGCTGCATGTCAAGGACTAATTGCAGGAATAAATGCTTCACAAAAGATAAAAGGAAAAGAGCCTTTAATATTAGATAGAACAGAGGCTTATATAGGTGTTTTAATTGATGATATTGTAACAAAAGGAACAAATGAACCATACAGAATGATGACTTCTAGAGCGGAATACAGACTTTTATTAAGACAAGACAATGCAGATTTACGTTTAACTGAAAAAGGACATGAAATTGGATTAATTTCTGATGAAAGATATAATAAATTTTTGGATAAAAAGCAAAAAATTGAAGCAGAGAAGAAGAGGTTAGAGGAAACTATAGTAAGACCAACAGAAGAAGTAAACGAATTTTTAAGAAATCAAGGAACTTCTGAACTTACAACAGGTTCAAAATTATCAGAATTATTAAAAAGAGCAGAAATTTCTTATGCTTCACTTGCAGCAATTGATAAAGATAGACCAGAATTAGGAGAACAAGTAAAAGAAGAAGTAGAAATTCAAGTAAAATATGATGGATATATAAAAATGCAAGAGGCTCAAGTAGAAAAATTCAAAAAAATGGAGAAAAAATTATTACCAGAGGACTTAGATTACAATACAGTAAAAGGAATTAGTTTAGAAGCTAGACAAAAATTAAACAAACATAAGCCACATTCAATAGGACAAGCTTCTAGAATTTCTGGAGTGTCTCCTGCAGACATTTCTGTATTACTTGTATTTTTACAAACAAAGAGATAGGAGAATTATGATATGAATAATAGTGTATTTAACGAGGAGCTACTAGAAAAATCTAATATTATAGGTGTTCATTTTTCTGTGGAGCAGATGGAGCAATTTTATAAATATATGAATTTATTAATTGAATGGAATGAAAAAATGAATTTAACAGCAATAATTGAACCAGAAGAAATTATACAAAAACATTTTATTGATTCTTTAACTATATTAAATAGGATAGAAAACAATAAAACTGTAGTTGATGTTGGAACAGGGGCTGGTTTTCCAGGAATTCCATTAAGTATAATGAATCCTACATTAAAAATAACATTAGTTGATTCATTAAATAAGAGATTAGTGTTTCTACAAGAGGTTATTAATCAATTAGGATTGAAAAATGTAGAATTAGTTCATGCTAGAGCAGAGGACTTTGGACAAAATAAAAAATATAGAGAAAAATTTGATGTTGCAACTTCAAGAGCAGTAGCAAATTTATCAACATTGTCAGAATATTTGATCCCACTTGTTAAAGTTGGAGGAAAATGCATTTGTATGAAGGCTGCAAATGCGACAGAAGAAATTGATCAAGCTAAAAAAGCTATATCAGTTTTGTGTGGAGCAATTTCTAAAGTTGATGAATTTTGTTTACCTCAAAGTGATATTGGAAGAACAATAATAGAGATTAAAAAAGAAAAGTCAACACCAAATAAATATCCAAGAAAAGCTGGTCTTCCAAGCAAAGAACCAATTAAATAATAAATAATCGAAAAAGAAGAGAGTATATAAATATATTTTCGTTATCCCCATTCTAAAAATTCTTACAAAAGTTTATTCAAATTTTTGAGAATTTTTGAACGGTCCCCACAATTTCACTTAATATATTTATATGTTCTCTTCTTTTTTTATTTTTTAAAAATTTTTTTGGTTAAAATTGTCGAAAATGCATTGACATATTTTTAAATATTATATATTATATTAATGGTTGCAAAAAAATAGTTTTTGAAAAATAAATACTAACGAGACAAAACTGAAAGGAAGGTAAAAAACATGGGAAAAGTAATATCAGTAGCAAACCAAAAAGGTGGAGTAGGGAAGACTACAACCACAGTGAATTTAAGCACTTTGCTAGCAAAAAAAGGAAAAAAAGTTTTATTAATAGATACTGATCCACAAGGAAATGCGACAAGTGGATTAGGAGTTGATAAAGATGTAGAATTATCTGTATATGACATATTGGTTGGAGACACAACATTTGAAGAAACAGTACAAGAAACAGCAATTAAAAATTTAAAAGTTTGTCCATCAAACATTAGTTTGGCTGGAGCTGAAGTAGAACTTGTTTCAATGATGTCAAGAGAACAAAGATTAAAAGCAAAATTAGATTTAGTAAAAGATCAATATGATTATATTTTAATAGATTGTCCACCATCATTAGGATTAATTACATTAAATGCATTTACAGCATCAGACAGTGTATTAATTCCTGTACAATGCGAATATTTCGCGCTTGAAGGATTAGGACAATTGTTAAATACTGTAAATTTAGTAAAAAAACATTTAAATAAAAACTTAGAAATAGAAGGGGCATTACTTACAATGTATGATGCAAGGACAAACCTTTCAAACCAAGTAGTAAAAGAAGTAAAAAAATATTTTGAAGATAAGGTATATAAAACAGTTATACCAAGAAATGTAAGATTAAGTGAAGCTCCAAGTTATGGAATGCCAATTTCATTATATGATCCTAGATCTAAAGGAGCAAAAGCTTATGAAAAATTCGCAAAAGAATTATTAAAAAATAATGCAAATTAAATATAAAATATTAAATAGGGGGAAAAGATCATGGCAAAACCAAAAAAGACAGGATTAGGAAAAGGTTTAGACGCTTTATTTGGAGCTTCTCCATTAGTAACAGAAGTAGAAGAAGAACAAACAAAAGAGCAAGTTGAAGACAATGAAAATTTAAAAACATTAAAAATAACAGATGTTGAACCCAATAGAGATCAACCAAGAAAAACGTTCAATCAAGAATCATTGGAGGAATTAGCTGATTCAATAAAAACTTATGGTGTAATTCAACCAATTGTTGTAACAAAAAAAGAGGGATATTATGCAATTGTTGCAGGTGAAAGAAGATGGAGAGCTGCAAAAATTGCAGGATTAGAAGAAATTCCAGCAATAATAAGAGATGATGATGAACAAACTAATAAAGAAATAGCTTTAATAGAAAATATTCAAAGAGAAGACTTGAACCCTTATGAAAAAGCATTAGGAATACGTCAATTAATGGATAAGTATGGATTAACACAGGAACAAGTTTCTAAAAAAATAGGCAAAAGTAGAAGTAGCGTATCAAATACAGTTAGAGTATTGTATTTAGCACCAGATGTTTTGGAATTAGTAAAACAAGGAAAATTATCAGAAGGACATTGTAAAGCATTGGCTGGAATAAGTGATCCAAAAAGACAATATGAAGCTGCTATTAGAATGATAGAAAGAGGAGAGTCTGTAAGACAAGCAGAAAGCAAAAATAGAACAACTAAAAAAGAGAAAAAATTAGATCCAAAATATCAATATTTATATGAAGATATTGAAGATAGATTTCAAGGCTTCTTTGGAACAAAGGTAAAATTAGATCAAGGAAAGAGAAAAGGAAGAATTATTATTGAGTATCATAATAATGAAGATTTAGAGAGAATGTTGAATTTGATTAAAGGCGAATAAATTTTTAAAAGAGATGGTTGTAGTGTGACCATATCTTTTTCAATTTGTATATAGTCTTTGTATTTTCGCCATTTATAGTTAATAGGTTACATTCTTTTCTTTATTATAGTAAGTCGTTTTAATTCTAGATAATCTAAATTAATGTTGACTCTAGAATCAACTAAAGAATAGGAATAATAAAATAGACAAATTTGTAAATTTATGGTATAATAAAATTGTTAGTAAAAAGAAGTAGCTTTTTATGAATTATATAGAATATAATACTGAATTCCAAAAAGTAATATTATAGGGGGAGGGGTTTATGGCAATAGATAAAAAAAGAGTAGAAGAATTTGAAAAAATATATAAAGAAACACTTTTTAGTAAAATTAGTGAAGCTAGAACAAAGCAATTTGAGTCTATAAATTTAATGACAACAAATGCAAGAAATATTGGACAATCAAATGTTAATATTCCTAATGCTAGTACTACTTTAAATAATAAAATAGTAGAATTATCTCAAGTATTTAAAAATGCTGGTATCTCAATGTTTTCTTCTAAATTAGAAGATTTTGATGTTGTGAGTTCGTCTTTTTTGGGAGATGCAATAATAGAAGAATTAATGGGCCAATTATCTAAATCAAGTGAAAAACTAGATGAATATAGTAAAACAATAGAAAGAGTTTCTAAGAAGAAAAGTGAACAAATGAAAGCAATACAAAATGTTAATCCAATAAGAAAATTCTTTTCAAGAATAAGGGTGTTATTTGTTCCTGTAAAACCAGTTGATTTTTCAATAACAGAAGAAGAACAAAATATACTTGATACTCGTCTACAAGAATATACGGATATAGACAATAAAATATGGAACTATAATTTAGAAGAAAATTTAGTTCCTGCTATTGTAAAAGAAATTACTAGACCTCAAAAATTTGGTAAATTTGACATTCCACACCGTTATAATGCATATACTGTTCCAGATTTGTTAGAAGAAAGTGTTATTCCAGATTTAAAAAAATTAGGTTTAGAACACTTATTACCACAATTACAAGAAGCACTAATTGAAGAATATAAAAAAGATTTACCAGATCCAGAGATTTATCAAGTAAGCCAAGAAGATATGTATTTATATGTTCCTAATTTTAATAGAAAAAATATAGAAAATGGAAAAAGTAAAGAAATTATAAATAGTACGAACGGTAATTTGAGAAAAAATGGTATATCAATAGAAGATTTCGCATTAATAGATAAATCTGTTAGTGCATCAAACAGACAAGCAACAACAAATGCTATTCAAGATGAATTACACCCATTAAAAGAAAAAACTGAAGAAATAACAGATATTTCATTAGAATAATAAAAAAGGGGGAGTTGATATGACTTTAGTATATGAAAATGCTTTAGCAGAGGTTGATAGTATATTGAAGTTAATGCCAGAGAATTTATTGCATAAAATACCAAAATCATTTTTAGATTTTGTAGAACAAAAAAAGTCAAAATCATATATTACTAATTTTAATTTTGACATGCCGTTATATGAACAAAACCTACTTAAAGAAACTCGAATGATACTGTCTTTGATATATAGGAGTTATTTATGTGATTCTAAACAGAGTAGAAAATTAAAAATAGATGATATTATAGAATTAAAGAAAAATCAAATAGAAATACATAAAAAATATAGTTATGAAAAACTTTTTAAAAAGAGCAAATAGTCTAATTATCCGCATTAAACTATTTATTCTAAGGCGAATAAATTTCTAAAAAATTAATAAAAAACTATTGACAAGCGACAGTAACTTGTGTTAATATAAGTACTGTCGCTAGACATTTGTCTATAGATATGGAGAGGTGGTCGAGTTGGTTTATGGCACCAGTCTTGAAAATTGGCGTGCGTTTGTAGCGTACCGTGGGTTCGAATCCCACCCTCTCCGCCAAAGTAAAAGTTAGATAGATTATAAATATCTAACTTTTCTTAATATAATATAATTGTAGGTGTACCCAAGTGGTGAAGGGGGCAGTTTGCTAAACTGCTAGGTCGAGCAATCGGCGCGGAGGTTCAAACCCTCTCACCTACGCCAAGGAAAAACATCAGAATATCTGGTGTTTTTTGAGTTTTAACATTGAAAAATAACAAGAAAAAATCATTTTGTATACACAAAAATATATAAAAAGTTGAAAAAATAGGAAAAAATGCCGAAATTTTGTAAAAAAACTTGCAAGAAAATTAAAAATAGTATATAATAAAATAGAAAAAGCTTGTAACAACGAGACAAATAATAGAAATAAGGTGATATTATGAATAAAAATAAAATAATAAAATTCCTATTTATAATATTGGTAGCTTTCATGATGTTACTAAATTTTAATCCTAATGTTTATGCAATAGCCCAAACACAACGTACAGATGGTGGCGGAGGAACAAGTGGTGAACCTTCAGTAGACTCAAAAGGAAATCCAACAAACTTAGATATATTTCAGCCATCAGTACCTAATTCGCCAAAAGCAAATGATATATTAGGAACAATTCTTGGATGGTTGCAGGTTATAGGAATATTTATAGGTGTAATTTCAATTGCAATAATAGGATTTAATTTAATAATAGGTAGTGCTGGAGAAAAGGCAGAAATGCAATCTAAAATGGTAGGGGTATTTATAGGAGCCGTCTTAGTAACTACAGGGGTTACAATAGCAAAATTCATAATTAATAGTTCAGCACTATAAAAGATATATGAGGAGGGATAATGTGAAAAAAAATATTTTTCTAAAATTAATAATATTATTAATAGTAATATTATTTACAATCCCAACATATTCTAATGCAGCAATGACAATAGATGATATTATTAACAAAGGAGATAATTTTTTAAATAGTCGGAGATACCGTTGGAAGTGAAACATCATTTCAATTATCTCAATTAGATGATTTATCAAAATTTATCTCAAATGTATTGCTAATAATTGCAGTAGGTGTAACGTTAATATCAATAATAATAATGGGAATTACATTTATAACACAAAGCATAAATGATAAGGCAAAAATACAAGAAGCAATGACACCATGGCTAATAGGAGTATTCATATCATTCGGAGCATTTACAATATGGAAAATTACAATGAATGTATTTATGAAGCTATAAATAAGTTATTAAAATTTTAAATTTAATATAAAAAGAAAAATAAAGGAGGAAATATTATGAAAAATGCAAAAACATTAAAGATTGTTATGACAATCGTTATGGCAATATTTGTTTTAGCTACATGTGGTCAAGCTGTATTTGCAGCTACAGATTATATTAGCGGAATAAAAATTGAAGAACCAAAAAACGTAAATGATTTACAAACAATTGCAGGTAAAGTTTTAGGATTAATCCAAGTAGCATCAGCAGTATTAGCAGTAGTATTGATTGCAGTATTTGGTTTCAAATTTATAATGGGAAGTGCAAACGAAAAAGCAGATTACCAAAAATCATTTATACCACTTATCGTTGGTGTAGTAGTTGTATTTGCTGCAACAAGTATAGCAAAATTATTATTCAGTACATTTACTAACTAATAATAAAAAAAGACTCTATGTCAATAGTTGGGGTGGAAAACTTTAAAAGTTTTCTGCCTCAGCTTTTTTAGTAAAATTTAATGTTTAAACTAAAAAATACCTAAAGATATGTAATTATTTGCTCGGTTAATAAACCAATCATAGCAATTAGTAAAAACTGTTAATATAATTAATTTAATAACAATATTCTTGCTTTAAAGTTATCAAATTTGGTCATACCAAAAGTTACGCGCTTTAAAGCTTTTATTTTATTGTTTGTTCCTTCAATTGGTCCATTAGAATATGGGACTTCTAAAGAGTTCTTAATTTCATAAGCCCAATTTTGGTATGTTTTTGCACATTCGACCAATTGAGGAACAGAAGATTCAAGATTTCAAGTTTATCATAACGATTTTCTTTTATTTTGCATCTTCTGGAAAGCAAGAGATGCCTAGAATGTTTAAAATATTTTCTTTCAGATTTAGGTAAATTACTCTGAACCTCAATTCTTATTTTGTCTAAAGCATTACAAGCATATCTGGCCCAGTGAAAATGATCGACAACTTTCTTAGCTTTACGAAAGTATGTCATACCAATATCTTTATAAGATTCTCATAAATCAGTAACTAAATATTTTACATTATTAAGCTGTTCTGTAGGAAATTTCTTAAAATAATCACAAAAAAATGTTTGTGTATACATTCAAGAATATCAATTATCTTATGAGTTTCACCATCTAATAAGGTTACCTGATATTTATATTTGCCTGAGTTTCCTTTAAATTCATCAATACAAAGGACACGAGGCAAAGAAGAGTTAGTAACAGAAAGATAAGGTAGCAACTTAGAAATAAAGCCAGTGTGAGGATAAAATGATTTACCACAATTTTTGCATTCATATCTAGTCTTTTTAAGAAATATAGTAGTAGGTTTAAATTGAATAGGAATATCCTTAATTTTTTGAGTATAATGGTCGTGAATCTTAGAAGTATAAGAGCCACAGCAAGGACAAACTTGTTCAGAAACAGGTAATTCAGCATAAACTTCAACACAATTTTTAGAATTTTTAATTTTTTTTTATGATTAACTCTTTTAAATTTTTGATACAATTACTTAACACTTATCAATACCTCCTTTAGTGTTTTCTAGTCAATTACATTATATCAGGTATTTTAATAAGTGTGTTTATTTTATTAAAAATAATAAAAAATGTTGAAGTAGTTATTTAACCACCCCAACATTTTTTATGCTTAAAAGGAGTAAAAAATATGATAATTTTTGTCATAAAATGTTTGATTTTTCATAGTTATATGGTATAATTAAATAGTAAAATAATATAAACGAAAGAGAGGTAGAGTTATGGCAAGATATTCATACATGATTCCGAGAGATACAAAGGGAGAAGGAAGAATATTAATGATTTTTACAAAAAAATCATTTTTAGGAACTGTTCTTGGAGCATCAATAGCATTGATAACTATTTATCCAATATGTGCTATATTTGGTGCGTCATTAATAGGATGGATAGGAGTTCTAATATTCGGATTAATAGGATTTATTATAACTGCATTAAAAATGCCAAATTCATCAAATTTTGAAATCTTAAGAAAAACAGGAGGAGAAGATATTGACGAAATATTGTTAAGACTTATCAAATTTAAAAAAGGTGGAAAAAGAGTATATTTATACTGGACAGGAGGAAAGGAAGATGAGTAATACCGAGAATTTAATACAGATACTTACAATAGTAGCAGCTTGTTTAGTAACAACAATAGTAGTTTTAATTGCAGTATACTTTTATATACAATTCAAAAATAAAAAGAAAGATAAAAATGTAGAAGAAACATTACAAGAAGAGAAAAAAGCTCAAACAGGATATACCCCTAAATCTATATTTGATTTTATGGATTTTGAAAAAATAGAAGATAATATGATAATTCAGAAAAAAGGAAAGTATTTAATGGTTCTTGAATGTCAAGGTGTTAATTATGACTTGATGTCTGAAATGGAGAGAACATCCGTTGAACAAGGATTTATTGAATTTTTAAATACACTAAGGACAGAAATTCAAATATATGTACAAACAAGGACTGTAAACTTAGAGGAAAGTATTGCTGCGTATAAGTTAAAATATAAAGATATAGAAGATAGATATGTTGTAATGGAAGAACAGTATGAACAAATGCAAAAATCAGGAAAATATTCTGATCAACAATTAAAAAAAGCATATATGGAATTAGTAAAACAAAGAAATAAATATGAATATACCAAAGATATTATAGTTAATACTGAAAGAAATAGTTTAAATAGTAGTGTATTACATAAAAAATATTATATTATTGTGCCATATTATGAAGATGAAATGTCTACAGCTGATTATTCAAAAGAAGAAATACAAAGTATGGTATTTTCAGAGTTATATACTAAAGCAAAATCAATAATTATGACATTATCAAGATGTGAGGTTACTGCTAAAATACTAGATTCAGATGCATTGGTAGATTTATTATATGTTGCTTATAATAGAGATGATTCTGACTTATTTAGTGCTAAAAAGGCATTAAGAGCAGGATTTGAAGATATATATTCTACAGCTCCAGATGTATTAGATAAAAAGATGAAGTTGTTAGATCAAGAAATAGAAGAACAAGGTAAAACAGTTGCAAATCAAGCTATTTCAGAAGCTAGAAGTGATAAAGAATTGATGCTAAAATTAAGAGAAGAAAATATTCAACAATTTGTATATGATTTTGCAGAAAATTTAATAGACGAAAATCAAGAATTTATAGGAAATGATATTGCAGAAACAGCTAAAGCTAAAATAAAGAGAAAAAAGAAAGAAGCAAAGGAAGGAGGAAAATCAGATGATGTTCAACAAAAGAAAACAAGAGGAGGAAAAGCAGTTGCAAAATAGTGAAAATCAGCCAATATTTTTAAGAAAAAAGAGCATAAAAGAATTAATTGCACCATCAGGAATAGATGCATCTAACATAGATCATTTAGAAATAATTTCAAATGTAAAGAGATATGCAAGAAGTTTTTATGTATCAAGTTTACCAAGATCTTGTATATTTCCTGAATTATTTAGGTCATTATATATGTTTGGAGATGTTAATACCTCTATTTATATAAAACCAATTGCTGAAGCAACTTCTCAAAATGAATTAAATAAGATCATAACAGAATTAGAGACAGAGAGAATTGTTGCTGTTGACAAAGGAAAAATAAATAGAGAGAGTATTGTAGCTCAAAAGAGGTTAGAAACAGAGCAATTGAGAGATGAAATTGCAGCAGGTTTTAATAAACTATATGAAGCATCTATTGTTTCTACATTATTTGCATATAGTTTAAATGACTTAGACAGATTAACTAAAATGTTAACTGCAGAAATGTCAAAATCATTAGTAGGTATAAGAAGTGCTTGGGCAATTCAAGAAGATGGATTTCAATCAGCATTACCTTTAATGACAGATAAAATAAAGAAGATACATACATTTGATAGACCTTCAATGGGAACTGTTTTCCCATTTATAACATCAAATGTTGGACATGATACAGGAGTACCAATTGGAATTAATAGACAGACAGGGGTTCCAATTTTATTTGATAATTTCCATCCATCTTTAACAAACTATAATATGGTTATATTTGCTAAATCTGGTGCTGGAAAGTCTGTAACAATGAAAACTTTAATTTCAAGATCATCTGTATTAATGGGAATTGAAAGTTTAGCATTAGATGCTGAAGGTGAATATTCTGTTGTAGCAGAGGCACTTGGTGGAATTAATGTTGTAATTAGTCCAAATTCATCTACAATTATTAATTTGTTTGATATTGAAATTGAAAGGACTAAAGATGAAATAACAGGAAGAGAAAGAGATACATTAAATGTAGAAAATAAAGTAGAAGACGTAACTCAAGCATTAATGACAATGGCAAAAGGTAGTACAAGAACAGAAGATGTAAATGAGCTTACAAAGCAAATTATTGCTGAAGCTGTAGCACAAGAATATGCTGCAAGAGGAATTAATTCAGATCCTAATAGTTTGTATGAATCTACTGCTAGTAGACAAAATGCTTTCGAAAAACGAAAGAAAGAAATGCCTACAATTGGTTCTTGGTATAAGAGAATTCAAGGAAATGCAAGGGATAATACAAATAAAGATTATGAATTCCATTATAGTTATTTATTAAAAGTTATGAAGCAATATACAAGAGAATATGATGGTCAAATGGCATACTTTGATGGACAATCAACATTTGATTTACTAGAAGGAGCACCATTTATTAATATTGATATTTCTCAATTGGAAGAAAGATTCGCAAGACCATTAGCACAACAAATATTGTTGTCATGGATTTGGGAAAAATTTGTAAAGAAAAATAGTGAAGATAGAAGAAAAGCAAAACAAAAAAGAGTAATAGTTGATGAGGCTTGGATGTTGTTACCATATCCAGAAGCTGTAGATTTCTTAAATAAAATGGCAAGACGTGCCAGAAAAAGAAATGTATCTTTAGCTATTATTTCTCAAAGATTCCAAGATTTTTATGAGAAACCAGAAGCACAAGCGGTATTAACATCTTCTGATACAAAGTTGTTTTTAGCACAAGATAAATCTGAAATACAGTATTTGAAAGAAGTATTTAAGCTAAGTGAAGGAGAGGCTTCTTTCCTTGTTACATGTACAAAAGGTGAAGGCTTATTAAAGGTTGGACAAGATACAACAATTATTCAAATTACTCCTACCCAAAAGGAATTTGAATTTGTGGAGACTAACCTAAATAAAATAGCTGCAAGAAATAGTAGAAGATAGAGGAGAACTAAATTTATGAAATTAACAAAGAAAATTTTATGTACGTGTTTAATTGTAATTACTGTATTTAGTTTTATGATGCAAAATCTTGTTTTTGCTGATGAGGAAAAACAATTAAATGATACGGATTCTGCAGATATTGGAGGAATACTAATGAAACCAGTATTCGCTTTAGTAAATACTGTAGCAGATGCTGCATTGAAAATATTGACAAATGTAATGATGGGAGATCAAAAACCTGTTTATGGTAATACATATGAAGAATATAGACCTAATACTTCATCATTTCTAACAATTGATAAATTTAAGGGCGATAGAGTAGATGAATGGTTATTTTATACTCCTGAACAAATATTTTCAGGAAGTATAGATTTATTAAGTATAGATTTTATATCAGGAAATAACAATAATAATAAAGATTGGGGAGCAATAAGAGGAACAATTGCTACTTGGTATAAGATATTAAGATTAATTGCTATAATTGGATTATTGTCTGTATTAATATATACAGGTATAAAAGTAATAATAAGTTCAAATACACAAAATAAGGCAAAATATAAAGAATGGATAGTAAATTGGTTTATAGCAGTTGCAATATTATTTTCTATGCATTATATAATGAGTTTTATTATTGCTGGAACAAATGAAATAAGTAAATTGATTCAAAGTTCAAACCAACCAATAAAAATCATATATGATAGTGGTTCAATGATAACCAATTTTGTTGGAGTTGTAAGATTTATGGTACAATCAGATGATTGGTACTTAAAAATCGGATATGAAATGATGTATATATTATTAGTAGTTTATACATTTAAGTTTACATTTATATACTTGAAAAGGGTATTAAATATGGCGTTTTTAACATTAATAGCACCAATTGTAGCATTGACATACCCAATTGATAAAATGAATGATGGAACAGCTCAAGGATTTAATATGTGGCTTAAAGAATATACATTTAATGCTTTATTACAACCATTACATCAAATTATGTATTATATATTAGTAGGTTCTGCAGTTAGCATTGCACTTGATAATCCAATATATGGTATAGTGGTACTAATGTTTATGACAGAAGCTGAAAAATTATTAAAGACTATATTTGGATTTGATAAAGCTAGAGGTGGAACTGTAGGAGGAATGGCAGGAGCATTTACTGCAGGAGCGTTAGCATCAAGTGTAAAGGATATTGCTAGAATGGCTAAATTGCCACAAGGCGGTGGTGGAAAAAATGGCCCAAGTGGAAATGGAGGTCAAGGAGATGTTAATATGCCAAAGCCAACCAAAAATGATATTGACCCAGATGATTTTGAAAAAGATGATTCAAAACAAATTAGTAATAAGGAAGCTCAAAGAAGGATGTTAGATGCAGATGATGAGAACAGTGAACTTGATCCAGAAACAAGAGATAATTATGCTAGAGATGTAGAAGAACCAGAAAGTATGTATAGTTCAACAGATGATTTTATGGAACAACAAAGACAACAATTAATTGATGCAGGATATTCTGAGGAACAAGCAGACAAAGAGATGTCTGAACAATTTGGAGATGATTATAATAGGCAACAAACTCAAAGTCAACCAGACCAAACTGAACCGGACCAAACTGAACCAGACCAAAATCAACCAGATCCAGACCAACCAAAAGAAATAAAAAGTATAAGAGATTTGGCAAATGCAGTGAAAGAAAACAAATATGTAAAAAAGGTAGGGAATGGAGTTAAATCAGTTGGTAAAAAGACATTAAAACCAATATGGGATATTGAAAAACCTGTTAAATATAATGGATTAAGACTAGCAAGAAAAGTAGGAAGAGTGGCAGCAGGAGTTACAGTAGGAACAGTAGCTGCAGCAACACAGGCTGCAATTAGTATGGCTGATGGAAAATATAGTCCATTTGAAACTATAGGAACATTTACTGCAGGATATGCTGGTGGAGGACAGATTTCAAAGTCTGTTGAAGGTTTAGGAAGTGCATTTATGGAAGGAACCAGAAGTGGAGATAAACAAGCACAGATGAAACATGCAATAGAGGATTGGAGAAATAGAGATGATGTAAACAGCTTCTATAAAAGAGAGTACGGAGCACAAGCAAAAGCGAGAATGGATAGAGCTGCTTCAAATTATATAGAAAGAGGATTCTCAGATGTGAAAGAGCAAAAGCAGGGTATGAAGTATGCAGATAAATTAGTTGCCAATAATGCTGAGTATAATGACGAAAATACGACTGAAGAAAGAAAGAAGGAAATATTAGAGACAGCAGACAGAAAAGCAATGATGGCATTGAGATTTAAGAGTGAGCTTAAAGAACAGCAATCTTATGGTGTAATGTTTGATGAGGATAAGCAAAACAAATACATAGAATCACATAAACGTAAAATACCAGCAAATGCAACACAACAACAAAGAGCACAAATAGAGGCTGAAAATAAAAAGATAGAAGCTGGATTTAGAGCAAAATTTAATGCATTAAAAGAACTAAATGAAGCACAAAAATAATAAAGGTGGATTTTAGAAATTAGATGCTATTTGATATGTAGCATCTAATTAAAAAATCTACTTTTAAGAAAAGAGGTGGAAAATGAAAAAGGTAATAGCAACAATCTTGTTAATAGTCATGATGATTGGATTTTTAGGCAATTGCAAAGTACAAGCTAATGATAGTTATGTTGTTAAAAGAAAATTGGATTCAGTGTCAGCAAAAATTGAACCTAAATTGGGAGATTATGATACTTCAACAGGATTAAGTACTGCAGCAGGAGTCATAGTGGAACCATTAATAGAATTTATAACAGTAATAGTAGATTCTGCATTTGGACTTCTTACTAAATGTATGACTGGAAATGAGTTTGAACCAGTTATGGTAGGCGAACCTCAAGATTCAGGAAAAGATGTTGGAGCAACTATTACAATTGATAATTTAGATGACTATAAGAATTTAATAGATCAGATTGATGTTAAATATCCTAATATTCATTATTCACCAGAAGATATATTTGCAGGAAAAATAGACTTTTTAAATATAAATTTTTTTAGAACAGTAACAGATGAATCAACTACATGGGCAAAAATACGAAATGTAATAGCATCATGGTATAAGATACTTAGATTAATAGCAATAGTAGCATTATTGTCAATTCTTATATATATTGGAATAAAAATAATAGTAAGTTCAAGTTCAAAAGATAAAGCAAAGTATAAAGAAAGATTAATAAGTTGGTTTATTGCTGTAGCATTATTATTTTCTTTACAGTATATAATGGCGTTTATAGTAAATGCTGTAGAGCAAATTTCTCAATTATTAAGTGGATTGATGGGAAATTTAAGGGTAAACATGAATGGCACAACTTTTACTACGAATTTAATTGGATTAGCAAGATTTAAGATGCAGCAAAACCAATTTTCAACAAAAATAGGATATTTTATGCTATATGTAGGATTAGTTGTATTAACATTTAAATTTACTTTTGTTTATTTAAAAAGGTTACTTATGATGTCATTCTTAACATTAATATCACCAATAGTTGCTGCTACATATCCTATAGATAAGGCTGAAAGCGGTAAAGCAAAAGGATTTGATATGTGGCTAAAAGAATATACATATAATATGTTACTTCAACCAATGCATTATATATTATATGTGATATTAATATCTTCATCATTAACTTTAGCAGCAAATAATCTAGTATATGCATTTGTAGCTTTTATGTTTATGAATGAGGGAGAAAAAATATTAAAGAAAATATTTGGATTTGGGAAAGCAGGTGGAGGAACTGTTGGAGGAATTGGTGCATTTACAACAGGAGCGTTAGCTTCAAATGTTACAAATATGTTTAGAGATCCATTACATAGAGGAGGAAAAATGCCAAATCTTGTTGGTGGAAGTAATAATGAGAGTGAAGATACTGGAAATCCAAAACCAACAAAAAATGATATAGATGTAGAAAGTATTATGGCAGATTCTGCATTTAATTTAAATTTAAATTCAAACTTAAATGTAAATCAAAATTCTAATCCAAATATAGATCCAAATGATTTTTCAACACCAATTGTAATTGGAACAGGAGTTACAGCTGACGCAGGTTCTAGACATTTAAATTTACCAGATAATACAGGAAGTCAAGAGATTGATGATAGTGGAGAAATAAAAGAAATTGGTCCAGAAAGTGAAGAGCAACAAGGTGATAATTTTGAAGTAAAGTTAAATTATGAAAATAATGAAGCTACAAACAGTGAAACTATGGGAAATGAACAAAGTAATAATAATTCATATGGAAATTTAATAGCCAAATATAGAAATAGTTTATCGCAAGATGAATTAAATTTAATATTTAGTGATGGAGACCCACATAGTTTAGATGAAATTTATGAAATAATTGTTAAAAATGAAAATAAACAGAAAAAAAGCAAAAATGCAAAAGAAATTGAAAGGTTGCAAAATGAAATACTAAAATATAGAAGTCTTGCAAGAAATAGAATAATGGCAAGTGAATTCAATTTCACAACTAACGAATTGCCACTTCAATATATAGATGGTGATAGTAGAACAAGTCAAGAAATAATGGACAATATTATAGGATATAGAAAAATACTAGATAGCCAGAATTTAGAAAAAAAGAATAGAAAAAAATATTTGAAATTACTCGAACATGATTCTGCGATTTTAAACAGAAGATTAGCAGAAAATAATTTTATGAGAGATAATCATATAATAGATAATATATTAAATGAACAAGTTTCTACTGAAGAGATAAGAAATATAGAAAAAACAATGGCAACAAAACCAAAAACTAAAACAAGTTTAAATGGATCAAAAGTAAATAATGAAAGTATAAGAAATATTGCAAATAAAAAAATAAATAATCAAAATAATAATGAAACTAAAAATTTAATAAAGCCACTAGCAAATGGTGGAATAAATGTAGTAAAAACGTTAATAAGACCGGTTGTGGATGTTGATCAAGATGCAAAAACAAATATAAAAAGATTTGTAAGAAATACTGCAGGAGTAGTTGCAGGAACAACTTTAGGAGTGGTTACTGCAGCAACTCAAGGAGCAATTAGTATGGCTGATGGAAAATATAATGCATTTGAAGCACTAGGATCTTTTTCAGCTGGATATGCTGGTGGAAAAAAATTAATGGATATGGCTACAGCACCAAAATCAGAAGAAAAACTTACAATGGAACAATATCAACAATCATGGTATAACAGAAGAGATATTATTGATAAATATAATAGTGAATATTCTGATAAAGCTAGAGATTATAGAAAAAGAGCAAGAGAAAATTATGTTGCAAGAGGTGTTATAGATTTTTCTGAACAAAAGCAAGCGATGAAATTTGCTGATGAAATTTTAAAAGAGGGTAAAGTAGCAAATTTAGAAGAAGCTGACAGACTTGCAGTGGCTACCTTAAGATATAAGCAGAAACTACTATCAGACAGTAATTATCCAATATTATATGACGAAAATAGACGTCAAAAATATATGAAATCAGTAGTAAAATCTTATAGAGGCTCAGCTACTGAAAATGCAGTAAGAGCAACACATAGAGACTTTATAGAGAATGTAAAGAGATTTGATGAAATAAATAATAATTAGTGAGGTATAAATGAATTTTAAGAGAAATATTGATAGAAATCAAAAGTTAATTTTATATATAATAGCAATAATAATATTTATTTTATTTATTATCCATGCTTTAAATAATTTTTATGAAGAAAAGGAAAAAGAAAAAATAGAAAATATTTCTAAAAATAATACAAATCAAACAAATACAACTTCACAGACAATAATTACGAAAGAAGAAGCAAATGAAATAAAAAATTATTCAGTCGATGACACCATGAAATTATTTGTATATTATTGTAATAATGGTGAAATTTCTAAAGCGTATAGTATGCTTACAGATGATTGTAAAAATGCGATGTTTAAAACAGAAGAACAATTTAAAGATATATATGTAAAAAGTATTTTTAATGGTACTAGAGATTATACAATGATAAAATGGGCGACAGATGCTAATAAAACAGTTTGCCAAGTTCAATTTTTTGCAGATATGCTTGCAACAGGTGGAGGAGAAGGAAATAAAACTCAGGAATATTATACATTTATTAAAAATAATGACGGTTCATATAAAATGAATATAAATAATTTTATATATGCTTCAGTAGAAGACATTAATAATGAACAAAATAATATTAAAGTAAAAATAACTAAAGTTGAAGTTTATGACAGTTATGAAGAATATACAATAAGTATTACAAATAATAGAGAAAAAGAAATTTGCTTAACTGGTAATAAATATAATAAAAATCTTTATTTAAAGGCAGAGAATGGAGCAACCTATTCTTCTTTAAATAGTGATTTTGATAAAGAAACAATTACCATAGAACCCGGAATTACAAAAAACTATAAAATAAAATTTAATAAAATTTATAGTTCATCTAATTTAACTGTAAAAATGATATTTAGTGATGTTATTTTAGATTATAAAGATTATATGCAAAGTACAAATAAAGATGAATATACTAATCGAACAAGCTTAGAGATAAAATGCTAGAGAAGAGGTGAGGAAATGGACGAGAACAATAACAAAGATGACAGATCTGTAGTAAATAAAATAAAGAATGAGATAAAGGAAGAAGCAAAAAAGATAAAGAAAAAATTAACGCAAAAAATAATTGCATTGATATTACCAGTAGTTACTTTGATAGTTATTTGTTTATTAACAATAGGAGTAATTATGGCTGCTGCATATACGGTTATAAACTTCTTTAGAGGATTACTTGGATTAGATACAATAGGAACAAATACTACAATTCAACAAGAAGCTGTATCTATAGTTTCTATTACGGATAATGGATATAAAATTAATGAAGAATATTCAAAAAAAATCTTGGAAAGATTAGATCAATTAAGTGTAAATACTACAATAGAAGAACAAGGATTTTATACAGATGGGTTAGAGGATATGATTGACAAATATGTAAAAGCTGAGATTAAAACGATGTACCCAAGACTTGGAATAGGAGAAAATGATGGATTAATCATAATAAGGAGACAAAATTTAAATGGAGAAGTACAAACATTAAGCTATAAAAAATATTCTGAATTTTGTGAGTTAGTAGATTCAAATAATGAAGATTCTTTAAAGTATTTTTCTTTAAATCCAGATAATTTCAATTTATGTTTGGCTGTTGCAGAGTCTACTAAGTTTTATAATTATGACGAGAGTGCAACTGATAAAAAAGTAGAAGATACTTCAAGGAGAATATCAAAAATAACAAAAGTAGAAAGTGATTATCAAACTCTTGTAGCAAAATATTCTACACCTGTAAACTATTTTGTTTCAATGCATGTTATGTCAGGAAATGTACAATTTATGAATGATTTGGTAAAATTAGTTGATGCAAGTAAAGTAAATATTGTTCTTACGTTATTAGAAACAGGTACAATTAGGGATACACAAGTTGATTATAGTGGAACTATTGCAGAAAGAGATTGGAGTACTAACATATATACAAATCCTTTAGGAAAACCAATTTTGGATAAGAATGGTAATTTACAATTTAAAACTTCATATGGTGATGTAAAAAATACAGAAATTAATAATGCTAATGTTAAAAATTATTATGATTCTGCAACTAATTATTTTACGGAATATCAATCATCTACAGGAGAACTTTATGTTAGTTATGCTAAAACATGGTTATTGAATTCAAAATTAAAATTTACTAAGATAGATACTGAAAAAAATTATATTCAAAAAGATCAACAAGTACAAATACCAGTATCTGATAATAATGTAGTAACTGATAAAAAAGCTTCAGGTACATTAAAAAATGGTACAATTATTCAAAATACTAATGAGTGGACACAAGATGTAAATACAACGGTTACAGAATTGGGGACAGGTTATAATGTTGACGATTTAATAGAATTAATTAAATCATATGCAAAGGTAAAAAATAACTTGACTACATCACCAAGCTTTCTATTTTATTTACTTGAAAGTCAAGAATATACACAAGAACAATCTAGAGTTATGAGATATGTAATTGCTCAATTAGCTAATAAAAGTTATGGAGTAGATTCATTAGAGCTGTTTGATTCTACAGATTTTATAGATATAGATGTGGACAGTGATATAACAATAGGAGATGATATCTTAGCAAAAGTGGAATTAGATGGAAGTTTTAACGTTAATGGAGTACTACTTTCTAATCCATTAGCTAATTTTAAAGATTTCGTAGATTATCCAGATCATAAAGGATTAGATTTACATTCAAAGGGAGGCAAAGGAGATCCTGTTTATGCGGCTGCACCAGGAAAGGTTATTAAAGTACAAGGAGAGTGGAATCCTGATATGGGAAAAAGTGGTATGGCTTCGTATGGAAATTATGTTATGATAGATCATGGCAATGGTGTTAGCACTATGTATGCACATGCTCTTAAAGTATGTGTAAGTGTTGGGCAAGATGTAGACAGAGGACAGCTTATTATGTATGAAGGTTCTACTGGAAATTCAAGTGGGGCACACGTTCATTTTGAGATTAGAATAGGTGGTAAAGCAAATAAAGATCTAGTTTGTCAAATGTTTGGTACTTCGCCAAAATAAAAAATAAGAAAGAGGAAATATATGAATAAAAAAAAGAAAAGCATTATTTTTTTTATATGTATTTTATTGATAATACTTATTATTATTTTTGGAATTTTATTAAATTTGAAAAAAAATAATAATAATAATGATGATATTGAAGTAAGCGACTTAAATAAAGAACTAGAAGGAAAAGAAGGCTTAAATACATATGATTTTAAAATTAATTCTAATATATATAAATATAATTATTATACTATAAAATATTGTGTAGAGATATATCAAAATGCAATAAATGAATTAAATAAAAATAAATTATTTAATATGTTAGCTCAAGAATATTTAAATGAAGAAAAAATAACATTGGAAAATATAACTGAAAAATATAAAAACTATAAAAAATCAGATATATATATTAATGAAATATTAACCACAAATATCTCTGATAATATATCAGTGTATATAGTAAAAGCAAAATTAATTGAGAATGGTAATGCTAATGTCAATGAAGATGAACTAATTATAGAAATAGATTCAAAAAATAATACATTTTGTATTTATCCCTATGAATATTTGTTAGAAAAGAAATATAACCAATTAAAAGATGGAGATATTTTAAAAATACAAGCTATAGATGAAATTGAAAAAAACGAAT
>USMB01000017.1 GCA_900555615.1 uncultured Clostridium sp. | reverse complement strand
GAATTAAATCAAATCTTCTTTGTAATTGTACATCAATTTGACTCCAAGCATTATCTACTTTTTGTTTAGATGTTACTAAACCATTATAGATTGATATAATCCAAATTATTAATAGTACAATTATTATAATTGCAATCCACATAGAAATACCTCCTTTGCATTTCATTTACATTAATATGATATCATACAACTAATTGTTTTACAATAATAAAATTGGATTTTGCATAATAATTTTGCGTACAAAATTTATTAGCAAAAAATTTAAAAATAAAAATTTAAGAATTTTTTTAGTACAAGCAGCATATAATATTATAAGTCCAAGATTTACCAAGCCTTACGGAAATTGGTAACACAAAAACAAAAAATTTGACAAAATAAGATAAAATGTGTATAATGAAAATGTCGTCAAAGGAGGATATAATTTTTATGAATAAAAGAGATGAGGCATCTATTTCTATTGTAAAAATCATTGCAATTAGTTTAATACTTATTATGATTTTTGGAGTTAGTGTAATGGCTACGGAAATAGATATTAGAAGTGTAAAGATTACGATGACAAATGGATATACAATGACAGTTGTCACAACAAAAACAAATGTAGAAGAAATTCTTGAAGATAATAATATATTTGTTGAAGAAGACGAAAGAGTAACTCCAGACTTAGATAGTGATATTACAGATACTAATAAAATTACAATTACAAATAAATCAGAACAAGAAGTTCAAATTGCTAAGTTATCAGAGAGTGGAGTAGAAACAACATTAGATGAAATATTAAAAAGTTATTCACCAATAATTGAGAAAATAGTGGTAGAACAAGAAGCAATACCATATGAAACAATTACTAAAGATGCATCACAAGGAGTTGCAGAGACAAAAAACAAAGTAATTCAACAAGGTGAAGATGGAATAAAAGAAATAACATACAAAGTAAAATATCAAAATGAAGAAGAAATAGAAAAGATAAAATTATCAGAAACAGTAATAAAAGAACCAATAGATAGAATTGTTCAAATTCAAAGAAATATAACATCAAGAGCAGGAAGTACAATTGTAAATTCAAATAACAATGGCACAACAAAGATATTTAAAGTAACAGCATATTGTTCATGTGCAAAATGTTGTGGTAAAACAACAGGAATTACAGCATCAGGAACAAAAGCAACAGCAGGTAGAACAGTAGCAGCGTCTGGTCAATTTGCATTTGGAACAAAATTAATTATAAACGGGCAAGAATATACTGTTGAAGACAGAGGAGGAGCAATCCAAGGAAATAGAATAGACGTGTACATGAATTCACATGCAGAAGCTTTAGCATGGGGAGTAAAATATTTACCAGTACAAGTAGCAGAATAGAAAAAAACGACTAATTTAAAATTAGTCGTTTTTTTTAAATTTTTTCCAAAAACTAATGAAAAAAATAATGAAACATGTTATAATAAAATAGCCAATAAATATGTGAAAAATAAAGGGATAGTCATGCGAAAAAAAGGACCGACCCCAAATTAACAGGAGGAATAATGAATCAAGAAAATATAAGAAACTTTAGTATAATTGCACATATAGACCATGGAAAATCAACATTAGCAGATAGACTAATAGAAAAAACTGGAGTTCTTTCTAAAAGAGAGATGGAAGAACAAGTTTTGGACAACATGGATATAGAAAGAGAAAGAGGAATCACAATAAAATCTCAGGCAGTAAGAATGAAATATAAAGCTAAAGATGGACAAGAATATGTATTTAATTTAATAGATACACCAGGACATGTAGATTTTAATTATGAAGTATCAAGAAGTTTAGCTGCATGTGATGGAGCAATATTAGTAGTAGATAGTACTCAAGGAGTTGAAGCCCAAACTCTTGCAAATGTTTATTTAGCAATTGAAAATGATTTGGAGATATTACCAGTTATAAATAAGATCGATTTACCAAATGCAAGACCAGACGAAGTAAAACATGAAATTGAAGATATAATAGGAATTCCTGCAATGGATGCACCATGTATATCTGCTAAAACAGGATTAAATGTTGATGAAGTATTAGAAAGAATTGTTACAGATATACCAGCACCCAAAGGTGATGAAAATGCTAAAACAAAGTGTTTAATATTTGATTCATATTATGATAATTACAAAGGCGCTGTTGCTTATGTAAGAGTTGTAGATGGAAAAGTAAAAGTTGGGGATGAAATTGAATTAATGTCAACTGGAAAAACATTTACAGTTGTAGAAGTTGGATATTTTGAACCAGGAATGTATTCTCCAGCACAAGAAATAAAAGTAGGAGAAGTTGGGTATATAGCTGCAAGCATTAAAAGTTTAACAGATATACGAGTAGGAGATACAATTACAATAAAAGATAATCCGGCAGATAAACCATTACCTGGATATAAAAAAGTAACGCCGATGGTATATTGTGGATTATATCCTGTTGATGGAAGTGAATATGAAAATCTAAAAGTAGCATTAGAAAAATTAAAATTAAATGATGCAGCTTTAGAATATGAACCAGAATCATCAGCAGCATTAGGTTTTGGATTTAGATGTGGATTTTTGGGATTGTTACATTTAGAAATAATTGAAGAAAGACTTGATAGAGAATTTGACTTAGGTCTAATAACAACAGCACCATCAGTTATATATAAAGTACATAAAACAACAGGTGAAGTTTTGGATATATACAATCCAGCAGACTTGCCACCACAAACAGAAATATCTTGTATGGAAGAACCGATAGTTACTGCAAATATTATAACTCCAAAAGAATATGTTGGAAATATTATGGACATATGTCAAAATCGTAGAGGTGTGTTCATAGATATGAAATACTTAGATGAGAGTAGAGTAACTTTGATATATGATATGCCTTTAAATGAAATAATTTATGACTTTTTTGATAGTTTAAAATCTAGAACAAAAGGTTATGCATCATTTGATTATGAATTTAAAGAATATAGACAATCAAATTTAGTTAAATTAGATATTCATGTAAATGGAGAACCAGTTGATGCCTTATCATTTATAGTGTTTAAAGACAATGCATATGCAAGAGGCAAAAAAATGGTAGAAAAATTAAAAGATGTAATTCCAAGACATTTATTTGCAATACCATTGCAAGCAGTTGTGGGAGGAACAATAATTGCAAGAGAAACTATTTCTGCTATGAGAAAAGATGTATTAGCTAAATGCTATGGTGGAGATATAACAAGAAAGAAAAAACTATTAGAAAAACAAAAAAGAGGAAAAAAGAGAATGAGACAAATAGGAAATGTAGAAATGCCACAAGAAGCATTCTTGTCAGTTCTTAAATTAGATGATGAATAATTTTATAGAGAGGTAGAAAAAATGAAAGAAAGAAGAAATGCAGATAGAAGAACTCAAAAAGATAGAAGAGTTCAAGGAGAAAGAAGAAAATTTGAAAGAAATATACCTGATAGAAGACAACAAGAAAGAAGACAAGTTGTAAGAAGAGAAGAAGATAGACAACAAGAAGAAAGAAAATTTGATGACCAAATTGAAGGTAGAAATTCAGTATTAGAATTATTAGAGAGTGGAAAAGATATAAACAAAATATTTGTTACAAGAGGAGAAAAACATGGCTCAATAAATAAAATTTTAGCAATAGCAAAAGAAAGAAAAATCATTGTAGTAGAAAAAGATAAAAGACAAATGGATGAAATGGCTCAAGAAGAAAATTATCAAGGAGTAATAGCTATTGTGCCACCATTTGAATATGTAGAAATATCTGATATATTAGATACTGCGAAAGAAAGAGGAGAAGATCCATTTGTAATAATATTAGATGGAATTGAAGATCCACATAATTTAGGTTCTATAATAAGAACTGCAGAAACAGCGGGGGTACATGGAATAATAATACCAAAAAGAAGAGCAGCATCAGTAAATAGCACTGTAAATAAAGCATCAGCAGGAGCCGTTGAACACATGAAAATAGCTAGAGTAACAAATATCTCTGATGCAATAGAAGAATTAAAACAAGCAGGATTATGGATTTGTGGTACAGATGTAAGTGCAGAAAAATACTATTATAATCAAGATTTGACTGGACCATTAGGAATAGTTATAGGAAATGAAGGAAAAGGAATTAGTGATAAAGTAAAGAAAAATTGTGATTTTAATGTAAAAATTCCTATGAGTGGAAAAATACAATCACTAAATGCTTCAGTTTCAACTGGAATTATAGTATATGAAGCAGTAAAACAAAGGATCTCTAAAAAATAGAGTGCCTAATAGGCAAGGTAAGGAGTAATTAAATGAAAGGTAAGAAGATATTAGTAATTGTAATAATTATAGTAGCGGTATTAGCTGTAGCTGGTACAGTATTTGGATATTTATTTTTAAAAACAGACTTATTAAAAAGCAATAAGGAATTATTTGCTAAATATGTAAATCAAAACTTTGATTCATTTAAAGAAATTAGTAATTTAAAAATAATAGATACATATAAAAATTTAAAAAATGAAGACAAATATGAATCTAATTCAGAATTAAATGTAATATATTCTGAAGGTGGAGAAGTATCAAGTCCTTATAATAATTTAAAGGCTAAATTGAATATTCAAAAAGATGATGAACAAAATTATTATTATGCAGATGGACAAGTATTGTTTGCAGATGAAGAATATTTAGAATCTGAAATAATTAAAGAAAATGAAATATATGGAGTCAGATTTTCGGATGTTGTTAAGCAATTTGTTGGAATAAAAAATGATGAAAACTTAGAAAATGTTGCAAAAGATATAGGAATAGACAGCATATATCTTGAATCAATAATTGATATAATAGATGGAAGAAGAGAAGCGTCTGATGAAGTTATATCACAAAAAGATAGAACTGAGATAAAAGACCAATATTCAAAAATAATAACAGATGCAGTTATTCAGGGAAATTTTTCAAAACAAAAGAATGCAGTAATAACTTATAACAATGCTTCTACAAAGACAAATGCATATACAGTCACATTAACAAGTCAACAAGTAGAAGATATGATTGTAAAAATATTAAATAATGCAAAACAAGACACATCAATATTAGATAAATTTTCTGGATATTTTGATGAGGACAATTTTAAAAATCAAATAGATGATTTGATAGATAAGATAACAAATGAATTAGAAATACCATCAGCAAAGATAACTGTATATGAAAATAACAAAAAAACAATAAGAACAGCAATTGAATTTGGTGTAAATAAAGTAATTGTGGAAAATAGTGAAAAAGATGGAGAGAATATATCAGACTTAAAATTCTCAATAACATTAAATGATACAATGTATGAATTTGAGACTAAAATATCAAAAAAAGACACAGATAATGACGAAAAGATTGAAATTGATGTTCAAAATTTAGATGAAAATAATAATTACAATATTTCATTCTTAACCAATATGCAAAAGAGTGAAGATAATATAACATTAAGCTCAACTGTAACATATAAGAAGGATATATTGAATATAAAAGTATCAGTAGATAATGATGTTAATATAGGAAAGTCTTTTGAAAAAAAACAAGCTTTATTAGAGCGTAATCATATTGTATTAAATGATATGCAAGCAGAAAGAAGAAAGAAAATAATAGATGAATTAAAAGAAAAAGTTCCTGAAAAGGCAGAAGTAAGAACTGAATTATTATTAGAAGCTCTTGGAATAAAGATAAAAGAGGAAAACAAAGAACAAGAAAATCCAGATTATGTTATGCCTCAAGTAGAAATAAATAAATTTAATTCGAAATTTGAATTTTATACTGGAGATGAAGTAACTTCAAGTAATGTTAAAGTTTTACTAAGTATAGTAAAAGACCATTTAATAAATGCGGAAGTAACAGAAATAAATCCAGAAAATGCAACAGGTACAGTAAGACCAGAAGATGTTAAATACATATTTAAATTAAATATTGAAAAAGATAAAGCTAATGAAACAGAAGGAAATAAGGTTGTTGAAAAGATAAAGGATAATAAAAAATATAAAGTATCTATAACTTATAAAGAAAGTAATGGATTAATAGACTATATAACAATAGAAGAGCTATAGAAAGAAAGGAGGTTGCAAATGAATCAGATTTTAGTTACAGAAAAAATATATGTAACACCAGAGCTAAAAAGAAAAAAGAAAATATATAAAGCATTATTTATAATATCAATATTTTTAATAATAGCTCTTGCGTCTGTATATATATATGCGGAATATGATAAGAGCAAAGAAGAAAGTATATCTGGTGATATATTATCATTTTTAGATACAGAAAAAGATAATACTACAATAAGTTCTTATGAAAATGCATTGGTTGTAAAAATTTCACAAGAGGTAAAAAATGAAATGAATTCATCAGAGGTAGAAAATCAGCAACAATCTGATTTGAAACTTGCAACTGCAACTTCAACATATACAGCTTCTGATGGAAAGAAATACGATAGTATTGGTATTATAAGAATTCCTAAAATTAATTTAATATATCCAATACTTTCTGAAACAACATATTCATTAATGAAAGTTGCTCCTTGTAAATTTCATGGTGGAAATCCAAATGCAGTTGGAAACTTATGCATTATAGCACACAACTATAGAAGAAAAGGTGTATTTTTTAGTGACGTTCCAGACTTAGAGGTTGGAGATATTGTAGAAATACAAGACCTAAGTAAAAGAACTATAGAATATGAAGTATATGATATTCATACTGTTGTTGAGGATGATGTAAGTGATACAACTCAAAAAACAAATGGAAGAAAAGAAGTTACATTAATTACATGTACAGATGAAAGTAATGAGCAGAGAGTTATTGTAAGATGTAAAGAAAAAATATAACAAAAAAATGCCTTTCTCATAATATAAATATGAGGAGGTATTTTTTTATGGCAAAAATATTGGTTTTTAATCAAGATACAAATAGGATGGAATCATTTATAAGAAGTGAAAGTTCAGCTATGCCTTACAATACAAATTCAACATTGAAAGTTAGAGAATTTAGAGGCTCTAGTAATAGTAATATATTATGGACAGATAAAAGAACTATGCAAGCATGGAATAGCCAGAGGTATATATATGGTGCACCAATTTATGTGGGATTTGCTTTTAAAAGACCATGGGAAGGTGGTCATGGTAACCAAAGCCAGCATTATGCAGGCACAGCATTTGATGTTGGGCAAACATTAACAAATACTCAGAGAACAGTATTAAGAAAGAGTGCACAAAATTCAGGAGTATGGACTTATGTTGAACCAGCATCATTATCTCCTACTTGGGTACATTTTGATAGAAGATATGGTACCCCAGCATGTAGCAGTGGAGGCTTTCCTTTGATTAGGCAAGGTTCAAGAGGAAATTATGTATGTATAGCACAAGATGATTTAAATACATTAGGGTATAAAACTGGAGGATTAGATGGAGTGTTTGGCACACAAACATATAATGCAGTAAGAAGTTATCAGGCAACAAGGGGGTTAGCAGTTGATGGAATAATAGGATGTAATACATGGAGATCTTTACAAGAAAATGTTGTTGGAACAGGAAAAACTACTACTACAATAAATTAAAAAAAAAGCTATTGTTTTAGCAAGTTTTAGAAAAAATGAAAAAAATTCAAAAAAATTTAAAAAATGTATTGACAATATTCTAAAAACATAGTATACTAAGTCTTGTCGAAAGACATGGTCGCTTAGCTCAGCTGGGAGAGCATCTGCCTTACAAGCAGAGGGTCATAGGTTCGAGCCCTATTGTTCCCACCATTTGGCCCGGTAGTTCAGTTGGTTAGAACGCTAGCCTGTCACGCTAGAGGTCGACGGTTCGAGCCCGTTCCAGGTCGCCATTTTTTTATGCAAAAATAATATTTGCCTCGATAGCTCAGTCGGTAGAGCAGGGGACTGAAAATCCCCGTGTCACTGGTTCGATTCCCGTTCGAGGCACCAAAAGATAGTGTCTATGTTATTAGATACTATTTTTATTTATGTTATAGAAGTAAAATAGTTAAAAAATAAAAAAAATAGCAAGATTTTCCTTGCTATTTTTTTAATTCTAGTGTATGATATATAGGTAGAAAATATATGAACCAAGTGAAAGGAATGAAAAGGTATGAAAAAAGTAGTTACAATAGCAATATTACTAATGATGATGGTAATATTTGGATGTAGCCAAGTATATGCAGCAGAAAATATAATAGATCAACAAAACGAAAGCAAAATAGTTCAAATAAAAGAGAGTACAGCAAAAACACTAGAAGAATATAAACAAAAATATGGTTCAGATGCATATGGATTAACAGCATATATTTTAAATTTAGTAAGAATATATAGCATACCATTATGCTTTTTAGGAATTGCAGTAAGTGCAATGTATCAATACATAATAGGCATTAGAAAATTGGATACACAAGAAAAAGGGTTAGTAATGATGGTATCATTTATAACACTATTTGTAATATGCCAGATTTTACCACTTGCATTTGCAATTGTCGTAAAATTTGGAAGGGGGTAACAAATGAAAGTTTTATTTGCAGTAAGTAATGAGAATACGTCACAAGCAATAATAAAAAAATATCAATCAGAATATAAACAAATATTATCTTATAAAAATGTTTATTACTTTAATGCAATATTGAAAGAATTACAAAGAGATAAAACATATGATAGAGTAGTAATAAGCGAGGACTTAGAGCAATATGTTAATACAGACTATGAACAAATGGATAAATTTTTGTTTGATAGATTAGATAGTATAAGTGACGAAGCATCTAATGTTGATGGAGAAGATATTCCAATTATATTAATTTGTACAGAGAGAAGAAATAAATCAGAACCTATATTAGTAAAACTATTTGGAATAGGAATTTACAATGCTATATTGGGAAATGATAGAAGTGCAAGTGAGGTTTGTAGATTAATAAATAGACCACGTTCTAAGAAAGAAGCAAAAATATATTATAAAATAGATTCTGAAGAAGTATCTTACGAAAAAACAGACGAAAATGATGTAAGCGAATTAGAAATTCAAAATATATTAGCACATTATAAAAGAATTCAAAATGATGAAGAAAGATATGTGGAGAGTTTTGATAATATAGCAAACCAATATAATGATGCACAGTTGAGAGTTATTAGTAAATGTTTGCCATTAAATGTAAGAGCTGTACTTGAGGAAAAATCACCAAAATATCAACAAATAAATTCTTATAATAACAAAGTTTCAGATAAAATAAGAGTAGAGAAGAAAAAGCAACAACCAGGAACAAGTGAAATTTTATTAAAGAACAGTCAAACAAAGAAACCAACAGCACCAGTTGTAATTCCAGAATCTATAGATGCAAGTAAAAAGAAAAAAATATTAATAAAACCAAGTCAAGCTACAGAGGCAATGCAAAGACCTGTTCAAAGAATTGTTCCTGAAAACAATACTCAAAAATCAATACATGAATTAGCCGAGAGAGAAAATGAAGAAAATAATGACTTATTAAAGGATATTGAGATTGATGACATTCCAGAAGAGGAATATATGCCAGAAACTAATATTGAGGATATAGAATCAGAAAATAAAGAACCAATAGTAGAAGAAGCAGTTCAACCGGTAAAACGTGGAAGAGGAAGACCAAGAAAAGTTGTAGCAGAACCAGTTGCAGAACAGCCAAAGCGTAAAAGAGGAAGACCAAGAAAAAATGTAGAAACAGCAGAAGATCAAGAAGAAACTTTACCTGGATTCGAAGACGAAGAAGAAACAGTATTACCAGGATTTGAAAACGAACAAGAGGATAATGATGAAACAGTGTTACCTGGATTTGAAGAAGATGAGCTTGAAGAAGAGTCATTACCAGGAGTTTATGAAGAAGAACAAGTTTTACCAGGTGTTGAAGCTAGTGAAAGCATAAAATCATCAGTAAATATTCCAAATGTTCAAAGACAAAATATGGATACTCAATATACAAATGTGTTGAATAATTTAAGAGAAGAAAATCAAAAAACAGAAAATATAGAACATGATGTTTTAAAAAGAGAAAAAATAGAATATCCAGAATTAGATATGAATAACTTAGTAAATCCTGATCAAAAAATAGTTGCATTTGTTGGTACAAGCAAAAATGGAACATCATTCTTGATCAATAATGTAGCAGAAATTTTATCAATGAATGGAATAGATACTGCAATTTTGGATTTAACTCAAAACAGAAATGCATATTATATATATACGAAGAATGAAGACGAATTAAGAGAACAATCAACTTATATTATGAACAACTTAAAAGTTGGAAGAGCTAATGGAATACAGGAACATAAAAATTTGACGATTTATACATCACCATTTGAAGGAGATGAAAATTTACAAGCTGTAGAACCAATTGTTGAAACTTTAGTAAAAAGTCATAAAGTAGTATTAATGGATTGTGATTTCTTAACTCCAATGAGATATTTTAAATATGCACAAGAAATTTATTTAGTTCAATCAATGGACATACTAACAATTCAACCATTAACTGCATTTTTAAGACAATTAAGTGATAAAGAAATGCTTGAAGAATCAAAAGTAAGAGTTGTATTAAATAAATTTATTAGAACTAAAGAAATAAATGAAGAATTATTAATTGGTGGAATATCAATTTACAATGATGCAGGAATGACAGTTAGAAAAGAATTGTTCAATAGAAAAACAGTAAAGCGTATAATGATTCCATTTGACCTAAAATCATATTTAAGATATTTAGATGGAATGGTAACATGTGATGTATCTTTAAAAGGATATAATAAAGAATTTTTACAAAGTTTGAAAAATTTAGCTAGCATGGTATATCCTGTTGGGAAAAAGCAAGCAAAGTATATGCCACCATCAGTAAAAAATAATAACAATAATAGTTTTTCACCAAAAATGAATAATACATTAAATCAGATGAAGCAAAATTATTAATAATATTTAGGGGGGAGAAAGTTGATAATTATAGTATTGATATTAGGTGCTATATGTGTTGGATTACTAATTTATAATTTACAAATACATAGAAAAATACAACAATTCAATAATTTAAGCAGACAAGCTAATAATTTAAGAGTATTACAAGACTTTCTAAGTACAATAGGAGAATGCTCAAGTGTAGATGAAAAAATACAAAAAATAAATGAAATATTAATAGAAAAATATGAAATAAAATATTCAACAATAGTTGTATTTGATGGTGCTGAATATCAAGTAAAAGCTTCAAATGTTGAACCAAAGCATTGGAATACACTAAAAAAATTGCAAGATGTGCCAACATTTAAAGACAGTATAGCAACAGCAACTCCTAAATATGTTACTGTAGATAATGAAAACGAAAGATTGCCATATCAAGAAATGGAATTTGGAAGAGCAAAATCAGCTATATTCTTTCCATTATACATAGACAATGTATATGTTGGATATTGGATAATAGAAAGTGGAGTTCCACATGATTTTGACAATATTGATATAACAATATTTGAAGTTGTAAAAGAAAACATTGTATCTGTATTGAAAACAGTAGGACATCAAAAAACACTTGAATCAATTGTAAGAAAAGATTTATTTACAGGACTATATTCAGAAGAATACCTATATGGAGAGGGAAGAAAGACTATTGATAAATATACAACATCAGCTGTATGTATGTATAGAATAACAAATATAGAAGAAATAAATGACAAGTATTCAAGAAAATTAGGAAATCAAGTAATAATAGATATTAGTGACTTTATAGGTAATAATATATCAAATGACTATATTTTCATAAGATATATGGGACCAAAATTTGTAATAGTATTTTCTGGAGTTGATGTAGATTCTGTAACAACATTTGTAACAGATATAAAGAATGAAGCAGAAAAACTAGAAATTTCACTACCACAACCTAATAAAGGAATAGAAGAAATGGAAGTTGAAGCAATAGGAAAGAAAAAGAAAAAAGTCAAAGAAGAAGAGCCACCAAAAGTAAAAGCTAAACTTAATTTTGTATTAACAACATATTATAAAGGAACAGGAATGGAAGAAGTATTGAAAAAATTAGAACAATATTTAGACAATGCTGATAAAAGTGAAAATGATATTACATGTATTTAGTGAAATACAGAAGGAGGTAAGTATGGATTTAGACAAAACAATGAGTTTCAATTTTGAAAAAGAAAAAAATGCAAAAACTAAAGAAATATTAAAAGAAGTATATGAAGCATTAGTAGAAAAAGGATATAATCCAATAAACCAAATTGTTGGATATATATTATCAGGAGATCCAACATATATAACAAGCCATAAAGATGCAAGAAATAAAATAAGACAAATAGAAAGAGATGAATTACTAGATAAAATGGTTAGAAACTATATTGGATTAGAATAATAGAGGTAAATATGCGAATATTAGGAATAGACTATGGAGATGCAAGAACAGGAATTGCAATAACAGATGCATTAAATATAACAGTTCAAGGATTAGAGACAATTCATAATCAAGGGTCTGATAGAGTAATATTAAGGCGTTTAGACGAAATACTGGAACAATATGAAGTTGATACAATAGTAATAGGAAAACCAATTAATATGAATGGAACACCATCAGAAAGAACTGAAATCACAGAAAAATTTATACATAAACTAAAATGCAAATATAACAAAATAAAAATTGAAACAATAGACGAAAGACTTACAACAGTGGCAGCACATAAGACAATGAATTTCTTAGATGTAAATAAGAATAAAAAGAGAAATATAGTAGATACTATATCTGCAGTATATATTTTAGAAACATATTTAAATAAAATAAAAAATTAGTTGCCAAAAAGAAAAATATAGTGTATTATATTAAAGAAAATTAAATTTGAAAGGAGTAAAGAATGGAAGACGAAGAATTAGATAATATAATAGTTCTAAATGATGAAAATGGAAATGAGGTTAAATTTGAATTTTTAGATTTAGTAGAACTAGACGATGAAGAATATGTAGTATTACTACCAGTATCAGAAGAAGGAGAAGAAGACGAAGGAGAAGTTGTAATCTTAAAATTAGAAGATACTGATGAAGATTCAGACGAAGAATCTTATGTAGGAGTTGAAGACGAAGAAATATTAAATAAAGTATTTGCAATATTTAAAGAAAAATATAAGGATGAATTTAATTTTGTAGATGAAGACTAATATGACGTTGGGAGTGGAAATTAGATTTTCCGCATCCCAACTTTTTGTGTTTTATGAGGGGAGGAATATCAATGTCAAATTTTTCTACATGGCTACTAGCTATATTTATGGTCATGTTTTGGCTATTCAGAGCAATTGTGGCTTTATGCACACAATATTCTATAGACTTATTAGGAATTGCAGCATATGATATTACCATGGAGGTAATTATTGCATTTGCGACTTTACCATGTATTGTATTAGTTGTAAAGAGAAAGTTAGTAGGTTCACTATTTTATTTAGCAATATATGCAATATATTTTGGAGAGCATCTATTTACTAATTTAGTTCCTATTTTACAAGGACAAGCAACATTAACATCAGATATAAGCATGAATTTATTATGTGATATGATAGCAATTCTTCTTGCACTATTTGTATTAATGGATATGCTTGTGGATAAAGGAAGAAAAATTAATCCTGTTGATAAGAAAACCGATTGGTATTTTAAAAATGATAAATATGAAAAAGAACTAAATGAGAGAGATAAAAGAGAAGATAAAAATGAATATAAATTTTATTAAAATAGAGCATGTGATTAAAACATGCTTATTTTTATTGAAAATAACATAAAAAAGTAGTATAATATTATAGTATTAAAATAAGGATGTGAATAAAATGGAAAATGGAATGAATATAAACTGGTTTCCTGGACATATGGCAAAAACCAGAAGACAAATAACAGAAGACCTAAAAATGATAGATGTAGTAATAGAAATATTAGATGCAAGAATTCCAATTGCAAGTCAAAACCCAGATATAAGACAAATAACACAAAATAAGAAAAAAGTAATAGTATTAAATAAATGTGATTTAGCTGATGAAAAAGATAATCAAAAATGGAGAGAATACTTTATAAAAAAAGGATGCAAAGCAGTATTAGTAGATTCTAATAATGGATTAGGTATAAATGAAGTAATAAAGCAAGTTCAAGAAGTTATGATAGATGAAATGCAAAAACATGCTGATAAAGGTAGAAAAGGAAGAAAAATCAGAGCGATGATTGTTGGAATACCTAATGTAGGAAAATCATCATTTATTAATAGAATTACTAAAAAGACATCAGCAGTAGTTGGAAACAAACCAGGTGTAACTAAACAAAAACAATGGATACATGTTAATGAAAACATAGAAATTATGGATACACCAGGAGTTTTATGGCCTAAATTTGAAAATGAAGAAATTGCGTTGAATTTAGCATATACAGGAACAATAAAAGATGATATATTAGCAATTACAGAGATTGCATATAGCTTAACCAAATTTTTATTGGAAAATTATCGAAAAAATTTGTTGGAAAGATATTCATTAGATGAACAAGTTGTTAATGAAATATTAGAACAAGATCAAATGGAAAATGAAAATATCTATGAAATTATGCAATTGATAGGAAAGAAAAGAGGAGCGATAATTTCAGGCGGAAACATTGATGATGAAAAAACTTCAAAAATTATATTAGATGATTTTAGAAGCGGAAAACTTGGAAGAATTACAATAGAAAAAGTAAAAAGAGTTGCTTAGTTTAGCAACTCTTTTTACTTGATGTGAGATATTAGTCTACATCAATAGTCAGCCTTGCCCTGATTTTTTTAATTGATGCAATTTTTCATAAATTTGCTCTTCCAGAGCTCAATAATTTTTTCTGGAATAGCGTTCTCTTTTGTTATTGAAACCTCAGCACCGTTGAAACTAAAAATAATAGTTTTCAAGCCATAGAGGTTGGAACCTTCATCGAAACAACCCGCAATATTTTTGGCGTAAGCTGTTAGGTCACAGCCACCAAGAGGTGAGATAACCATAATCCCGTCGCTAAATGATTTCATACAAAAAGCATCTCCATTATTGAAACGAAAAACTAGAGAGTTGTTGAGGTACAAGACGTAATCAAAAGTAATCTGAGTTGCCATAAAAGTTTCCTCCTTAATTATTGTTGATTTTTGAAATATGGCTAGCTGACTAAGAAAATAAGTCTGCATATTTATATTATACAACAATTTTACATAATTTGCAAGTTTAACCTAAATTACGAGATACAATTACATTTAAATATTAAAGCAAAAAATTCTTGATAATTTCAGAATCCAAGCAATTAAATAAATATAATACAATTTTATTTCTTTCAGCTTGTTCCAATTCCATTATTTTAGCCATTGTAAACATTACAATCTTATATTTTGCGAAATTTACTAAAGTAGTTCTATATTCTTCATCAATTTCTTTTAACATAGTATCAAATTTCTCATACATTTCTGTTTTATTATATAAAATATTAGCCCAATCACTTGTAGTTAAGCAAATTCCTAATCTCAATTTATCTTTAGTATCCAAATCTTTAATTATATTTATTACATTCTCAACTTTGTTTTTGTCCATAATATCTTACTCCTTTACTGTAATTTCATATCATTATTCTTTTTAGTTTTTTCACTATTAATTTCATCTTTTGGTTTTACTTTTCTAGCAATATTATTTGCAATTTCATTTTCATCATCAGTAAATATACCATTTTTGTCTAAGTCATCACTTACTATTTTATAGTTATTATCTTTGTCATAGCATATTCGCTTATGAAAATGCCCCATAATTCTATACCAGAAGTCTTTAAATTTCTGTAATTCTTGTTTTATTTTTTCTTTTTCAGCTTGCAATTTGCTAATAATCTTTTCCTTTGCAGATAAATCTTTTTTCAATTTATCAATTTCATCAGTTTTTAACTCTAATTGATATTTTAGTGAAGAATTTTCTTGCACTATTTCAAAGGAACTATGTTCAAAATCTTTAATAGCCATATTTAAGTCATTTACACTTCTAACTGTTTTAGTAATATCTTTTACATCTTTTGTAAAATTTTTGATTTTTTCAACATCCTTGTTTGAAATAAGATTATTATTTTTGTTAAGTTTAGATGGTTTTAATTTATCTAATATTGAATTTATATCTTTACCGCTATTGTCTAATTTTTCTGTTTGATTATTTGCCTCAGCAATTTTTTGTGCGTTCTTGTCCAACTGTTTCTTAATTTTTTTATAATTACTCATATCTTTTACATTTATATCTTGATTTCTACCTTTTTGTTTTTCTTTTAGTCTAGTATCAACCTCATAAAACTTATTATATGACTTAATACAAGCATTTCTCATTTTATCTTGTATATCAGTTAATGATATTTTAGTAAATAGCTTACTTTTTCCAACTTGTTTTTTCATCCCTCTAGTACAATTTTCAACTACTGGCACACCTACAACGTGCATATGTGGAGAAGTTTCATCAAAATGTATTGTAGCATTTGCTATTTTAAAAGTTGGTACAATTTTATTTAAATCTTTTATTTGTTCATTATATATATCAATCATTTTTAATCTATATTCTTGGTCTTTATTGTTCCAAAAGTCCATATCTCCAAGTTCTATTATGATTTCACAAGCTATATCGTTTTGAGATTCACATACTTTTTTGAAATAGTCTTTAATTTTTCTATCTTCACGAGTTTGCTTATTGTTATATTCTATCTTAGATTCTTCAAATTCTTTTAAATACAAATCTTTTACATCATTTATAATATTATCTGTACCAGAAATTACTCTAATTAATTCTTTATTTTTATCATAATCTCTTAAATTATGCTTATTAACTCTAGATAAATCATTTGCATTTTGAATTGCATTATTGGAAAGAGAAGTAGTACCAGATACATTATCTTTTGATACTCTTTTAGCTAATTTACTTTTGTTTTTATCACTACCTAAGTGAAATGAATATGCTAATTCTTGTTCCATCAAAAGCACCTCCTTGAAGATCCTTTTTAAGCCGAAGGCTCCATAAAAATACGAAGTATTTTTTACAGGACTTTGACCTTGTCATAAGTCCTAAACCCCTATGAGTTTTGACCTGCTATCAAAACTCTGGGAGCTCTGCGAGACAATAAAATTTATCTTCCAAGATAAATTTTATCCAAATTAACTATCGCCACTTTCATTTTTGCTAATTGCAAAAACAAAACGTGCCACGTTAATTTGATTGTTGCAACAAATAAAATATATAAGTAATAGTTGCAACAATTATTCTGTATCATCTTCGCAGAATTTTACTGGCTTAACACCTATTGGAATAGGTGTAGTATCTTTAGTATAAATTACACTATTGTTACTTTCATCTGGTATATAATCAAATGCAAAGTCAATTTCTTGCATTTGGAATTTATCTTCTTCACAAATATATATTATTCCAAATTCATAAGTTTTCATTTTATTATCTGGATCTAATTTGTAGTAATCTTTTAAAGGAAACACTCTGACGATAGCAGAGTTATCTTCTTTAAAATTAAAGTACATTACCAAATATAGCTGGTTTTGTAGTATCAATATAATCTTTATCAAATAGTTCTTGACAAGGCTTACAAATTGACTCTCTAAAGTTAATTTGATTGACAACTACTTCATTACCAACTAAAGTAAGTTCTATCTCATCAACATATTTCATTATTAGTTCAGCTTGTTCTTTTCGTGTATAATCTTTCCAAGTTTTAGTTCTTTCTTGATATTCTTTATCTAGCTTTATTTTGTTTATAAAATCAATATCTCTTTTTAATAGAATATCTTTTGGAGTGAATCTTAATTCTTCAGCACAGTCTGTAGAGTCTAATTTATTTTCAAGTTCACTAATTGCTCTTTCTACAATTTTTCTTTCTTCATTGTATTCTTGTAATTCAAATACTCCATTAACATATGCTTTTTTTATTCTTTCTAGTTTATTTTTCTGATTATTTATCTCTTTTTCTAATTGTTCTCTAGGTTCATCAAATTTTTGCTTTATCATAGGCAAGAAGAATTGATTTACAACAGAGTCATATTCTACTAACTCACTAATAAATTGATTGAAATAATCATTTATAACCTTTTCTTTAAATTCGATTTTGCAATCATTACAATAATAGTAAAAGTAAGCATTACCATTTTTCTTCGTAGTTGCTTTTCCACCTAAGACTCTGCCACATTTAGGACATTTTAGTTTTTGCAAGTATAAATAAGTTAATGTTCTTTTATAACTTCTTGAATTTTTCTTTTTCTGTACTTGGCAATCTGCCCACATTTCTTTTGAAACAATTGGTTCAACTACATCTTCATAATAAGTAGGATTCTTTGTTCTTTTTCCGTGAACGAAATCTCCTTTGTATATTTCATTTTCAAGAATAGTAACAATGGTAGAATCTCGCCAATTATCTTTTCCTAATACTTTTTCTTCATTTAATACATTACTTATTTTCTTGTATGATAAACCATTATAATACATATCAAATATTCTAATTACAATATCTTTAGTAGAATAATCAATTACTAATTTTTTATCTTCTCTTTTATAACCTAATGGAGCAATATGAGGAATATGTCCTTGTTTTATTGCACCTGCTAAACCTATTTTTGTTCTTTCACTAGTTCTCTCAATTTCATTTTGGCTAACACTCATTAAAAGTCTTGAAATCATTTTGCCATTTGCACTTGTTGTGTTTATTTCATCATTTACACAGTCTAAATAGGCATCATTCTCATCTAAGAATGTCATTAGATTTTCCCAGTCGTAAATACTTCTTGTTATTCTATCTAACTTTAAAGCTACAATAGTATTTATTCTTTTAGCCTTTATATCGTTTTTTAATCTTTCAAACTCTGGTCTATAATTACCAGTTTTAGCACTTATTCCAGAATCTTCGTAATAATCTATTATTTCATAACCTTTGAACTTACAGAAAGACTCTAATCGTTCTCTTTGCTCTGGTAGACTAAAACCTTCACGAGCTTGGTCTTCAGTTGAAACTCTTAAATATAAACCACATTTTTTCTTTTCATCCTTCAATTTTCAAAACCTCCTAACAAAAAAAGACATCATAATACATAATGGTACTAATGACATCTCCTAAATATTTTTGTTTTTAAATATAATTCTTTAAAAATCATGCAATCATCTCCAAACAAATACATTGTTTACATAAAAGATTATATCATAATTTTAAGAAATGTCAAATATTTACAGATTTATATATTTTTTAAATATTCTTCTAGTTCTGATAATTTTATCTTTTTAGTCAAATTTGAAATATACACATCTTTTGAATAATTAAAAACTAAAAATGTAGTATTTTTAATTATTACTCTATGAGGTTCAATATATGTGAGATTAGTTTTTTCAATTTTTCTAATACTACCATTAATAAAAGTAGGAGTAACTTTAGAAAATTCACATATGAATTCTAGTCTTCGCTTTAGACTTTCTTCAAATTGTAGTTCTTGCTTAATTATCTTCATTTACTTGCACCATCCTTTCGATTGGATGATTTTAATATTGTTTATAGACAACAAAAAAATCAACCAGATTTTATTTTCTGATTGATTTTGTATCTATCTATTCAATTTAGTTCGAAGAGATTCGTCATTGGTGCAGATGGCCGGAATCGAACCGGCACGGTTTATTCAACCGCAGGATTTTAAGTCCTGTGCGTCTGCCAGTTCCGCCACATCTGCATAATTAAACTGGCATTTGCCTTACAACAATGACTATTATAATATCTTTATTAGGATTTGTCAATAGAAAAATGAAAAAAATATAAAAAAATTATAAAATAAAGGAAGAGCGAAAAAAATGGAGAATATTATATAAAAAGAATGGGAGTGAACAATATAATAGGCACAATTTTAGATATAATATATCCACAAGTATGCGGAATATGTGGAAAATTAGCACATAAATCTTTATGTAACAAATGCAGAATTAGATTAGAAAAAGAGTTTAATATAAATATAGACAACTATGCTGAGGATTTCAACAAAAATTTTAATGAACACTATTATTTTTTTAAATATGAAAATCTTATAAGACAGCAAATAATAGCATTAAAATTTCAAGAAAAGCCATATGTTTACAAAACAATAGCATATTTTTTCAAAGAAAATAAAAAAAGTTTGAAAAAATTGGAGAAGTATGATATAATAATCGTAGTACCGGTCAGTAATAAGCGAAAAAAGGAAAGAGGATATAATCAGAGCAAATTATTGGCAAAAGAAATAGCACAAATTATAAATGTTCCAGTAAGTGATAATATAATAAAAAAGGTAAAAGATACAGTACCTCAAAGTACACTAAATAAGGAACAAAGACTTGAAAATGCAAAAAATGTATATAGAGTCACTAATATAAAAAAAGTGCTAAATAGAAATATATTAATTCTAGATGATATATATACAACAGGTAGTACTGTAAATGAATGTGCAAGAGTTTTAATAGAACAAGGCATAAAAAAAGATCAAATAGGAGTAATAACAATAGCGAAGGATTAAAAAATATTGTAATAAAAAATATGGAAGGAAGTGATTTTATGGCAGATTCAGGTGCTTCTACAGTAGCTGCATTATGTGTAGCAGGAGTATTATTATTTGGTGTGCCATTAGTAACATTAACAAATAGAATTGATAATGTTACACAAGAAAGTTCAAGATTAATTGTTGAAAAATTTGTAACAGAAATAACAAATACAGGAAAACTAACAAAGTCACAATATCAAGACTTTATTGATAAACTAGATGCAACAGGAAAAACATATGATGTTGAAATGGAAATTTGGCATATAGATGAAAACCCTGGAAAGAAAACATCTCAAGCTCAGTATACCAAAATAGGTGAAAATGGTTATTGGGTAGAAGCTACAACACAAATACTACCACAAATAGGAATAAGAACAACAAGCCAAGATAGCGTAAGTGATACTAATAAAGAAATGCTTCTAAAAGAAGGAGATAAAGTATTTGTAAAGGTAAAATATGAGAATAGTAATACAGCTGCAAGTTCTTTATTAGGATATGCAAACTCTGGAGAATATGCAACAGAAAGTAGTTCTGGAATGGTTACAGTAAATGGAACAGCAACAGAATAATAGAGTAAAAGGTGTATTTAAAATACATCTTTTTTTCATTTTAGAAAAATTACTTGACAATTATAAAGTAATATGAAAAAATATGGCAAGAAAGGAAGATAGATATGGAAAGAATAAGAGGATTTGAAATTGCAAAGGGATTTGAAGATAAAGGAATAAATATGCCAGTAAGAAAAACTAAATGTTCAGCAGGATATGATGTAGAAGCAGCAGAGGACACAATAATTCCAGCATTTAAACCAGGAATGAAACCAACATTAATAAAAACAGGGTTAAAAGCATATTGTCCAGAAGATGAGTATTTCATGTTAGTAAATAGAAGTTCTAATCCTGGAAAAAAAGGACTAGTAATGGCTAATAGTTTAGGAATTATAGATAGTGACTATTATGGAAATGAAAGTAATGATGGACACTTTATGTATGCATATTATAATTTTTTCGACCATGACGTCGAGATAAAAAAAGGAGATGTAATTGGTCAAGTAATATTTGCAAAATATTATAAGGTTGATGGTGATAAAGCAGAGGGAACAAGAACAGGTGGATTTGGATCAACAAACCAATAATTATAAAAATAAAATTCAAAAAAAATGGCAAAAACTTTGACTTTTGCCATTTTTTGTAGTATAATAGAAATGGTTGGAAAAATAAATAAAATTAATTACTTATGATTGAAAACCAAAATATAAAGACTTGAAAGGAGTGGCTTACATGTATAATGTAGGAGACAAAGTAGTATATCCAATGCATGGTGCTGGGGTTATAGATTCAATAGAAGAAAAAGAGATATTAGGTGAAAAACAATCATATTATATATTAAAAATGCCTGGTGAAGTCAAGGTTATGGTTCCAATATCAACAGCTGAACAACATGGTATTAGAAATGTAATAGATAAAAATGAAGCTGAAAGAGTAATAAATGTATTAGAACAAGATGAGACAGAGATGGAAAAGAATTGGAACAAACGCTATAGAGACAATATGGACAAAATGAAAAGTGGAGATATATATGAAATTGCAGATGTAGTAAGAAATTTAAGTTTTAAGCAAAAAGAAAAAGGACTATCAACAGGAGAAAAGAAAATGTTACATAATGCTAAACAAATATTAGTAAGTGAACTTGTATTAGCAGAGCATGCAACACAAGATGAAGTTGAAGAATTAGTAGATAATAAAATAAACACATCATTTGCTATGTTTAAAACAGATACAAATATGGAAGTATCAACAGGAAGTATTGTAAATAAATTTATTCCATTTGATAATAATTCATCACAAAATGATTAAAAAAATCGAATAAAAAAAGAGTCATAAGTAATTTGTAAAATTATGATTCTTTTTTTTATCAAAATCTAAAAAATTCTATTGTAAATTAAAATTAAATATGATAATATGATACCAAAATGAGGTGGATAAAATGATATATACAATCACATTTAATCCTGCTCTAGATTATATATCTCAAGTAGATAGTTTTGAAACTGGAAAGATAAATAGGACTAAAACTGAAAAGATTTTACCAGGTGGAAAAGGTCTAAATGTATCAATAGTTTTAAAAAATTTAGGTTTACAAAATACGGCATTAGGGTTTATTGCAGGCTTTACAGGAAATGAATTAAAACAAGAAATAGAAAACTATGGAATAAAAACAGAATTTATTATTGTAAGAGAAGGAATTACAAGAATAAATATCAAAATTAGTTCTGATGTAGAAACTGCATTAAATGGAAATGGACCTAGAATAACAGAAGAAAACATAAATGAATTACTAGAAAAGATAAAGAAATTTACTTCAGATGATATAGTAATATTAGCAGGGAATGTACCAAAAGGTATAAATAAAAGTATTTATGAAACAATATGTTCAATATTAGCAGAAAGAGGAACAACATTTGTAGTAGATGCAACTAAAGAATTATTAATAAATGTATTGAAATACAAACCGTTTTTAATAAAACCAAATAAAGAAGAATTAGAAGAAACATTTAAAGAAAAAATCGAGACTAATGAAGACATTGTAAAATATGCGGAAAAACTTCAAGATATGGGAGCAAGAAATGTTTTAATTTCATTAGGTGGAGATGGTGCAATATTAATAACAGAAACAAAAGAAGTATATTATTCAAAAGCCCCTAAAGGTAAGGTCTTGAATACAGTTGGATCAGGAGATTCAATGGTAGCAGGATTTATAGCAGGTTACCAAAAAAATAGGGACTATAATGAAGCTTTTAAAATGGGGATTGCGGCTGGTAGTGCAAGTGCTTTTTCAATGAATTTAGCAACACTTCCAGAAGTAGAAAGCCTATTAAAAGAAATATAAAAATACAAAGGAAAGGATGATTGAATTATGAAGATCACGGACCTACTAAGCAAAAAGGCCATTCAATTAAATGGTACAGCAAGTAGTAAAGAAGAAGCTATCAGCAAGATGGTAGATTTGATGGCAAACAATGGCAACATTGTTAACAAAGAAGAATACAAAAGAGTAGTAATGGCAAGAGAGCAAGAAGGAACAACAGGAATAGGAGAAGGAATTGCAATTCCACATGGAAAAACAGATGCAGTTTCAAAACCAGGATTAGCAGCAATGGTTATACCAAATGGAGTAAATTTTGACTCTATGGATGGAGAACCAGCAAGATTAATATTTTTAATAGCTGCACCAAACACAAAAGACAATATTCATTTAGATGTATTAAGCAGATTATCAACACTATTAATGGATACAAGATTTAGAGAGGAATTACTAAATGCAGATACACCAGAAGAATTCTTATTATGCATTGATAGAGCAGAAAGAATGAAATTAAGTGAAAAGAAACAAGAATCAAATGGATATGAAATTTTAGCAATAACAGCTTGTCCAACAGGAATTGCACATACTTATATGGCAGCAGAAGCACTTGAAAAAATGGGTGAACAATTAGGCCATAAAGTAAAAGTAGAAACACATGGACAATCAGGAGTAAAAAATAAATTTACAAAAGAAGAAATAAAAAATGCAAAAGCAGTTATAATTGCAGCAGATACAAAAGTTGATTTATCAAGATTTGATGGTAAGAAATTAGTAAAAGCAAAAGTTGCAGATGGTATAAATAAACCACAAGAATTAATTGAACATGTACTATCAGCAGATGCTAAAGTATATCATTCTTCAACCAAAAATAATCAAGAAGATGATACTGAAAAAGAAGGTGTAGGAACAAGAATTTATAAACATTTAATGAATGGTGTAACACATATGTTACCATTCGTAGTAGGTGGAGGAATATTAATAGCATTAGCATTTTTGTTTGATGATTATAGTATTAATCCATCAAACTTTGGTATGAATACGCCATTAGCAGCATTCTTTAAAACAGTCGGAGGAGCAGCATTCAATGTAATGTTATATATTTTGGCTGGATATATAGCAATGAGTATTGCAGATAGGCCAGGATTAGCAGTAGGATTTGTTGGAGGAATACTAGCAGTACAAGGAACAACATTTGCTTCATTAACAGATAGTACTGTAACACTTGTAAGTTCAGGATTCTTAGGAGCATTAATAGCAGGATTCGTTGGAGGATACATCGTATTAGCTCTAAAGAAAATATGTAGTTATTTACCTGAAAGCATAGAAGGAATAAAAACAATTCTTCTATATCCAGTATTTGGAATATTATTAATTGGATTATTTATGCTATTAATAAATCCATATGTAGCAGCAATAAACACAGCAATAAACAATTACTTATCAAACATGGGAACAGCAAACAAAGTTGCATTAGGAGCAATTTTAGGAGCAATGATGGCAATTGACTTAGGAGGACCGGTAAATAAAGCGGCATATACATTCGGAACAGGAATGTTAGCATCAGGACAATACGAAATAATGGCAGCAGTAATGGCAGGAGGAATGGTACCACCATTAGCAATAGCATTACTTGCAACATTCTTCCCAAAGAAAATAGCAAAAAAAGACAAACAAGCAGCATACGTAAACTATATAATGGGATTATCATTTATATCAGAAGGTGCAATTCCATTTGCATCAGCAGACCCATTAAGAACAATACCAGCATTTATAGCAGGTTCAGCTGTAACAGGAGCTCTTTCAATGGTATTTAATTGTACATTAATGGCTCCACATGGTGGAATCTTCGTAATAGCAACAATTGGGCATCCATTACTATATTTATTAGCAGTAGCAATAGGCTCAGTTGTATCAATGGCTGTTATGGCATATTTAAAGAGAAACTTGCCAGAATATAATAAATAAGATTAGGAGAATGATACAAAATGATAAAAGAGAAAATTACATTACAAAATGAAACAGGTCTACATGCAAGACCAGCAGGAGAATTAGCAAAATTAGCATCAGCATTTAAAAGCAACATTAATTTAAATGTAGATGGCAAAACAGTAAATGCAAAATCAATTCTAGGAATTATGTCTTTAGGAATAAAGGCAAACACTGAAATTGAAATTGAATGTGATGGAGAAGATGAAAAAGAAGCAATGGAAAAAATTCTAGAAGCATTTAATAACAAATTTGGTGAATAATATATAGGAGGAAACAGATGATAAAAGGTAATGGTGTATCTACAGGAATTGGATTTGGAACAGTTGTAGTCTTAAGAAAAGAAAATAAACAAATCGAGAAAAATGTAGTAGAAAATCCAGAAGAAGAAATGAAAAGATTCAAAGAAGCACTTTCTAAAGTAACAGATGAAACAGAGCAAATAGTTGAAAAGGCAAGTGGTACGGAAAGAGAGATAATGAATGCATATTTAATGATATTGCAAGATCCTACTTTAATTGCCGAAACAGGAAATGCGATAATGAATCAAAATTATAATGCAGAATATGCTGTTGAAGTTGGATTTAATAATGTTATACAAATCTTTGAAAACATGGATGATGAATATATGGCAGGAAGAGCAAGAGATATTGCAGATATAAAAGAAAGAATACTTGCTAAATTGAGCAATATTGAAATTGTAGATTTGAGCCAATTACATCCAAATACAATAATAGTAGCTACAGAATTAACCACATCAGACACTGCAAAACTTAACTTTAAAAATGTAGTTGGTATTATAACTGAAGTTGGTGGAGAAAATTCACATACATCTATTATGGCGAGAACACATGCAATTCCAGCAATAACAAAGGTAAAAGATGCAACTAAAATATTTAATGATGGAGAAAATGTTGCTTTAAACGGAGCAACAGGGGAAATTTATCAAAATCCAACACAAGAAGAAAGAGAAAAGCTAGAAAAAATAGAAGAACAGATAACAAAGGAAAAAGCAGAATTAGATAAATATAAAGAAGAAGTAACTAAAACAGGAGATGGATATGTTGTTGAATTAGTTGCTAATATAGGAACTCCATCAGACGTTGAGATTGTATTGAAAAATTCAGCAGAAGGTGTTGGGCTATTTAGAAGTGAATTCTTATACATGGATAGTGAAAACATGCCTACTGAAGAAGAACAATTCAACGCATATAAAGAAGTTGCGGAAAAAATGGAAGGAAGGCCTGTAATAATTAGAACACTAGATATAGGTGGAGATAAAGATTTGAAATATCTTCAACTTGAAAAAGAAGCAAATCCATTTTTGGGATATAGGGCAATACGTCTTTGTTTAGATAAAACTTCAATATTTAAAACGCAACTAAAAGCAATATTAAGAGCAAGTGCATTTGGAAATTTATCAATAATGTTTCCAATGATATCTTCTATAGAAGAACTTAGAGAAGCTAAAAAAATTCTAGAAGAATGTAAAACGGAATTAGAACAAAAAGATATTCCTTATAAAAAGAATATAAAAGTTGGAATAATGATAGAAATTCCATCAGCTGCATTAATTGCATCTGGACTAGCAAAAGAATGTGATTTCTTTAGTATAGGAACAAATGATTTAATTCAATATACAGTTGCAGTTGAAAGAGGAAATGAAAAAATATCTAAGCTATATACAAAATTTCATCCAGCAGTTATCAAACTAATAAAATCTGCAATAGATGGTGCACATGATGCTGGAATATTCTGTGGAATGTGTGGAGAAGCGGCAGGAGATGAATTATATATTCCATTGTTAATTGGGCTTGGACTAGATGAATTTTCTATGAATTCTAATAGTATACTAAAAGCTAGAAAGAAAATTAGCGAATTAGAAAAATTTGATTGTAAAGAATTAGCTGATGAAATTTTAAAAATGACATCAGCCGAAGAGGTTGAAAATAGATTAAAAAGATTTGCTCAGAGCTAGTTCATTTGAACTAGTTCTTTGCGTTTAATTAGAAAGGGATAATATATGAAAAAGATTAAAGTATTAATAAGCGAAGAAAAGATAAACAACAGATTAGATGAATTAGCAAATCAGATAATGGATGAATATAAAGGAAAAGATATAGTTTTTTTATGCATATTAAAAGGAAGTATTTTCTTTACGGTAGAACTTGCTAAAAGAATAAAAAATAACATACAATTTGAATTTGTGGAAGTTTCAAGCTATGAAAATAATGAGAGCACAGGTAAAGTAAAACTAAATAAAGATATTACACAATCAATAGAAGGAAAAGAAGTAATTATAATAGAAGATATAGTTGATACAGGAAGAACTCTTGCCTTTTTAAAAGAATTGCTATTAGAAAAGAAACCAGCATCATTAAAAATCTGTTCATTATTAGACAAACCATCAAGAAGAATTGCCAATGTAAAAGCAGATTATGTAGGATTTGCAATAGAAGATAAATTTGTAGTAGGATATGGATTAGATGATGAACAAAATCTTAGAAACTTAAATTATATAGGTTATATAGAAGAATAAATAATACCTTTTTTGGAAATAATATAGAAAATGTTATTTCTAAAGGAGGTTTTTTATTTGATTAACAAGGTGGAAATATGTGGAGTTAATACTTCAAAACTACCTGTTCTTACAAATAAAGAAAAAGACGAACTATTAAAAAGAATAAAACAAGGAGATGAAACAGCGAGAACAGAATTTATAAGAGGAAATCTTAGACTTGTATTAAGTGTAATACAAAGATTTTACGGAAGAGGAGAAAATGCAGATGATTTATTTCAAATAGGATGTATAGGGCTGATAAAATCGATAGATAATTTTGATTTGAACCAAGGCGTACAATTTTCAACTTATGCAGTTCCGATGATAATTGGGGAAATCAGAAGGTATTTAAGAGATAATAACAGTATAAGAGTAAGCAGATCTGTAAGAGACTTAGCATACAAAGCACTTCAATTTAAAGAAAAGTTTAATAAAGAAAAAGGAAGAGAACCATCTGTAGAAGAAATTGCAAAAGAGTTAGGAGTTGAAAAAGAAGAAATTGCATTTAGTTTTGATGCAATACAAGATCCTGTTTCATTGCAAGAGCCTGTTTATAATGATGGTTCGGAAAGCATTTTTATAATGGACCAAGTAAAAGATACTAAAAATAGTGATGAAAATTGGGCAGACAATATGACAATTGCAGAGGCGCTAAAAAGATTGAATGAAAAAGAAAAAAATATAATTATTAAGAGATATTTTGATGGAAGGACACAAATGGAAGTAGCAGATGAAATTGGAATTTCTCAAGCACAGGTTTCTAGATTAGAAAAAAACGCATTGGAAAATATTAAAAGATATTATAAGTAAAATAGAATAATCTCATTCTGATAATAAATTATTATCAGAATTTTTTTAAATATAAATGTAACAAATTAATAAAATAAACATATAATAATAAAGGAGGTTGCGATGGGAGATAAAGGTTTAGATTTTAAACATAAAGAAGTAATTAATATATGTGATGGAAAAAGATTAGGTTTTGTTCAAGATGTATGTGCTGATTTAGATTCAGGAAGAATAACTTCTATAATTGTTCCTGGAGGAACTAACAAACTAATGAGTTTATTTTCTAATACTAATGATATTGTAATACCATGGGAAAAAATAAGATGTATCTCAGAAGATTTAATTTTAGTAGAAATTTAGAAAAAAGTATTGACTTATTTTTGAAAAGGTGTTAATATAATTCAAGACCAAGCGAGAGAAAAGTCAATGAATAAAAATAAAGAAAAAATATTAAAAAAATTCAAAAAAAGTGTTGACAATTTTCGACAAGCGTGGTAAGATAAAAAATGTACCGAGCAACAGATAAAAATATTAAAATAATACAAGAGAAATTAGTATAAAAGTGACAACGAAATAAAAGAAAAAAACAGCGTTTACTAGTTTTTTATTTTGCCCAAAAATGAGGGTAAAAAATATTTTAAATATTTTTCAAAAAAAGTATTGACAATAAGAAAAAGGTATGCTAAAATAGGTTTCGTTCACTACAAAGTGAGCAAACAAAAAAAGTACATTGAAAAGTAAACAATAGATCCTTTAGAGAAAAAACCAAACGGTAATTTTCAAAAATGAAAATGTACCAAAAAGTAAATCAAAAAAAGATTAAAAAATAGAAAACAAACAAAGAAGTTTAAAAAGAGTCATAAGAACTCAAGTTAAATAAAATTAACAAGAGAGTTTGATCCTGGCTCAGGATAAACGCTGGCGGCGCACA
>USMB01000016.1 GCA_900555615.1 uncultured Clostridium sp. | reverse complement strand
ATTAGATTATGTAACAGATAATTTCCAAAAAGTAGGAGAAACTAACGAATATATCCTAACAACTAACCCTGTATCTAACATTACTTATTCCTTACATTTTAAAGAAAACTTAATGACAGGAACTTATCGATTAGTAGTAAGTTTATATGATGACACAAATTATATTGGAGACGTATATCATTACATTATAATAAGATAGAAAGAAGGTAATTATGACCAAAAAAAATATTGAAGAATTAAATAATGAAATAAATAAAATAAAATCAGAAAATAATATGCAAAATAATTTGGAAGAATATAAAATAATAAATAAATATGAAAAAAATATTGAAAAAAATGAAATTAATTTTTTATTAAAAAAAGAAAATTTAAATATTGATATTAGCATAGTAGAAAATGAAATAAATGATTTAAGATATGAATTAAATAAACTAGAAGTAAAGAAAGAAAATATAGGACCACAGTTGGAAAATTTATCCAGTATTGAAGAACAGACAATTTTATTAAAACAACAATTAGAAAATTTAGAACAAAAAAACGAAAGTATAGAATTAGTAAAAGTGTTATTATCAAGAGCATATGAAAATATGAAAAACAGCGTAAGTCCAGTATTTACAGAGAAGTTGTCAAAAAATATTGCTAACATCACAAAAGGAAAATATTGTAAGCTAAATTTTAGCGATGAAAATGGATTAATTGTAGAATTAGAAAATGGTAATTATATTCCTGCAGAACGATTAAGTATTGGAACAATAGATCAATTATATTTATCATTAAGATTAGCAATGTTAGATGAAGTTTCAAATGAAAAAGTTCCAATTATATTAGATGAAGCTTTTGCATTTTTCGATAATGAAAGATTAAAAAATATTTTATTATATTTATCAGAAGAATTTAAAAATAGGCAAATAATTATTTTGACTTGTACAAATAGAGAAAAAGAAATATTAAATAATGAAAATATTAATTATAATTATGTGGAATTATAATTAATAAATAAATAATAAATTTATATATTTGCAAAATTATGTAAAACGTGATATAATTATTTAGACTTCCTAAAAGGAAGAATAATATAGAAGAGGTAGTATTTATGAAGTTGGAAAAAGAGATGCTGGTTCGGTTGAACAAGCATAAGTACGACAAGCAGTTCACAAGTGCACCTACGCCGTATTATGCGTATATTGCTGTTTGTGAATTTCTCCGTCATCATAATGGCTCGTATCAGGTAGAAGACAAAGGGTATTTTGAATACTGGAAAGAAATTTTCCAGAAAACTGATACTCAGTTAGCTAAAATGTTTGGCAAATTGTCGGAAAGTATCCAGTGAACCTCAAAAAGGAAGCACTGCACATGTGGTGCTTTCTTTTTGTGCAAAAAAGAGCCGACCCTAAAATCGCATGCGAAAAAAAGGACCGACCCTAATTTCGCATAACCCCTTGAAAAAAATACCAATATATAGTATAATAAAATATGATTTTAGAAAAAAGGAGAATATTTATGTTTGACAAATTAGAAGCAGTAGAAGCAAGATATGAAGAATTGACCAAATTAATAAGTGACCCAGAGGTAATTGCAAATCAAACAGAATGGCAAAAATTAATAAAGGAACACAGTTCTATTGAAGAAGTAGTGTTAAAGTTTAGAGAATATAAAAAAGAAAAGCAAAGAATGGACGATGCTAAAGAAATGATGGAAGATAAGGAGTTAAAAGAATTAGCTGAGGCGGATTATTATGAAGCTAAAGAAAATCTTCCTCATATAGAAGATGAATTAAAAGCATTACTAATTCCAAAGGATCCAAATGATGATAAAAACATTATTTGTGAAATTCGTGCAGGTGCAGGTGGAGAAGAAGCAGCATTATTTGCAGGTACATTATTTAGAATGTATACGATGTATGCAGAAAGAAAACATTGGAAAATTGAAATATTAAATGAAAACCAAACTGAATTAGGTGGATATAAAGAAATATCTTTTATGGTTACAGGAAAAGGAGCATATAGTAGATTCAAGTTCGAGAGTGGAGTACATAGAGTACAAAGAGTTCCTGATACAGAAAGCAGTGGAAGAATACATACATCAACAGCAACAGTTGCAGTACTTCCAGTTGTAGAAGATGTAGAAATTGATATAAATCCAGCAGATATTAAAATGGAAGTATTCAGATCTTCTGGTGCTGGAGGACAACATATTAATAAAACATCATCAGCCGTAAGATTAATACATGAACCATCAGGAATTGTTGTAGAATGTCAAACAGAACGTTCACAATTACAAAACAGAGAATATGCTATGAAAATGTTACGTTCAAGACTATATAATATAGAAAAAGAAAAACAGGATTCAGAAATAGCAAATGCAAGAAAATCACAAGTAGGAAGTGGAGATAGAAGTGAAAAAATTCGTACATATAACTATCCTCAAGGTCGTATAACAGACCATAGAATTGGAATGAGTATATTCCAAATGGAAAATTTCTTAAATGGAGATTTAGATGAAATGATAGACAACTTAATTGCAGCAGATAGAGCTGAAAAATTAAAAGGTGAAGAAGAATAAAAATAAGAACTCTTTTAAAATTTTTTAAAAGAGTTTTTTAAATGTATTGCAAAAAACAAAAAAATATAGTAAAATACAAACAAACATTTGAAAGAAGAAAGGAAAGAATAATGGACGATATACTAAAGGGATTAAATGATAAACAATACGAAGCCGTAGTAAATACAGAAGGACCATGCTTAGTAATAGCTGGTGCAGGAAGTGGAAAAACAAAAGTATTAACGCATAAAATAGCATATTTAATGAAGGAAAAAAATATATTACCATGGAATATATTAGCAATAACATTTACAAATAAAGCAGCAAAAGAAATGAAAGAAAGAATAGAATTATTAGTTGGAGATGCTGCAAAAGATATGTGGATTGGAACATTCCATTCAATATGTGTAAGAATATTAAGAAAATTTATAGACAGAATTGGATTTGATTCATCATTTATTATATTTGATACATCTGACCAAAAAACAATGGTAAAACAAATATTAAAAGATTTACAATTAGATGAAAAATTATTTAGTGATAGAGCAGTAATGTCAGAAATAAGCAATGCTAAAAATGAAATGCTAGAGCCAGATCAATATACAGTAAAAGCACATGGAGATTTCAGAAAAGAAAAAATAGCACAAGTTTATGAAAGATATCAAAACAGATTAAAGGAAAATAATGCAATTGACTTTGATGATATTATTAATTTTACAATAAAAATATTAATGGAAAATGTAGATGTATTGGAATATTATTCAAATAAATTCCAATATGTATTAGTAGATGAGTATCAGGATACAAACAAATCTCAATTCACATTAGTAACAATGTTAGCATCAAAACATGGAAATATTACAGCCGTAGGTGATAATGACCAAGGAATTTATAGTTTCCGTGGTGCAGATATAAGTAACATATTAAATTTTGAAAGAGATTTTTCTGGAACTAAAATAATAAAATTAGAGCAAAATTACAGATGTACAGGAAATATTTTGAAAGTAGCAAATGCGGTTATAAAAAATAATGAAGTAAAATATGATAAAAAATTATGGACAGAAAATGATGTAGGAAGTTTGCCAAAAATATTTTCTGCAGAAAATGAATATGATGAAGGAAGATATATTGCAGAGCAAATAGAACATCTTATGAGAGAAGAAAAATATAAATATTCAGATTTTGCAGTATTATATAGAATGAATACACAATCAAGAGCAATAGAGGAAATTTTAAGAAGAGAAGGTATTCCATATAAAATTGTTGGAGGTTTAAAATTCTATGAAAGAAAAGAAATAAAAGATATTATTTCATATTTAAGATTGGTACAAAATCCTTCAGACAATTTAAGTTTAAATAGAATTATAAATGAACCTAAAAGAGGAATTGGAAAAACAAGCTTAGATAATGTAGCTAAAATTGCAGAACAAAATAATATATCTATGTATGAAGTTATTAAAAATGCAGATCAATATGGACTAAATAGAGTTTATTTGAATTCTAGAGAATTTGTAGATTGCATGGAAAAAATAATGGCAGAAAAAGATGAACTTACAATATCTGAATTAATAAAGAAATTATTAAAAGATACAGGATATACAAAAGCATTAGAAAATGAGAATACAGTAGAAGCGGAAAATAGAATTGCAAACTTAGAAGAATTTTTAAATGTTGCAGTAGAATTTGAAGAAGAATCAGCAGATAATGGATTAAGTGATTTCCTAGAGGGAATAACATTATCAAGTGATTTAGACAATGTTGAAGAAACAGATGAATCTGTTACATTAATGACATTACATAGTGCAAAAGGATTAGAATTTCCAGTTGTATTTTTAGTAGGAATGGAAGAGGGAATATTCCCAGGATATAAGTCTATTGGTGAACAAAAGGAATTAGAAGAAGAAAGACGTTTATGTTATGTTGGTGTAACTAGAGCAAAAGAAAATTTATATTTAACAAATAGTAAACAACGTACTACATTTGGTTCTACAGCACATAATCCACCATCAAGATTTTTACAAGAGATTCCAAAAGAATTATTAGATGGATATGATGATGCAATGATAAGTTCTGTAAAAAGAGAAAGTGCTTTTGGAGATAGTAATTATACTTGGAGCTACGGAAATAAGAATAATTGGAACATTAAGACATATAAAGTTGAAGAACCTAAATTTACAGCATCTGCATCAAGTGCTAAAACAAATACAGAAACAGGATTTGCATTTAGAACAGCTGAAAGCTTCTTAAATAATATTACTAAAAAGGTTAGTAACAATATTGATTTTTCTTCATATCAATCTGGTGCAAGAGTATATCACAAAAAATTCGGAGAAGGAACAATTAATTATGTTGAACCTGAAGGCGATGATTTAAAAGTTGATATTAATTTTGATAAAGTTGGTCATAAACGTTTGATGGCAAAATTTGCAAATTTGGAAATAATTTAAAATAAGTAGAAAGTCGAAAAAAGTCGAAAGATTCTTTCGGCTTTTTCTGTATAAATAAAACTGATTTGAGCATAATACCAATATAAAATTTAAGAAAGGGTGATTATAATGGCAGATTTAACACAAGCAGAATTACAACATTTAAGACATTTAATAGGAGCACATGAAACTGCATATGAAAAATTAAACACATATGCATCACAAGTACAAGATGCTCAAATAAAGCAAATGTTTACAAAATCAGCTCAAGATGCTTTAAATACAAAACAAAAGTTAATGAGTTTTTTAAATAATTAGGAGGATGAAAAATGGAAGAGAAAACAATGGTAAATGATATTTTAGAAAATGTAAAGGCAGATTTAACAGCATATCAAACAGCAATTTCTGAATCAGAAAATAGCCAATTAAGACAAACATTTCAACAAATAAGAAATAATGATGAAAGTTTCCAATATGAATTATTTAAAGTTGCAAATGCTAAGGGATATTATAAACCTGCACAAAAAGCAACTGTAACAGAAATTGAAACTGTAAAAACAGAATTACAACAAGGTTAATTTAGGAGAGTAGAATGCATAAAAAGCATATCTACTTTTTTGTTTTAAAAAAATAAAGAGATAAATAAAGAAATATAGAGAATGAGCAAGAAAACATACGGAAAAAAGGCATTGAATCAGATTGCGAAAATAAGGAAAAGTATTATACAATTTTAAAAAATATGTACAAGGGAGAAATATGATGATTAAACAAATATTAGTATTTGCAAGAAAATCTATGAAGCTTACAATACTTATAGCTGTTTCTATATTTCTAATAATATGTGCGGTAGCATTGTTTTTTAAACCAATATATAGTGTAACAATAAATGGAGAAACAGTAGGGTATAGCAAAGATAAAAGTAAATTACAAACAAGAATAAATAATTACATAGAAAGTGGCGAAGGTGGGGAAGATAGCCATATAGCATTTGTTCAAGTAGATGCTTTGCCAGAATACAAAATGTGCTTGCTAAAAAGAAATATAGTAACAAATGATAATGAAATATTTGATAAAATTAAACAATCTGGTATTGTTTATTATAAGTATTATGCAATTTTAGATGGAGAAGAAGAAAAAGCTTATGTTTCTGATTTCTCACAAGCAGAACAAGTAGTAAATGAGCTTAGAGAGAAAGAAAGCGAAAATATTGATGATATATCTATATTAGAAAAATATGATACAGAAGTAAAAGCGTTTTCAGAAGTAGAGGCAACAGTTGCATCTTTATATAAAGAAAAAGTTGTAGTAGTAACCAAAAAGCCAGTGACAACAGGAAAAGTAAACACTTCAATGAATATCTCATATCAAAAAGTACCATTAAGTTTAAACTTGATAAGACCAATCTCTGGTATTATTACTTCTAGATTTGGTGTTAGAAGTAGTGTGAGATCAGGAGATCATACTGGATTAGATATTGGGGCACCAACAGGAACACCAATAAAAGCTGCAGCAAGTGGTACAGTTACATTTGCAGGAGTAAAAAAATCATATGGATATATGGTTGTAATATCACATGGAGATGGAATAGAGACATATTATGGACATTGTAGTAAATTATATGTTACAGCAGGTGAAAAAGTAAGTCAAGGAGAAGTAATTGCAGCAGTTGGAAGTACAGGAAATAGTACAGGTCCACATTTACATTTAGAAGTTAGAGTAAATGGAGTTGCATACAATCCACAAAACTATGTTTATTAGAAAAAGAGACAGGAAACTGTCTCTTTTAATGTACAAAGTAATAAATGCATTTTACAATTGCATTTTTTTCAAAAATAACTTTGCCATATTCATTTAAAATGCCCTCAATACCAGGAAAACTAGAAATGTTAGTTCCGAATTCTGCAAAAATATTTTTCATATAATCAAGCAAAATAGAATACTTTTCGGTATTGGAATCATATAGATAATATGTATTATTGTATGAAATTAAAGAAAAATTTTGTGAAAAACTTTTTAAGTTTAAATCCGAAAAATTATTTAAAAAGGTACATAGTTCTATAAAAGCATCGAAACTATTAAATTTAAATATAAAGGAATTTGTGTTATTAGTATTTTCTAATTTTTCTTGTAATTTTGTTATTATAAATGTACACTCTTCTTCAGAAGAGAGAGTGGCTTCTAGTAACAATTTTGAGTCATCAACTTTAAAACCAATTTCTTGTTCAGCCATTTGTAATAGATTTTGTAAGAGTTCTTGTGATGGCTCAGAATTGGAAAAAAGATTTCGAACAGAAATATTTTTTTCCTCCATGTCATGAATGGAAACAATTATTTTTATTTTAGCATCATTTAATTTTTCGAATTTCATTTGTAAACCTCCGTATTTCTTATAAATTTATTATACTACGAATATTATAAGATTTAAAGAAACAATTTTTGGTAATTTTTTAGATTTGTATATTTAAGGTTAAATCTAAAAAAAACTCTTATAGGACTTGAAAAAAACACAAATACAATATATAATAATATCACGGTATAGGGGGCCTTTCAAAAAGAGAAAGGAAGATAGATAATGCCAATAAAAATGAAAGAATTACCAGAAGCGGAAAGACCCTATGAAAAATTAGAACAATATGGAGCAAAAGCATTAACCAATGCAGAGTTACTTGCAATAATAATAAAAACAGGAACAAAAGAAGAAACAGCTGTGGGATTAGCTCAGCAAATTTTGAAAATGAATAGCACAGGTGAAGAGAATTTAAGCTTTTTGATGGACTTAACAATAGAAGAATTTATGAAAATAAAAGGAATAGGAAAAGTAAAAGCTATACAATTAAAAGCAGTGTGTGAGCTAGTAACGAGAATTAATATGGTCTCAACTTATAAAGAAAAAATAATAAAAAAGCCATATGATATTGCTGAAATACTAATAGAAAAAATGAGATTTGAAAAACAAGAGATACTAAAAGTTGCGTTGTTAAACAACAAAAATAAATTGCTCAAGATAAAAGATGTAGCAAAAGGTGGGGGAAACTTTGTAACAGCTTCTATGAAATCAATATTAAATGAGGCTGTAAAAATAGAAGCATCAAAATTAATATTAATTCACAATCATCCAGCAGGAGATCCAACGCCTAGTAGTCAAGACATTGAATTTACCAAAAATGTTGAACAAGCTTCCAAAATATTAGGGATACAATTGTTAGACCATATTGTAATTGGAAACATGAATTATGTAAGCATTTTTTCACAGAGAATGCATAATGAAAGGAAAGAGTAAAATGAATTTTTTGTCATTCAAATCTAAAGATATAGGGATAGATTTAGGAACAGCTAATATTTTAGTAACTATAAACGGAAAGGGAATTGTAGTAAGAGAGCCATCTGTTATTTCAGTAGATGCTAAAACAGGAAATGTTATAGCAACAGGATTTGAAGCCAAAGAAATGGTAGGCAGAACTCCAAAAGAAATAAATGCAATAAAGCCATTAAAAGATGGTGTAATTGCAGATTTTACAGCAACAAAACTATTACTAAAAAATTTACTTGAAAGAGTTTGTAAGAGATATAATGCCATAAGACCACGAGTTTTAGTTGGGGTGCCATCAGGAATAACAGAAGTAGAAGAAAGAGCAGTAGAAGAAGCTATAATAAGAGCAGGTGCGAGAGAAGTTTATTTAATAGAAGAACCTATGGCAGCAGCAATTGGAGCTGGAATCGAAATAGAAGAACCAAGTGGAAATATAGTCGTAGATATTGGTGGGGGAACAACAGAAGTTGCAGTAATATCATTAGGAGGAATTGTAGTTAGTAATTCTATAAGAATAGCTGGAGATGAGCTAGATGAAGATATAATTAATTATGTAAAAAAAGAATTAAATCTTGCAATAGGAGTTACAACTGCAGAGCAAATCAAGAAAGAATTAGGTTGTGCTATGCCACTAATGTCAAAAATAACAATGGAGATAAAAGGAAGAGATTTGAATGATGGATTACCAAGAACTGAAATAATTACATCAGATCAAGTGGAAGAAGCAATGAAAGAATCAATTGCTCAAATAGTAGAAGTAGTAAAATTAACATTAGAAAAAACACCACCAGAACTTGCATCAGATATTATGGAAAAAGGAATTATGTTATCAGGTGGAGGAGCTTTAATACAAAATTTGGATAAATTAATAAGTGTAGAAACTGGTATGCCAGTATATGTTGCAGAAGAACCATTAGACTGTGTTGTAAAAGGAACAGAAAAAACATTACAAGATATAGGAAAGTTAAGAACAGTTTTATTAAATTCAAGAAAGAGAAGATAGTGTATGGAGAGAGAAAAAAAGGGTGGAATTATAGGGATTGTTATTACAATTGTAATATTAATTGTTTTAGTTATAGTTTCAAATGCAAAATCAGAACAGTTTTCAGTTGTTGAAAATTTTGCAAATGCTTTTGTTATGCCTATTGAAAATGGTTTAACATATTTGAAAAATAAGCTTAACAATAATGACAAGTTTTTTGAGAATGTGAATGAGTTGAAATCAGAAAACGAATCATTAAAACAAAAAAATAATGAACTTGAGCAACAAATGAGAGAATATGAAATTATAAAAAATGAAAATGAACAGTTAAAACAAGAACTTAATTTAGCTGAAAAATATGGGCAATATAAAACAGTTCCTGGAACGATAATATCTAGGGATATAAGCAATTATTCAAAAACATTAGTTATAAATGTTGGAAGTGATAATGGTATTCAAGAAAAAATGACAGTTATTGCTAATGAAGGATTGGTAGGATATATTGTTTCTACAACTGCTAAAACAGCAAAAATTCAGACAATTGTAGACAGTGCTAGTGCTACTAGTTGTTTAGCAAGTAGTACTCGAGATACAATGATTTGTAAAGGAACAATTGAAAACAAATCTATATTAAGTGCATCTAATATAGCGACAGATGCGAGAATTATCCAGGGAGATAGTGTAGAAACTTCTGGATTAGGTGGAATTTATTTAAAAGGAATACATGTAGGAAAAATAAAGAAAGTAAATACAGGATCAAATAAAACAGATTCTTATGCAACAATAGAAACTGCAGTAGATTTTGAAAAATTAGAAACTGTTTTGATAATAACAAATCAGTAGAAAGGGTATAAGATGAAGAAATTTTTGATACATGTAGGATTGATACTTACATTTATTGTTATATATCTAATACAAACGATTTTTTTCACTCATTTTACAATAGCAGGAATAATGCCTAATGTTTTTATAATTTTGATGTTATATATAGGATTATATATGGGAAGAACAATGGGAGTTATTTATGGAATTATTTATGGGATTTTAATAGATATTTGGGTTGGAAAAAGTTTAGGACTAACTTCAGTTGCTTTGGCATTAGTTGGAATATTAGGAGGTTTGTTTGACAAAACACTTTCAAAAGATAGTAGATTGACAGTATTACTTATGGGAGCAATTTGTACAATAATATATGAAATTGTATTATACTTTTTTAATTATATGTTTTTTAAAATAAATATAGAAATATATTCATTTTTGAAGATTTTATTTATAGAAACAATTTATAATGTATTATTAATTATTATAGTATATCCTTTAATGAAAGCTACTGGATATGAAATTGAAAATGAAATAAAGGGAGATAGGATTTTGACAAGATATTTCTAAAAGAAAGCTGGTGAAATGTTGAACAATAGGATAAGTTTTGATAGAGAGACATCATGGGATAATGATGTAAAAAGTGAGCAAGTAAATTTTAGGTTTAATATAGTAACAATATTAGCTTATGCAATAGGGATTGTATTAATTGTTCAACTATTTAATTTACAAGTTATAAATGGTGAAAGTTATAGGGAACAGTCAAATACGAGACTTTCAAGAGTATCAACGATAAAAGCTGCGAGAGGTTCAATTTTAGATAGGTCTGGAAATGAACTTGCAGGAGTAAAAACAGAGAATAATATAGAAATTTATAAAACAAATATATCTAATGATGAATTAAATGAAGCTGCATTAAATTTAGTAAATCTAATGAATCAATATCAGATTTCGTATACAGATAATTTTCCAATAAGCATAAATCCATTTACTTTTACAATTAGTGGAGATGAGTTGTCTAAGTTTAAGAAAAAATTTAAAATAGAAGAAAATGCTGATGCAGAGACGGTATTTTATAAGGTAAAAGATAAATATCAAATAAAAAATGACAATATAGAAGATATTAGAAAAATAATAGCAATTAGATATATAATTACAACAACAGGATATAGTGCAACAAAGTCAATAACAATTGCAACAAACGTAAGTGATGAGGTTGTTGCACAAATTAGTGAAAGAAATAGTGATTTTCCAGGAATAAGTATAGAAACTAAAGCTGCAAGGACATATTTAGCAGGAAGCATGGCGGCACATGTAATTGGTTATACTGGAAAAATAAAAGAAGAAGAATATAAAGCCAATAAAGATGATTATGATATTGATGATATCATAGGAAAAACAGGAATTGAATATGTTTTTGAAAAATATTTAAAGGGAACAGATGGAGAAAAGCAAAAAGAAATGGCAGTAGATGGAACTATTACGGGAGAATATGTTTCAAAAAATGCTATTGCTGGAAGTGATGTTGTGCTTACAATTGATTCAAACTTGCAAAAAACGACGGAAGAATCACTAGAAAATTGTATTAATAAAATAAAAAATGGAGGATTTTCCCAAAGATATGATGCACAAGGTGGAGCTGCAGTTGTAATGAATGTTAATACAGGGGAAGTACTTGCAACAGCTAGTTATCCAACATATGAACCACAATGGTTTGTGGGAGGAATATCTCAAGAAAATTGGGCATATTTAAGAGATGATACTAGACATCCACAATTAAATAAAGCCATTCAGTCAACATATGCACCTGGTTCAACATTTAAAATGGTAACAGCTATTGCAGGGTTAGAAACAGGTGTTATTACAACAAAAGAAAAAATAAATGATACTGGTATATATAAAAAATATAATAGTGAATGGAAATGTTGGTATTATACAAGTTATCATAGAGGACATGGATATCAAAATGTAACTCAAGCATTACAACATTCTTGCAATTATTTCTTTTACGAAACAGGTGATAGAATGGGGATAGATAATTTATCAAAATATGCATTACACTTTGGCTTGGGAAATAAAACTGGAATAGAGTTACCTAATGAAAAATCTGGTGCTGCAGCATCTAAGGAAACTTATGCTAAAATCAGAAATGGTGCAACAATGGGACCAGGAGATACATTGAATGCATCAATAGGACAAGGTGATAATAACTTTACTCCTATGCAAATTGCAAAATATATATCATCAATTGCAAATAGTGGTACAGTTGTGAATCCAACAATTATTAAATCTGTATTGAATTCAGATGGAACTGAAGTTTCAAAAGATGAAATAAGAAAATATACTAACGAGAAATTAGGAATAGTAGATACTGATGATGGAATAACAATAAGTGACGAGAGTATTGAAGTAGCTAAAGAAGGTATGAGAATGGCTGCTAGTGAGGCTGGAGGAACAGCTTATAATATCTTTAAAAACTTTAATATTGAAGTAGCAGGAAAAACAGGTTCTGCTGAGGCTGGAAAAGATTCTAATGGAAAAGATCTTGTAAATGCATGGTTTGTGTGTTTTGCACCATTTGATAATCCAGAGGTTGCAGTTGTTGTAATGATAGAAAATGGTGGACATGGAAATTATGCAGCAGAAGTTGCAAGAGATGTTCTTATACAATATTTTGGAATGAATGAATCAACAGAGGTAGATGAAAGCATGGAAGCAACACCATTTGTAGAACAAATCAGATAGACTGTTTAGTCTAAGAGGGGAATAAAGAGATGAATTGTGTTAGTATAAATTTAAAAACAGATGAAGTGATTATTAAAATAACTGAAAATTCTACGCAGGAAAAAATAATACAAGAATTGTCTAAAAAAATTAAAGACTTAAAAAAGATGTATAAGGATGAAAAAACACCGATTAGGGTTGTTGGAAAAATCTTATCAAATAAAGAAATGGAAGAAATAAAACAATGCATAACAAAAGAAATTGATGTTGAAGTTGCATTTGATAGTCCTACAACACTAGGGTTACATAGTATTATTAGAAGTTACAAAAAAGACGTAGAAACATCTGAAACTACGTTTCATAAAGGTTCTTTGCGTTCTGGACAAAAACTTGAAGTTGAAGGAAGCATTGTTGTAATAGGCGATGTAAATTCAGGGGCTGAAGTAATTGCAGCAGATAATATTGTTGTTGTTGGAGCATTAAGAGGACTTGCACATGCTGGAGCCAAGGGAAATAAAGAAGCAATTATTGCTGCAAGTACTTTAGAAGCAGTACAATTACGTATTTCTAATATAGTAAAAGAAATAGACAAAGATGAAGAAGAAATACATAAAAATGCTTATGTTTATGTTGATGAAGATAATATAATAATTGAGTAACTTAACTAATTAGTAATAAAACTAGAGCAAGAAAAAGCCCTTCATCTTTTACCTCTTCTTTATATAAGAAAAATAAGAGACTGAGAATTAAAACATCATCAAAATATAATTTAATTCCAAACAAATCAAGCCAAACAGTATCTGCTGTTTCTGGCTTTTTTTGTGGTTGTGTAGTTTTTGGTAGTGGTTCAGAAAGAGGTTGTTGGGGTTGTTTTTTTGGATGAGGAGTATAAGGACCATAATTTGGATAAAAATTAGGTCTTTGATATGGATTGTAATATTGAAAATTAGGATTATATCCCATAAATCTAGGCATTGTAATACTCCTTTCAAAACTACTATTTTTTATTATCTTTATTATTTTGATTGTTTGAATTCATAAGCTCTGCAATTTTAGAAACATTAAGCATATTTACATATTGATCTAATTTTTCTTTTTTACTTTCGCGCAAATAAGGCTTTAGAGAATAAAGCAAATTAGCTCTTGGGTCATTTTTATTATTCATATTTTCCATAATGGATTTCATCTTCATTATTGTATTCATATCTAAGTTGAAATTGTTATTATTTTTTGAAGATTGAGAATTTTGATTTTGAGAATTTGAATTTAGTATATTGCTTAAATTATTTATCATTTCTGGTGAAATATTATTTAAGATGTTATTTAGATCTGGAGTATTACTCTGTACATTATTTTGAGTATTTGAGCTGTTTTGAAGATTATTCATCATCTGTTTTACATCATCAGGTATATCACCACTATCTACCATCTTTTTTACATTTGCAAATAATTCATCCATATTATTAGACATAGTATCACCTCTAATTTATAGTTTTCTTTTTTATTATATGCAGTGACTACGGAAAAGTGCTATTTAAAATAATATAATTTCCTAAAAAAACTTGTATTTTTCGACAAATTATAATAAAATAGAAAACACAAAACGATAAAAAATAAAAATAAATATCACAAAATGTAAAAAACTTTTTTGTAGTAGAATACCAAAAAAGACAAAAAACACAAAAGAAAAGGATTAAAATATTACATGAGGTGGTAGGGATGTCAAAAAATAACACAAGTAAAGAAATTATAAAAAACTTATTAAGTATAAAAAATATAATTATATATATCATAGCTTTTATGATATCGACATTAGGAATGGGACAAGAAGTGTCACCATTTAGTATAGCGATTGTCGGAGCTTGTTTAGCTGGAGGAGTACCTGCTATAATGGTAGTAGTAGCAGGACTTATAGGAAATATAGTTGGAGTAGGAACTGTTGGAGCATTAAACTATATATTAATTATATTAATGTTACTAATATTAATATGTATAAAACCTCCAAAAGAAAATGATCAATATAAAAATGAAGAAATACAAATTGCAGGGCACATATTTGTTAGTATTGTTTTAGTAATGATAGCAAAACTTATATTAACTAAATTTACGGTAGCTGATTTATTATTACATATAACACTAGCTGTATTTTCTGTAGTGTTTTACAAGATATTTGTAAACTCATTAGTAGTTATACAAGAAATAACAGAAAAGAGAGCATTTTCAATAGAAGAAGTTATGGGAGCAAGTTTACTTATTTCTATTGCAATGTCAGCACTTGGAGATTTTGCAATATTTGGATTTTCTGTTAAAAATATTATTAGTATTTTAATGGTATTAATACTTGGATGGAAAAATGGAGTATTGGTTGGAACAACAGCAGGTGTGACAATAGGGGTTACCCTTGGAATAATCACACAAAATGAACCAATTATTGTGGCAGTTTATGCACTTTCTGGAATGATTTCAGGTTTATTAAATAGATTCGGAAAAGTAGGAGTAATAGTAGGCTTTTTAATAGGAAATGGAATATTAATGTATGCATCTAAAAATACAACAAGTGAATTTTTAATAATAAAAGAAGCACTAATTGCTTCATTAGGATTACTTGCTATTCCAAAGTGGGCTGGAATTAATATAAAAGAATTAGTAAAAAGCGACAATATGTTGCCTGAATACAATAAAAGAGGGTTAGAACAAAGTAAAGAAACTATAAATCAATTAAATATAGTATCAGAAACAATAAAAGATATGGCAGATACTTATAAAGAAAAAGGGGATACAGATTTATACTTTAAAAATAGAGATTTATTTATTACAGAATTATTAAATAATTTAGACGGACTAGAAGAAAATATGTTATATGAAGATATGACAAAACCAGACAATGAAATAGTAAAAGAATTGTTTGATGTTCTTTTGGACAAGCAAGAAATAACAAGAGAAGACCTATTAAAAACATTTGCAAAATTTAATAATTATATTGTTCAATATGATGATGAGAAAATTAGCAAAAAAATGAATAATGATATTGAACAGGTAGTTAAGGCAGTAAATTATGCTTATAAGGTAAGCAAGGTCAACTTTATATGGGAAGAAAAAGTAAAATCAAATAAAAAGAATGTACAAGCTCAATTAGATGGTGTATCAAAAGCAATTTCTAGTATTGCTGTTAAAATGGAAGAGGATATAAAAAAAGATACTGACTATGATGAGGAAAAGAAAAAAGTAATTACAGCTCTTAGTATAAAAAATATCTTAATAGATGGAATAGAAATAAATAAACAAGAAAATAGATATTTTATAGATGTATATTTAAGTGAAGACAGCAAAACAAGTGAAAACATAGAAGTAGATAAAATTCAAAAAGTTCTAGAAAAAAGCTTAAACGAAAAATTGATGAAAAATGATGTAAAAAACAAAAAATCAAGTAAACAAGGAAAGAGAGTATATAGTTATTTATCAGCAGATAAATATATAATACAAATAGGACAAGCTACAAAAATCAAAAATGATAGCCCTGTGTCAGGAGATAGCTTGTTACAAATAAGATTAAATGATGGAAAATATTTATTAGCAATAAGTGATGGAATGGGTTCTGGCCCAGAAGCGAGAAAGAGCAGTCAAATAGCATTAAAAATGTTGGAAAGATTATTTTTATCAGGATTTGATAAAAACACAGCAATAGACTTAATAAATACAACGATTATGAATGCAAATGAGGAAATATTTGCAACACTAGATATTACAATAGTTGATTTATATAATGGAAAAATGGAATTTATAAAAAACGGAGCATGCCCAACATATATAAAGAACAAAAAAAAGGTGCAGATTGTTAAATCCCTAAGCTTACCAGCAGGAATATTAAAAGATATAAATTTAACAACATATGATAAAGACATAGAAAATCAAGACATAATAGTAATGTGTAGTGATGGAATATTAGATTCTAATGTTGAATATAAAAATAAAGAATTATGGGTAAAATATGTGCTTGAAGATATCGAAACTACAAATAGTCAAAAAATTGCTGATTTAATTTTAAATGAAGCAGTAGACAATAGCTACGGAATAGCGAAAGATGACATGAGTGTAATAACTTGTAAATTTATAAAATCAGAAAATTTATAAAAATATATTGAAAAGTTAAATTTAATAGGATATACTTTATTTATAGATAAACATTAGAGGAGGATTATTATGGTAGAAACAGGAGAAAATAGAGCAGAAAAGCTTTTAGGATTACATGCTAGAGAACAAGAATTAGAAGAATTAGAAAAAGAATATGAAGCACTTGTGACTATACATAAAGGATTAGAAAAAAACCAAAATCAAGAAAGTCAAATAGGAGAATAAGTATGGAAAATAACACTCAAGAAAAAGATTTAATAGAAAGAAACGAAAGTACTATATTTGGAAAGATAAAAAACTTTTTTAGAAATTTATTTAAAAAGAAAGAGATAAGCAAAATTTCAGAAGAAAAAGAAGTAGACATCCATGAGGAGAAAAAACAAGAATTTAAAGAATATGTAAAAAAGACAGAAGATGAAGATACACAACTTTTAGATTTACAAAGAAGATATCGCAAAGGTGAGATCGGCGATAATGATTTGACTGAAGAACAAATTGAAGCATTATGTGATTTGTATGACAGGCAAATTATTAGTCTAAAGAAGTCAATAGAAGCTAAACAACAACAAATTACTGAATATAAAAAGGCAAATGGAATATCGTAGAATAAGAATCACAGATAAATGAATCATATCATTTATTTGTGATTTTTTGTCAAAAATATAATCTCTAATACTTGTAACAAAGAAAATTTTATGATATATTATACTCGTGATAAAATATAATCTGAAAGGAAGAAAACTAATGGGTAGAGGAAAGCGATATGAGACAAGTGGAAAACTGAATTACCAAAAAGTAATAGCAGTAATATTAGCATTAGCAGTAATCATCATGTTCATATTTATTATAAAAAATATTTTTAAAGAGCAAAAGAAAATTTCTAAAGATTATGATTATTTTACATTATATGCAGAAAACAAATGGGGAGTAATCAATCAGGATGGAGAAGAAGTAATTCAACCATCATATCAAGAAATGATAGTTATTCCAAATAAAGAAAAGGCTGTTTTTATATGCACATATAATGTAAATGAAGAAGCCGGAACATATCAAACAAAAGCAATAAATAATAAAAATGAAGAAATCCTAACAGGATATGACCAAATAGAAGCATTAGTTAATATTGATAAAAATGAGAATGTATGGTATGAAGAAAATGTATTAAGAGTAAAAAAAGAAAATAAATATGGCTTAATAGATTTAAATGGAAAAGAATTATTACCAATAGAATATGACGAAATTACAGTATTAGCTGGAATAGAAAATAGTCTTATTATAAAAAAAGATGGAAGAGAAGGACTTGTAAATGATAATGGTAGTATTATAATTGAACCTAAATACACAGAAATAAAAAATTTAGGAGATACATATAAAGAGGGATATATAACAATTGACGAAAATGGAAAATATGGAATTGTTAGTACAACCAAAAAGCAAATATTAGAAAATAAATATGATGAAATTACTCAAACATATTTGAAAGAATATTATTTAGTTAAAGAAAATGGAAAACAAGTATTAATAAATTCAACAGGAACAACATTATTAGAAGATGGATTTGACGACATAAAATCAGTAACCAAAAATGGAATAATATTTGTAAAAAATGATATGTGTGGAGAAATGACAATAAATGGCGAAGTAAAATTGGAACCAAAATATCAAGACTTAAAAGAAACACAAATAGGAATATTTATAGCAAAACAAGATGATAAATATGGAATAATTGATGAAAAAGGAGAAGTAAAAATAGAATTTGATTATGCAGGAATAACATACAGTGAAAAAGCAAAATTATTTTTAGCTGAAAATTCAGAATATCAAACATCAATTATAGATTCAAACTTTAATATAAAAATAACGGGAATATTATCAGAAATAAATACAGAAAAATCATATTTAAGAATGAGAATCAATAACGAATATAAATATTATGATTTTCGTTGTAATGAAAAATCAAATACAGAAATTTTAAAAGACAATACAATATTTTTAAATAAAAAAGATGGTAAATATGGATATGTAGACAAAAAAGGAAATCAAGTAACAGACTATATTTATGATGATGCAACAGAACAAAATGAATATGGATATGTAGCAGTTAAGAAAAATGGACTTTGGGGTTCATTAGATAAAAATGGAAAAGAAGTAATAACAACAAAATATAATTTAGAAAATAACATTAAAATAGATTTTATAGGAAAATGGCACTTAGGAGAAGACCTTAGCATGAACTATTATTGTGAAAAATAAGGAGAGATGAAAAAAATGGAGCTAAAGACAAAATACCAATATACGTACTTTATATATCCTTACGTAATAAAAGAAAATAGATATTTAAAATATTTATTACGTTTATTAAAAGATAAAAATTGTAAATTGAGAACATTTAAAAAAGATAAAGATTTAGGCATATATTCTTACTTTTCACATAGAGCAAGAAATTATATGTTTAATAGTTTTTACTTAAGTAAATCAAAATTAGAAAAATTTGAAGAATTACCAGAAGATACAAAAGCCGCAATATTAGCCCAAAATCCATGTACAATATTTGAATATACTATAAAAAAAGATATTCAAGGAAAAACAGAGGATAGAAATGGAATATTTTTCAAGATTCCAAAAATGGAAATAATATGTTTTAATACAGGAATATGTTTTTTATGTATTAAAACTAATATAGAAGACAGTGATAAATTTTCAGATTTATTAAATTTTAATTATAAATTTAGAGATATTAACCAAGAATTTGCTAATATGAATAATTATGATAATATAAGAGTTCAATCAGATTGCTTTGAAGATGTAAAATACTTTAAGGAATTTATAGAAAATTTAACTGGGCCAGTTACGGAATCTATAAAATTAGATATAGACCCAGAAAGATTTTTAACATTTTCATACGCATGTATAGATCAAGAGAGTTGGAATAATACAAATGAATTTGAAAAAATCAGTAATATATATATTAAATTTTTAAACATATTGCCAAGCGATAATAGTGTAGATTATTCAAAAAATAGTATGAAAGTAATATCAAAATGGCAATATGCAAAAATGGGTGTAACAAAGCAAGGCGTAACACTATTTGCGTCAAGTTGTGATATGAATAATTATACGGTATTTCCACACGATTTTGAAGAAAAATATCTATACTCTTACATCTTAGCAATGTATACTAAAATTTATTTGAAAAAAATAAATTTAGAATTTAGACAAAACATAAAAATAAATAAAACGCGTAAAGAATTTATAAACTTTACACAATCACTATGGATAAATGAAATAACAGCAGATGATACAGGTTCTATGTTTTATCAATATTTAAAAGATGTTTTAGAGATAGATCAATTATATGATGATACAAAAAATAAATATGATATTCTATATAAAGAAATGAATATAGAAAAAACAGCTAAAAATAATGTGATTATAACATTAATATTAGTTATAACATTAATAATAAATGCAATAAATATTATATTTTTAGCACGATAATTTGGGGTCGGTCCTATATTGCGCATTTGCTAATTTGGGGTCGGTCCTTTTTTTCGCAAGGAGAGGATAGCTATGAAAATAAGAACAGGAACAGATATTATAGAAATTGAAAGAGTAAAATCTAGTATAGAAGACACAGATGGAAAGTTCTGTGAGAGAGTATATACGGAAAAAGAAATAGAATATTGTGAAAGTAAGAAAATGCAAAAATATCAACATTATGCAGCTAGATTTGCTGCAAAAGAAGCGGTATTTAAAGCAATTTCTAAAACTTTAAATAGAAAATATGATATTACATGGAAAGATATTGAAGTATTAAATGATGAAACTGGAAGACCATATATAAAGTTATCAGAGCAATTTGCAAATAAAATAGAAGACATTGATATTAGTATTTCACATTGCAAAGAATATGCAGTTGCTAATGTTGTGATAATAGAAAGAGAGGATTAATATGGAGTTTTTTGATTCACATTCACATTATAATGATGAAAAATTTGATGAAGATAGAGAAGAAATTATAAAAGATACATATGAATCAGGTATAACTAAATTTGTATGTGCAGGATATAATATTGAATCTTCACTGTTTTCATTAGAGCTAAGTAAAAAATATGATTTTATTTATTCAATTTGTGGGATTTCTCCTAATGATATTCCACAATCTGAAGAAGAATTGTGGAAAGATATTGCTAAAATTACGGAAATAGTTAAAGAAAATAAAAGCAAAAAATTAGTAGCAATTGGTGAAATAGGTTTAGATTATTATTGGAATAAAGAAAATAAAGAATTACAAAAAGAGGCTTTTGAAAAGCAAATAGATTTAGCAAATGAACTTGAGTTACCAATTGTAATTCATTCACGTGATGCTTCTGTAGATACTATTGAGATGATTAGAACTCACAAGGTCAATAAAGCAGGAATATTTCATTGTTGCCAACCAAATCAAGAAATGGTTAGACAGGCCTTAGAATTGGGATATTATATTTCATTTGCAGGTCCTATAACATTTAAGAATTCTAGAAATACACCAGATGTTATAAAAATGGTTCCTCTTGATAGGATTTTAATTGAAACAGATAGCCCATACTTGACTCCTGAACCTAACAGAGGAAAAAGAAACGATTGCAGAAATGTTAAATATGTTGCTCAGAAAATTGCTGAACTAAAAAATGTACCAATAGAAGAAATAGCTAAAATTACTTATGATAATGCAAAAAGGATTTTTGAAATTTAGGATGTGAAAATATATGTACGATAATTGGGAACAATTAGAAGCAGATGCTAATCAATGTAGAAAATGTAAATTGTGTCAAAATAGAACAAATGTGGTATTTGGTACAGGAAATAAACAAGCAGATTTAATGTTTATTGGTGAAGGTCCTGGAGCAGACGAGGACAAGCAAGGAATACCATTTGTAGGAAGAGCTGGAAAATTGATGAATATGGCTTTTGAGGCAATTGGCTTAAAAAGAGAAGAAGTTTATATTGCGAATATAGTAAAATGTAGACCACCAGGAAATAGAAATCCAGAAGATGATGAGGCAACAGTATGTTTAAATTATTTAAGAAATCAAGTTATATTGGTAAAACCTAAAATCGTTGTTTTGCTAGGGAGTGTTGCTTTAAAAAATATTCTTGGCAAAGAATACGGAATTACTGCAAGCAGAGGAAAATGGGTGGAAAAGAGAGGAATATGGTATATGCCTACTTGGCATCCAGCAGCTCTTTTGAGAGATGAGAACAAAAAGATTGATTTTATTATGGATTTAAAAGAAGTTATGAGTAGATATGAACTATACTCAGAGGTCGAAATAATTGACTAAGATTTGAAAAAAATGTACAATATCTTATGAAGTATACGAAAAGGAATAGAAAAATGGAAGAAATATTAAATAAGGCAAATTATTGCTTAAATTGTCCTGTAAAGCCATGTTCAAATAAAGGGTGTCCATTAGGAAATAATATACCAGGATTTATAAAAGCAATAAAAGAAGAAGATTATAAAAAAGCATATGAAATATTATCCGAAACAACAGTATTAGAAGCTGTATGTGGAAGGATTTGTCCTCATACTAAACAATGCCAAGGTTCATGTGTAAGAGGTATAAAATCAACTCCAGTAAGTATTGGAGATATGGAAGCATTTATTGGAGATCTTTCAATAAAAGAAAATTATAAAATAGCTGAAATTAATAAACAAAATCAAAATAAAAAAATAGCAATTGTTGGTGGAGGACCAGCAGGTATTACGGCTGCAGCCTTTTTATTAAGAAATGGGTATCGAGTTACATTATATGAAAAATATAATTACTTAGGTGGGCTTTTAGTTCATGGAATACCAGAGTTTAGGCTTTCTAAAGAAGTTGTTAAACAAACAATTCAAAAAGTAATTGATTTAGGATTAGAAGTTAAATATAATCAAGAATTAGGAAAAAATATTACTTTAGAAGAATTAGAAAATAAATATGATGCAATATTTCTTGCATTTGGAGCTAATATTACAACAAAAATGGGAGTTGAAGGCGAAGAATTAAAAGGAGTATATTGTGGAAATCAATTATTGGAACATAATGCACATCCAGATTATCAAAATAAAAAAGTTGCTATAATAGGTGGCGGAAATGTTGCAATAGATTGTGCAAGGACTATTAAAAGACTAGGGGCACAAGAGGTTAAGGTTATTTATAGAAGGGCAGAAGAACAAATGCCAGCAGAAGTAAAAGAAATTCAAGAGGCTAAAGAAGAGGAAATAGAATTCTTATTTCAAAACAATATTGTAAAAATATTAGGAAAAGATAAAGTGGAACAAGTTGAATTGATTAAAACTGAATTAGTTCAAAAAGAAGGAGAAACAAGAAAAGTACCAGTAAATATTCCACAAAGCAATTATATTATAGATATAGATTACATAATAATGGCATTAGGATCAAAACCAGATGAGTTTGTAAATAAATTGGGATTAGAACTAAATAAATGGGGATATTTACAAATAAATGAGAAAAATCAAACTTCAAATTATAAAGTTTTTGCAGGTGGAGATATAGCAGGAACTAAAGGAACTGTTGCCTGGGCAGCACGCTCTGGAAGAGATGCAGCATACTCAATAATGGAATATTTAAAATAAATAAAAGTCGGCTAGTTTAATGCCGACTTTTGAAGTTCTTTTGTGTGATATCATTTGTATAATATCTTTAGTATAATTATCATTTGTAAAATTCATTAGTATGCTTGTCTTTTGTAAAGTCATTAGTAAAATTGACTTTTGTATACTAAAATCTTTTGTTAATTATGTATTTTTTCTCCTGTTACGAAGTTTTTTAGTGCTCTGAACCAAGAACCAAATTTACTTGGTTGTTTTAATTCAAGAGCAGTTTCGATGCCACCATTTTCAAGTACGTTAGATTTATGTTCTAATTGAGACATCTTTTCAGTATAGTAATCATCAAAGAAAGTATAACCGTCTGTAATACCAATTAACTCTCTGAAATGTTCTAATTTTCTTCTATAATTATCAAGTTCTTCTAAATTATTGATTTTATGAAAAGCTTTATCAAAATAATTTTTAATAATTAAATTTTGAGTTTTTATAAAATATTCAGAAACTTTTAATTTGCAATTTTCTGTTTTGTTAACCAATTTGTCAACAGTTTTATTTCTTTCATCATATGCAGAAGATTTATTATTTAATTTAATAATATTTTCTTCTAAATCTAGAATATCGTCAATGCAACGTTCTACTTCATCATAAGTTTTTTCAGATGTTAGATTTATAAAAGTGTTTTTAAATTTATCATTACTTGTAAATGTACTATCAAATAAAACCGTTTCACCTGTTATATATGCCATTTGTTCAATCAAATTACATTCCAAAGGATAATATGAGGGACTAATGGTTCTAAAAGAAATACCAAAATATTTAACATAATCTTTTTCTATTCCAATAACTTTTGAAGTGATGTATTGAACTGCAGCTTCATTTAATCCCATACCAACGATTTTAAAATTATCAAAATTACATAATCCCATTCTTAAAAGATTATTTTTTTTATCTTTAACTTCTTGAATATAGTGAACACATTCATGAATTGCAAATTCTTCTAAATCATCAAAAGCAATTTTTTCATTAAAATATATAGATGTATTTTTATAAAAGTAGTTAGCTTCAGCCATTCCCTCTGGCATTATAGCTCTATACATACTTAATCTAGAAAGTTTGGCAAACAAATCACTTTCATTGAAACAAAGTTCAGGAAATGTGTCACAAAGCTTTGTAGCAATATTGTGTGCGATTCGATTTACAGACATTGTATCTAGTATGTCGACTACTCTAATTCCATCTTTTCGTAAATCAGATTCGACGCTCATTGTATCCTCCATCTTTTGACTTATTCTATAAAAATTCGTCAAATTTATTATACAATAATTTGACAAAAAAGTGTATTACAATTTCATGACATTTATATTACAAAAATATTACAAAAAATAAAAAGCCCTGGTTGTCCAGAACTTTTATATTAATCTTGTTCGACTTCTTTAAAAATATCGTCTTGGAAAAATTCAGTCAATGTGATACCAAAACCTTCGCAGATGTGAAGCAAAGTATCTAACTTTATTAATTCTGTTCTTTTACTCATAAAAGCTGCTAAAGTTGACATTGGTACCCCTGAAGCTTTGAATAATCCCCAAAGGCTCATTCCTTTTTGCTTTTGATAAAATTTAATTCTATCTCTTACAGCATCAGATAAGTACATAAAAATCACCTCTTTACTATTGGTATATCCAAAGTATAGCAAGAAAATTCAGAAAAATACTGCATTTGAATGGAGGTGCAAGTAATAATAAGAATAAAATACGAAAAAGCTGAATAAGATTTATTATAATGAGGTGAAAACAATGATATTTGTGTTTAATAAGGATAGAATTAAAACATATTTAGTTTCTATGTTAACTGTAGCAATGTTAATAATATTTTCTAATATAGGAAATATTAAATCAATTCAAACTTCATCAGTACCAAAATATTTACCAATTTATAATGTAAAAACAGATGAGAAGAAAATTGCATTTACAATGAATTGTGCATGGAATGCTGATGATATAGATAGTATATTAGAGACACTAAAAAATAATAATGTACATATAACCTTTTTTATGGTAGGAGATTGGGTAGACAAATATCCTGAGGCAGTAAAAAAGATAAATGAGGCAGGGCATGAAATAGGAAGTCACAGTAACACACATCCACACGTGAATAAATTATCTGCTGAAAAAAATTTAGAAGAAATAAATTTAAGTGTAGCTAAAATTCAAAAAATAACAGGACAGAAAACTAATATTTATAGAGCACCATATGGAGAATATAACAATACAGTAATAAAAACAGCTGAAGAAAACGGATATTATACAATTCAATGGAATTTAGATACATTAGACTATAAAGGATTAACAGGAGAACAAATGTGGAATAGATTAAAAAATAAATTAGAAAATGGAGCAATAATATTAAGTCATAATGGCACAAAGCATACAGCAGACAGTCTAGATATGTTAATAAAAAACATAAAATCAAAAGGATATGAAATTATAACAGTTTCACAATTGATATATAAAGATAATTATATAATCAATGGTAATGGAACACAGATTCATGAATAAAACCAATTATTATGGAAAAACTTACAGTATAAGGAGATCGGTATGCCATTAGTTGGAATTATTGCAAAGAAAAAAGATATTCAAGCAATTAAAAAAGAATTAAAACATTGTGAAATTGAAATTATAGAAATAACACCCAAAAGTGTTCAAAATATAAAAAATATAAATTTTGAGGAAATTATAATAAATGAAGATATAATTTTAAATGAATTTGAATATCAATATATGAGAGAGATTTTGTCAAAAACAAAATATTTAATTATAAATTGCGATATAGAAATTGACATGTTAAAAAAGATTAAATTAGAAAATCCAATTAAAACAATAACATATGGATTTAACTCTAAAGCTACAATTACAATTTCTAGTGTAAAAGATGAGAAAATATTAGTGTGTTTACAAAGAGATATCCAAAAAGTTGATGGAAAGATAATAGAAGCACAAGAAAAAATAATATATTTAAATGATTCAAAAAGCAATAAAATATATAATGAATTAGTTGTTTTTATTGTAAAAGAGTTGCATAATTTATAAAAAATTGTACTAAAACATTAATATTTGGGCAAAAAGTTAAAAAAAATTAGAAAAAATTAACTTTTTATGTAGACAAACCCAAAAAAGTGTAGTATAATTAAAAATGTAGAAAATTTTAAAAAAGAAAAACAGGACGAGAAATTTACGATTGATAAAAAAGAAAGATAGGGAGGAAATAAAATTGGATACAAATTATTTAGAAAACAACTACTTAACATTAGTAGGAAAGGTTACAGGCGAAAAAAAATTTAGCCATGAAATTTACGGAGAGAAATTTTACACATTTAACTTATCAATACCACGTTTAAGTGGAAATGCAGACATCATACCAATAACAATATCAGAAAGATTAATTACTGATGAAATGTTAACAGAAGGTAACAAATTATTAATTAAAGGACAATTCAGATCATACAATAGTTATGAAAATGAAAGAAACAAATTAATTTTAACAGTGTTTGCAAAAGACGTTGAAGAAATTAAAGAGGCTGAAGAACAAGAGGAAAGTGACATAGTAAAAAAAGATGAAACAACAAACGAAGTTGTACTTATTGGTTTTGTATGTAAAAAACCAATTTACAGACAAACACCATTTGGAAGAGAAATTGCAGATTTATTATTAGCAGTAAACAGAGCTTATAACAAATCAGATTATATCCCAACAATAGCATGGGGAAGAAATGCAAGATTCTGCCAAAACTTAGAAGTTGGAGCTCAAGTAAAAATTATAGGAAGAGTTCAATCAAGACAATATGAAAAGAAATATGAAGATGGAACATCAGAAATGAAAGTAGCTTATGAAGTTTCAATTTGTAGCTTAGAATTAATCAATGAAGAAGGTAACGAAAAGAAAGAAGAAACAGAAAATCAAGAAGCTGTTTAATATAAATTAAAATCCAAAAAGTCTAGCCTTTTTGGATTTTTTTTGTTATAATTGAAAATATGATTAAAACAAGGAGGTTACATATGAAAAAGAAAAAAATTATATTTGAAATAATGGCTATAATATTAATTGCAATATTTTGTATTAGTATATCGCCAAAAACTTTACAAAATGATACTTTTTATACAATAAAAATTGGGGAACATATTATTCAGAACAAAGGGATAGATATGAAAGATCCATTCTCATGGCATGAAGGATTAGAATATACATATCCACATTGGTTATATGATGTCATTATATATGAAATCTATTCAATAGGCGGAATGACAGGAATATATATATCAACATGTGTATTTGCTGTAATTCTAGGGATTGCTATATTTGAAAGTAACTCAAAATTAGTCAAAAACAAATCGGTTTCATTTTTTATGACATTAGTAGTAATGTGTTTATTAAAAGATTATATTGCAGCAAGAGCACAATTAGTAACATTTATATTATTTATTATTCAAATCTTTTTTATAGAAAAATTAGTGGAAACAAGCCAAAAGAAATATGGAATAGGTCTTATATTAATATCTATTTTAATAGCAAATCTGCATGTTGCAGTATGGCCATTCATGTTTGTACTATATTTACCATATATTGCAGAATATATAATTGCAGTTATTGAAGAAAAAATTGCAAAAAAATATAAGAAACAAGTAAGAGAAAATTATAAAATTTCAATTGTAAAAAGAGATGGAACTAAATATTTAATAATAGTAATGATTATTTGTGCATTTACAGGATTTTTAACTCCATTAGGAACAACTCCATACACATATTTGATAAAAACAATGCAAGGAAATACAACTCAAAATATAAATGAACATTTACCAATGACATTAATAAATAATGAATCAATTTTATGTGTCTTAATTGTTTTTATAGCAATTTTGACATTCACAAATACCAAAATAAGATTAACTGATTTATTTATGATTTGTGGTTTAGGATTGTTGATGTTATATTCAAAAAGACAATCAACAATGTTTGCAATAATTAGTTCTTTGACATTTAATAGATTACTATATGGCTGGATGGAATCAGAAGGTGAAGATGTGGATGATAAATTAATTTCTTTATTTACAACTTTATTTGGAGGAATTATAATATCTTCATTAACAATAATATTAAGTTTATATTTTATAAAAACTAAGTTAAAAGCACAATATATAGATTCAAATACATATCCTGTAGAAATGAGTGATTATATTTTAGAATATTTTGAAGAAAATAATATAGAGCTAAAAGATGTCAGATTGTATAATGAATATAATTATGGAAGTTATTTGCTATATAGAGGAATTCCGGTATTTATAGATTCTAGGTGTGATTTATATGCACCAGAATATAATGGTGGAAGAGATATCTTTATGGACTTTATAAAGAGTTCTAATTTGAGTATATGGTTTGAAAGCACATTTAAAAAATATGATATTAATTATGTGATATTATATAAAGATTCTAAAATGAATATGATAATTAAAGAAGCTAATTTGGAAGGATATAAATTATTAAAACAAGATTCAAAATTTGTATTTTATAAAATAGAAAAGTAATAAAAAGGGTGAAAAAATGAAGTATATAGTAGAAGAAAGCGGAAAAAGACTTGATGCATATATTACTAGTATAGATTCAGAAATTACTAGAACAGCAGCGCAAAGATTGATTGAGCAAGGAAATATATTAGTTAATGGAGAGAAAAAGAAAACTGCATATAAAGTTTCAAATGGAGACATCATAACAATAGAAAAAGAAGAACCTAAAGAAATTGAATTAAAGGCACAAAATATACCTATTGATATCATATATGAAGATGATGACATAATAGTAGTAAATAAACCTAAAGGAATGGTTGTACATCCTGCAAACGGGAATCCAGATGGAACATTAGTAAATGCAATTATGGCAATTTGCAAAGACAGTTTGTCAGGAATTGGCGGAGAAATCAGACCAGGAATTGTGCATAGATTGGATAAAGATACATCAGGATTATTAATAGTTGCAAAAAATGATAAGGCACATGTTAATATGAGTGAACAAATAAAAAATCATGAAGTAAAGAAAACTTATATTGCACTTGTTAGAGGTGTTGTAAAGGAAAATGAGGCAACAATAGATATGCCAATAGGCAGAAGTACTTCTGACAGAAAAAAGATGGCAGTAATAAAGACTGGCAGGAATGCAGTAACACATATAAAAGTTTTAAAAAGATACAATAAATACACATTATTACAAGTAAACATAGAAACAGGCAGAACTCATCAAATTCGTGTTCACCTATCTCATATAGGATATCCTATAGTTGGAGATTATACATATTCTAATGGAAAAAATGAATTTGGAGTTGTAGGTCAATGTTTGCATGCTAAATGTTTAGAATTTAAACATCCTATCACAGGTGCAGAAATGAAATTAGAAGCACCATTACCTAAATATTTTGAAGAAATAATACAAAAATTAGATAATGAATAAATTGAGTCCGGCAAGAGAACCTTGCCGGAGAAATCTATATAAAGCCTTTTAGAAAAGTAAAAGGAATTAATATATAATATGTAATAATTGAATAAATATTACCATAATTAGGAGGAAAAAATGGAAGAAAGATTGCAAAAATATTTAGCACAATGTGGTGTAGCTTCAAGAAGAAAATGTGAAGAATTAATTTTGCAAGGAAGAGTTCAAGTTAATGGGGTTACAGTTACAGAACTTGGAACTAAAATTAATCCAGAAAAAGACAAAATTAAATTTGATGGAAAAGATATAAAACAAGCACAAAAATTAGTCTATATCTTATTAAATAAACCAATTGGATATGTTACAACAGCTGATGATCAATTTGGAAGAGATACTGTTTTAGACTTAGTTAAGTTTAAAGAAAGAATTGTGCCTGTTGGAAGATTAGATATGTATACATCAGGAGCTTTAATATTAACTAATGATGGTGATTTTGTATATCAAGTAACACATCCAAAACATGAAATCGAAAAAACTTATACAGTTACTATAAAAGGAATTGTTCAAAATAGTGAAGTTGAGCAATTGAGAAACGGAATTAAAATAGATGATTATATAACTAAACCAGCACGAGTTAAAATTCTAAAAACTGATACAGAAAAAGATATTTCAAGATTAGAAATAACTATTCATGAGGGGAAAAATCGTCAAGTTAGAAAAATGTGTGAAGCAGTTGGAAGAAAGGTTCTTGCTTTACATAGAAGTAAAATTGGAGGAATAGGAGTTAAAGATATAGAACTTGGAAAATGGAGATATTTGACAGCAAATGAAGTACAACAAATATTAAAAAATAGTTGAAAATTATAAAGATAAAATATATAATAGAAAGTGAACAAAAGAAAAAGGAGCAGAAATATGAAAGTTGAAAAGGGACAAATTGTTGATGGAAAAGTCACTGGAATAAAGCCATATGGAGCCTTTATAAAAATGGACAATGGAGAAGATGGGCTTATTTATATAGAAGATTTATCTGTTGTAAGAATAAAATCGCCTGAGGAAAGACTAAAGGTTGGACAAAAAGTAAAATGTATGGTAAAATACATAGATGAAAAAACAGGCAAAATTAATTTATCATATAAAAGCTGTTTAGGAACATGGGAAGAAAATGTAAGTAACTTTAAAGAAGGAATGACTGTAAAAGGAATTGTAAGAGATACAGAAAAGAACAAAAACGGTGTATTTATAGAATTAACACCAAATTTAGTAGGAATGACAGAATATACTGAAGATTTAAAATATGGTCAGACTATAGATGTATGCATAAAAAAAATAATCCCAGATAAGAAGAAGGTAAAATTGACCATAGTATAATAATTTTATAAGATATTGTAGAAAATTCTAATAATATCAAGAGGAGGTAAAAGAAATGGTTGAAGATAACCAAATCAAAGCACAAGTATCACCATTTGCAATAAGAGAAGGAGAAATAAAAACATTTGATGGAAAAGATGGATATGTTTCAATGAATCAAATAATACATAAAATAAACATAGGACATATTACAGATATTCATTTTGCAATATTAGAGTTAGTAAATGAATTTGAATTTATAACATCAAGACAAATATATCAACTGTTAGAATGGAAGGGAATAGATCCAAAGTCACAAGACAAGCTAAACAATAAATTAGACCAATTAGTAAAATCAAAAATATTAACAAGATATTATTTTACATCAGAAGAAGGAAAAGGAATTTATAGAATATATTGTCTTGAAAAAATGGGAAAATATTTATTGACCTCAAAAGAGATAGAATGTAAGTGGCAACAAACAGATAATGTAAAACCAGTTGCAATGATAAAAA
>USMB01000015.1 GCA_900555615.1 uncultured Clostridium sp. | reverse complement strand
CCATATCTGTATAGATTACTCCTTGTTTTATTAAATCTTCTTTCATGCTATGATAAACTACTTCTGAATCATATTGTGCTCCTACTCCTGCTAATGAAGTCTTTTCTGCTTCTGGTATTCCTAATTTATCAAATGTGTCTTTTATCTCTTCTGGCACATCATCCCATGAACTATTTAAATTTGTTTTTGGTTTTACATATGTTGCTATTTCGTCCATCTTTAGCTCTGATAAATCTGGTCCCCATGTTGGAAGTTCTAACTTTTCATACATTTCTAATGCTTTTAGTCTTATTTCTAACATCCAGTCTGGTTCATTTTTTCTTTTTGAGATTTCTTCTACTATTTCTCTACTTAGACCTTTTTGCATCTTGAATTCATAATCATCTTGATTTTTTATATCATATATATTTCTATTTATTTCATCTATTTGAGTTTTAGCCATTGTCTTTCCTTTCTATTTTTTATATTGTGCATAACCTGTTTCTTCAATCTCTTCAGCTAATTCAGCTGTTGAAGTTTTAACAATTTGTCCATTTACTAAAACATGTACATAATCAACTTTTAAATGATTTAATATTCGTGTATTGTGTGTTATTATTAGCACTGCATTATCATCATTTTTGAACATTTCAATACCTTTTGAAACAATTTTTATTGCATCAACATCAAGTCCTGAATCTGTTTCATCTAATATTGCAAGTTTTGGGTTTAATACAAGCATTTGTAAAATTTCATTTTTCTTTTTCTCTCCACCAGAAAATCCAACATTTAAATTTCTTTCAATTAGTTTTGAATTCATGTTTAATTCTTCTGAATATTTTTTTACTGTATCTTTAAATTCAAATATCTTAACTGGCTTTTCTGCTACTTTATTTTTAGCATATTTCAAAAAGTTCATTGTTGAGATTCCAGGTATTTCTTCTGGTAATTGGAATGACATAAAAATTCCTTTTTTAGCAATTTTATCTGTACTTAAATCATTAATATTTTCTCCTTCAAACTCAACTGAACCACTTACTTTTGTATATTCCGGATTGTTTAAAATAACATTTGCAAGTGTTGATTTTCCTGCACCATTTGGTCCCATTATTACATGAACCTCTCCTTTATTTATTTTTAAATTTAATCCTTTTAAAATTTCTTTCTCTCCTGCATTTACATATAAATCTTTTATTTCTAATAATTCTTTACTCATTTTTTCATTTCCTTTCTGCTAATTTGCGAATTTGGGGTCGGTCCTTTTTTGCGCATGCGAATTTGGGGTCGGTCCTTTTTTTCGCATCCTAATTTGAAGCTTGGGATTTCATCCTCTTTATACAACTCCTACATTTTTTTTCATTTATATCATAATTACAATTTAATTCTCTTAACCCTAAAACATTATGCACATATTTAGCTAATTTATTTATGGTTTCATCAGTTGTAACTAATTTGATTTTTTCCGCTTCTTCTTTTGCTTCTTGTTCATCCAAATTTAATACATCCTTTAAGAACAAGTAAACTATGTCATATGCTTCTAAAATCTTTTGAGCTAAATTTTCTCCTTGCTCTGTTAATTCTATTGTTCCATAAGTTTCATATTTTACTAAACTTTCTTCTTTTAAATTATTTAGTGCTTTATTTACACTCGGTTTTGAACAATTCATTTTGTTTGCAATGTCTGTTACTCTAATGTTTCCATTTTGCTTTTTTAATACATACATTGTTTTCAAATATTCTTCTAATGCTTTTGATATCATTTCTTCTCCTTCTATTGACAACATATCTAAATTGATAATATTGCCAAATGTTAACTACGGTTAACATTATAATACATATTGCCCGTATTTGTCAATAGAAAAAGAGTGAAAAATCTGAATTTTCAGATATTTCCCACTCTTTTCGTTTAACTAGGCTGTATATCGTGTATTACATACATTCATACTTTTATAGCCATTCACCATACTTTTTTATATATATCTTCTTTATAAAGCTTACAATTATAAAATATGCAATAACTAATCCCAATAAATACAAATAATATACAGGTGGTAAAATTACAAAATTAAATGATTTTACACCATGTAATAAAATTGGCATTATAATTGTTAATACTCCTGAAAATAAAGTCAACAACATTAATTTTTTTGATGCATGTGATTCTACAAATGGCTTTTTGCTTGTTCTTACATTATAGATAATCATTAATTCTGTTATCAAACAGGTTACAAACCATGCTGTTTGAAAATATGCTTGTTTTTCTATTCCGTTATATCCTAGAATAAACCAGAATATAATAAATGAAACTACATCTATTATTGAACTTGTGATTCCCATAACCTGCATAAATTTTGATATTCCTTTTGTATTCCATTTTTTTGGTTTTCTCAAAAATTCCTCATCAACATTATCATATGGTATTCCTATTTGTGAAAAATCATATATAAAATCTTGGATTAGCATTTGAATTGGTAATAATGGCAAAAATGGTAAAAATACACTTGCTATCATTATACTAAATACATCTCCAAAGTCTGAACTTAGAGCCATTTTCATGTATTTTATAATATTTCCATATACTTTTCTTCCTTCAATTACTCCATCATAAACAACATTTAAATTTCTTTCAAGTAAAATTATATCACTTGCTTCTTTGGCTATATCTGTGGCTGTATTTACTGATATTCCTATATCTGCCTTATGTAGTGATGGTGAATCATTTACTCCATCTCCCATATATCCAACTACATGTCCATTGTTTTTATATGTTGCAACAACTCTTTCCTTTTGTAATGGATTTAATCTTGCAAAAACATCTACTTCTTCAACTCGTTTGGCTAATTCTTCATCTGTCAATTTATCAATATCTGTTCCTAAAAGGATGTCATTTCCATTTAGCCCAGCTAAATTACAAATATTTTTTGTAGCATATGGATTGTCTCCTGTTAATATTTTTGTTTTTACACCTATCTTACGCAATTTATTAAGTGTATTTGCAACACCTTTTTTGGGAGGATCTAAAAATCCTATAAAACCAATAAATGTCATGTCTTTTTCATATGAACTGTCTAAAACATCTACACCTGGATAATCTCTTTTTTCTGCTAATGCTATAACTTGCATTCCTGTTTCTGCAAGCTCTTTTGCCTTTGCTTCTACTTTTTCTATTATTTCTTGTGTAATTTCTTCTAACTGACCATTTCTTTTTACTTTTGTACAACTTTTTATTATTTCTTCTAGTGCTCCTTTGGTAATCATTCTATATTGTGAACCGTTTTTTACAATTACACTCATTTTCTTACGTTCATAGTCAAATGGTATTTCATCTACTTTTTCGTATTTTGCAATTTTTTCTTCTATTTGATGTTGTTTTCCATATGTAAGAATTGCTCTATCTACTAAGTTTTTCATTCCAGTTCCATAAAAACTATTTAAATATGCATATTCCAGTATGTTTATATTTTCTTTTCCTTCAATGTCTATATATTTTTGCAATGTTATTTTATCCTCAGTCAGAGTACCTGTTTTGTCTGTACATAATATATCAATTGCTCCTAAATTTTGAATTGATTCTATTTTTTTAACTAGCGTTTTCTTTTGGGCTAATGATTTGCTTCCTTTTGTTAAATTTACATTTACAATCATAGGTAACATACTTGGCGTAATTCCTACGGCTACTGATAATGCAAAAAGAATTGCTTCATTAAAGTTTCCTTTAATCACTCCATCAACTATTAATACCACTAAACATACCGCAATCATATATCTTATTAGCATATTAGTAATACTTTTTATGCCTTTTTCGAAATTAGTACTTTCTTTTTTTACATCTATTTCTTTTCCCATTTTGCCTAAATATGTATCAAAACCTGTTCTAATTACTATTGCTGTAGCCTTTCCACTGATAACACTCGCTCCCATTAAGCAAATATTTTCTATATCAAATATTTCTTTTGCCTCTTCTTCTAATATTGTTTTCTTTTCAATTGGTGCACTTTCGCCTGTAAATACTGATTGATTTATAAATAAGTCTTTACTTTCTATAATTCTTACATCTGCCGGAATTATTGCTCCTGCATTCAAACTTATAATATCTCCAAGTACTACATTTTCTACTCTAATTTCTTGTTCTTTATTTCCTCTTACTACATTTGTTTTTGAGGTAATTCTATTTTTCAATTGCTTGTTGAATTTATATACCGAATAATCTTGTACAAACCTAATGTTAGCACTAATAAATGCTATTGCAACAATAATTGCAGAGCCTAGCTTATCCTCTAAGCAAAAATTTATTATTGCTAAAAATATTAATATAATAATGAACTGGTCTTTAAATGAATTTAAGTAAAAATAAAACCAACTTTTATTATCTTCTTTTACTACTTTATTTTTTCCATTTTGCTCTAATCTTTGATTAGCTTCTTTTACAGTAAGTCCATTTTCATTACTTTTATATTTTTTTAATGTTTCTTCTTTTGTAAGCTTTGCTTCTTTTATGTATTCTGTTAAATCTTCTTTATCATTAACTTTTATTAAATTCTTTTTTGCTTTTTTTATATCAAAAATTTGAATCATTTGTATTTCCCCCTAAAATTTATCTTAATTTTTTTATTTTTGCTATAAAAAATCCTTCATAGTTTTCTGTTGGGCACACAGTAATTGTTCCTGCAATTTTACTTGGTAATATTTCAATATCTTGTACTGTTATTGGCTCTATTTGAGCATTTCCTTTTGATAACACTCTTTCTAAAACTTTCTCGTTTTCTTGTTTTAAAATAGAACATGTTGAATATACCATTTCTCCACCTGGTTTTAATATTTTTAATGCTTTGCTTAGTAATTCTTCTTGAAATTTTACTGATCTTTCTACTAATTCTTTGCTAAAGTTTTTATCAAATATATTTTCTGTTCCACTTCCACTACATGGTGCATCCAATAAGATTTTATCAAATGAAAAATAATCGCTTAATTTTCTCGCATCTTCTACCATTATATTTGCTGATTTTACACCTTGTTTTTGTAAATTAAATTTTAATCTTTCTGCTCTTATTTTATTTTTTTCGCATGCTGTTATATATGCTTTATTTTCTGTTAATGCTGCTATTTCTGTAGTTTTTCCTCCAGGTGCCGCTGTCATGTCTAATATATTTTCTCCAGCTTTTGGTTCTAATATGATTGGTGGCAACATTGATGACAAACTTTGTAAATATATTTCTCCATTCTCATATATTTCAAGTTTTCTTATCTCTTCTTCTCTCACATTTTTTATAATTAAAGCCTTTTCATACCATGAAATAGTTTCATATTCAATTTGAGCTTCATCTAATTTTTCTTTTGCTTTTTCCAATGATGTTTTTAAATTATTTACTCTTAAAGTTACTGGTCTTTGAGCTTTATATCCATTTTCTATTTTGGCTGATATTTCTTCTCCATATTGCTCAATTAATAAATCTTTTAAAAATTGTGGTATTTGTTTTTCCATATTTATCTTCCTTCTTTTTCTTCTAGCATTATTTTAGCACACAAAATAAAAAAGCACAATATTTTTTGTGCTTCTTTTATACTTCCCAATCATCGTCAAATTCAAGCTTTTCATTTCATATCAATACATTTTCTACATCCTTCACACTGACTGCATTTTTGTTTTGAAGTTATTAACATAAAAAATATTAACCCTATGATTACTAATATAATGAAATTCCAAATATTAAAGCTTCCATTTTCAATTCTACTTCCAACTTGATAAATCAATACTGCTAAACTCCATGCAAATACAATTTGAAAAATAACTACTTTTAGCATTTTCTCAAATGTTCCAAGTTCCTTTTCCAGTGCTCCAATAGCTCCAAAACATGGTGCACTAAATAAATTAAATACCATAAAAGCATATGCTGAAGCTGGTGTAAAAAAGCTAAAAATTCCTGTTTTAAAAATTTGTCCACTTGCCTCTTCTGAAAGTCCTGCAATTACAGTCATTGATGATATTACCTGTTCTTTTGCCGCAAGTCCTTGAATAGTAGAAACTGTTGCACCCCAACTGTTAACACCTAGCATTGGATAAAATATCCAAGAAATTGCTCTTCCGATCCATGAAAGTATACTGTTTTCAACATTTACTCCATATTCAAATTTAAAAGAAAAAGAAAGTAAAAACCAAATAATTATTGAACACATTAAAATAACACTTCCTGCTCTTTTTATAAATGAAATTGTTTTATCAAATACATCTTTAAAGACATATTTAGCACTAGGGAGCTTATATTCAGGTAATTCAGAAATATATGTACTATTATTTTTTTTATAAATCCATTTTTTCATAACCATTGCACTTAAGATTATAATAGTTATTGCCAAAAAGTATAAAGATGCAGAGACTAGTCCAGAATATTTATCAAAAAAATATCCAGAAAACATTGCAATTACCGGTAATTTAGCACTACATGGAATAAATGGAGTTAGAATTGTAGTCATTTCTCTTTCATTAGAATTTTCTATAATTCGTGTTCCCATAATACCAGGGACACTACAGCCTGAACCGATTATAAATGGGATTAAACTTTTTCCGCTCAACCCAATTTTTCTAAAAATTTTATCCAGCAATAATGCTATTCTTGACATATACCCTGTTGTTTCTAAAACAGATATACATGTAAATAATATTATTAATTGTGGAATAAATCCAAGTACTGAGCCAACTCCAGCTATAATTCCATCAACAATCAAACTATTTATCCATTCTGATACATTTAAATTTTCTAACAATACTCTAACATTTTGGCTTAAGTATTGTATTGCTTGGGATATAAAATCCACAGTAAATCTACCTACAACTCCCACAGATAAATAATATACATAAAACATTATTCCAACAAATATAGGAAAAGCAAGCCACTTATTTAAAAATACTTTGTCCAACTTATCTGACATATTTTCTTGTGATTTGCTTACATTTTTTATTATTACATTCTTTTTTATATTTTCTATAAAATCATATCTTTCTGTTGCAATTATTTCTTCAAATTCACTATCTTCTTCTAATTGTTTTATTGCAACAAACCTTTTATTTGGAATTTGTAATTCTGACTCTTTTTGTTTAATTTTTTGCTCTGTTTGTACATCATAAAAACTCAAATTTCTCTTTTTATTAGGTTCTCCAATTTCAATAATCAACCTATCTATTCCTGTTCCTTTTAATGCTGATATCTTTAAAACTTTAGTCTGCAAACTTCTTTCTAGTTCTTTTTCATTTATAATAAATCCCTTTTTTTCTAATATATCAACCATATTTAAAGCTACTATTATTTTACAATCAAGTTCTAATAATTGTGTTGTTAGATATAGGCTTCTTTCCAACGATGTACTATCAATAATATTGATAATTACATCTGGCTTTTCCTCTAATATAAACCTTTTTGAGACCTCTTCTTCTATACTATATGGACTTAAAGAATAAATGCCAGGTAAATCAACTAACTCATAATCTGTATTTTTTATAATTCCTACCTTTTTTTCTATTGTTACTCCAGGCCAGTTTCCAATCTTGGCATTCATTCCTGTTAAAGTATTGAATAAAGTGGTTTTTCCACTATTTTGATTTCCAACTAGAACAATTTTCATTTTGCATCCTCCTTAGTTTATTACTTCAACTTTTATCTTAGCTAAGTCTTCTTTACGAATACATAATTCGTAATCTCTTAAACTTATATCAATAGGGTCTCCCATTGGTGCAATTTTTTTAATAGTTATTATTACTCCTTTTGTTATTCCCATATCTAAAAGATGCCTCTTAATTGCTCTATTTGTTCCTTCTATTCTTAATACTCGCCCTTTTTGTCCAATTTTCAAATCTGATAAATTACATTGTATTTTCATATTACATATATATTAAAATTTTTAATTTATATGCTAAAATTATATCAAATTATACCTTTCTAATAATTCTTCTACAATCGTACCAGAAACTTTTTTTAATCCTGATTTTAAAGCAATATTTGCAGCCATCTGTGGTAAATACAGTATCTCTTACAGTATCTGCAAATTGACCTAAAAATGCAAAATTTCTGCATCCTTCTGGAACAACTTTTGGTCTATCTCCTGCTGTTCTTGGCATAAAATTTGTAAACAATCCATATACCCATACAACCAATTGGTCTTTTGGTTGATCTTTGAAATGTAGTTGTCTATTTATTGTCCAACTCATTAACCAATAGTATTCATCTAATACAGAAGCCCCTTCTGTTTCTAATGAAGGTATAGAACGGAATAAGTCCCATAAACATTCAAAGTGATTCTCCATTTTCCTTCCGCCACGACTAATAAAGCCTTTTTTTCATTTGACCATCTCTTACAAGAAAACATGCAGCTGCTAATGATGCTAATCCAGAACCTACTAAATAAGCAGATTTTTCATCTACTCCTTCAGGTTTTCTTGGTTTTGCAAATGCTTCATAATTTCCATTACTATAATACATAATTATCCCTCATATAAAATTTTTTACAAGATTTTTATATCATAAGAAATGAACTAATTATGAATTTTTTAATTAGTTCATTTTTTTATTTACTTAAAATCTTTAAATAATTCGTTTTTATTAAATTTTATAGTAGTTGGTCTTCCATGTGGACAGGTAAACGGATTTTTCAATTTCAATAATCTTGTAATTAAATTATCTACCTCTTGTCTTGTTAAATCCATATGTGCCTTTACTGCAGCTTTGCAGGCAACTGTGGCAATAAATCTTTCTTCTACATCTTTACTTGTACTTCTCTCATTTGTAAGCATTTCATCTAATACATCTAAAAATATATTTCTACTACTTACTTTATATTCGATATCTGGAACTCCATTTATTTTAATAGAATTTTCTCCGAAAATCTCTATATCAAATCCTGTTTCTTTAAACAACTCTATATTTATTTTTACAAATTCCATTTCTTTATGTGACAAATTAAAAATTTCTGGCATAATCATTAATTGACTATTATTTTGAATGTGATTTTTATAATTTTCTTTTATTTGTTCATATAATATTCTTTCATGTGCTGCATGTTGGTCAATTAAGAACATATCATCATCAATTTGAATAATAATATATGTTCTAAATAAAATCCCCACATATTGATATTCTATCTCTCTTTCACTTTCTCTATTAATCAATTCAACTGGTGCTTTTGTTTCAACGCGATTTGTCAAAAATTCTAATTCATTTTCAATATATTTTTCTCTTTTTTGTTCTTCTTTCTCTTCTTTTTGAGTCTCACCTGAATTATCCAAGAATTCACTTTTAAGCATTGCACTTTTTATAGCATGATAAAATATTTTATAAAGTTTATCTTCATCTTTGAATCTAACTTCCATCTTAGTTGGATGAACATTTACATCATAGTAACTTGCTGGCATTTCCAAATTTAAAATGAAAAATCCATATTTTCCTATACCTGTTGCTCCTTTAAATGCTTGGTCAGCACTATTGGTCAACATCTGATTTTTAATATTTCTATTATTCAAAAATAAAATTTGACATTTTCTATTATCTCTAGCAATAGTTGTATTTCCAATCACACCTATAACTTTAATATTATCACTTTCATAATTAACATCAAGTAAGTTCTTCTCAATTTCTTTTCCATACAATAAATAAATAATATCTCTAATATTTCCGCTTCCATTTGTTTGAAAAACAGTCTTACCATCATTTATCAATTTGAAAGAAACATTAATTTCGGATAAAGCTGCTTTTTGAACCCAATCTTTTATATATTTAAATTCAGTAGCATCATTTTTCAAAAATTTATATCTTACAGGAGTATTAAAAAATAAATTCTCAACCATAATTGTAGTACCAACTGGCACTCCAACTTCTTCAACACTTACAATCTCTCCAGCTTCTGCAATAACCTTAGTTCCATTTTCATCCTTAGTCTTAGTCATCATAGTAAGTGTAGAAATTGAAGAAATACTAGCTAAAGCCTCACCTCTGAACCCCATAGAATATGTATTTTCCAAATCCTCAACTTTTCTAATCTTACTAGTAGCATGTCTTTCAAGTGCTAAAGGAATATCATCAGCAGAAATTCCTTTACCATTATCAACTATTTTAATTAAAGACTTTCCACCATTTCTAATTTCGATTATTATATTAGTTGCACCAGCATCTATTGAGTTTTCTACTAGCTCTTTTACTACATTAGCAGGTCTTTCTATTACTTCGCCTGCTGCAATTTTATTAATTGTTAAATCATCTAATAATACAATGTTACCCATTTTTTCCTCCTTGCTAATTTGGGGTCGGTCCTTTTTTTAGCAATTTTCTACTACAAATTTTGCCACTTCTTCTATATTATCTTTTTTCCTATATTCCTCTTTTTCTTTGTCTGTTAATTCTGCCAAATATTTATTAAATTCTGGTATGATACTTATCGAATCAAGTGGGTATCCTCTATTTATCTTTTCACATGGCTTATCCACAAAATAAAAATGATCTTTTGTCCATGAAAATTGTGCTGTTCCTTTATCACTACAAACTACCATTCCATAAACCCATTTTGCTTTCAAGTTCCCACCATTTTCTTTGACCAATTTAGTATAATGTTCTATCATTTCTTCATCATTTAATTCTTTTCCATTTACTCTACGTACATAAGTTCCTGGTTGTTTCTCTTTTGGCAAATCCTCTATAAATAAATTGTTGTCCATTCCGATTGTAGGAATTTTAGTTGCATCATAATATGTTTTTGCCTTTATATATGCATTTTCTATTGCATTTTTTCCGCTCTCTACAATAGTCAATTTTACATCTAAGTCCTTTAATGTAATTAGCTCTATTCCTTTTTGCTCTAAAGCCTCTTTGTATTTGTTTACTTTTGCTGGATTTGTTGTTGCAAATAATACTTTCATTTTCTACGCTTCCTTTATATTTTTTAATTTCTCATTTAATTTTCTATACACATTTTCTGCTACCCATTTTTCAGTAACAACTTTTTCTACATCTTCTATATTTACCCATCTAACTCCGCTGTTTTCATCTTCTTTTATTTTTAAGTCTTCATTTTCGTCCACTTCTAATAGATATGTCAAATTTAAATGTACATGTGAAGATACACATTTTCCTCTTTTTACATGACCATCAACACATATAATTTCTAAAGAAAAAATATTATCATCAAGTATTTTTACATTTTTAATTCCTGTTTCTTCTTTTAATTCACGGATTGCAGTTTGTAATAAATCTGATTCGCCATCAGCATGTCCACCTGTCCATGACCATGATTTGTAAATATTGTGATATATCATTAACACTTTTGTTCTTTCTTTATTTACTACCCATGATGATGCTGTAAAATGCCCAAACTCATTGTTTCTAGTTAATACATCATCAAAAGTATTTATGTATTTTTACATAGTTTCTTTATCTTTTGCTTCTTGCTCATTATATGGTTCATATTTTTCTATTTGTTCTTTTAAGTTCATTTAATTACTCCTTGTTATTTTCTTTATACCATTTTGCAAATACTTCCATTGAACTAACTGATTTATATTTTTTTCTGTTGTTTCTTTCGCTCTCCGTCATTTCTGCTAATGTTTTATCATATCCAGCTGGTTTGTATATATACCATAGATCTGACCATTTTTCTGATGAATCTTTTCCTAAGATTTTTTCTGCTAAAACTCCTTCATGACTTCCCATAAATTGCTGAAGTTCTTTTCCATCATAATATGATAAACATTCAGTAAATCTACATGCTCTATTTTCTTTGCCTTCCATCAATTTCAATATTCCTTCTATTCCTATTGTGTCTAATGCAAAATTCACAAATGCTCTTGGAAATCCATTTAGCTCGTCTATCCAAAATCCACTGTCTAATGATATACATGGCTTGTTTACCAATTTGTATGCTTCCATAACTTTATATTTTGATATGTATTTTATATCATCACTTCTTGGTTCTTCTAAATCATATTCAAATACTTTAAAGTCTATTTCTTGTAATTGCTTTTTCGCTGTTGCTATTTTTCCTTTATTGTGTGTTACAAATATTATTTCATTCATTTAAAGTTCCTCCTTTATGTAATTAAATCTTCCTCATTAATTAACGGAATAATATCTATTCCTGGTTCCTCATACGGATGAACTTCTCTTAATTTTTTCAATACTCTTTTAACTATATCTATATCACATACTGCTTCTAATTTTTCTTCTTCTACAACCTCTAATTTATTCTTTTCTCCAATGTATGGATTTGCTCTACCAGAAGGTATAAAAGTTCCAATGCATTTAGTACTCATCGTGCAATATGTATAATTTCCTATAATCCCTGCTCCTTCACTGCATATAGCATTTCTAACTTCTTCAACATTCTCAACAGGGACAGTTACAATAATTTTTACCTTTTTAACATCAATATTCATATTTTTTATTCCTCTACTTTCTCATCAAATAATTTAACAAGATGAATTATTTTAGCTGTAGCACTGAGCAGCACTCCACATTACTTGTGAAAGGGAACATATCAACCGGTACAATTGTTTTAATATCATACTGTTCCTCAAACATTGCCAAGTCTCTAATTAAAGTAGCTGGATTACAGCTAATATAAACTATTTTCTTAGGCTTAATTTTCAAAATATTATTAATACTGTTTTTATCTAATCCTTTTCTTGGTGGATCAAACATAACTACATCTGCTGTAATTCCTTTATTATTAATCAAATCATCTAAAACTACTTCTACATCTCCAGCATAAAATTCTGTATTTTCTACATTATTATTTTTTGCATTTTCCTTTGCAGCTTCCACTGCTTCTTTCACAATTTCAATTCCATATACTTTTTTAGCATATTTTGACATAAATAACGTAATTGTTCCTATACCACAGTATAAATCAAATACTGTATCTTGTTTTGAAATTTGTGCCATTTCTACACCTAAATTATACAATTTCTCTGCTTGTACAGGATTAACTTGATAAAATGATAATGGCGAAATTTTAAATTTATATTCTCCTAGAATATCCTCAATATAGCCATCTCCATATAAATTAATATTTTCTTGTCCTAATATTACATTCGTGTTTTTCATATTAATATTTTTAATAATTGATTTTATTTCAGGAAATTTCTCTTTTAATTCCTCTACTAACACATTTTCTTTTGGAATTTCTTTTCCATTTATAACTAATATACACATTAATTGATTTGTTTTTATTCCAACTTTAATTACAATATGTCTGAATAATCCCTTACCAGTTTTTTCATTATAAATACTAATTTGATTTTCTTTTATAAATTGCAATACAAATTTAGCGATTTCTTCTGACTTTGGATTTTGTATTAAACATTTCTCAATTGGTATAACTTCATGTGTTCTTTCCGCAAATACTCCAATTACAGGCTCTCCATCTTTATTGTTTCCAATTGGATATTGTGCTTTATTTCTATAATGAATTGGATTTTCCATGCCTATTGTTGATTGTACTTCTATTTTATTTTTTAAAGTCTTATTTACTAAGCTCTGAACTGCATTTTGTTTCATTTTTAATGTCTCTTCATATTTTATATGTCTCAAATTGCATCCACCACATCTTTTATATGTTGCACAATCTGCATCTTGCCTTGCCTCTGATTTTTCTAGTATCTCTAAAATTTTTCCAAATGCATGTGAACTTAATACTTTTACTATTAGTATTTTTACTTTTTCTCCTTTTATTGCCCCTGGAATGAATATTGTAAATCCATCTATTTTTGCAATTCCTTCTCCTTCAAATCCATTATCTATAATTTCAACTATATATTCTTGATTTTTTTGAATATTCATTTTTTCTCTCCTTCAAGCTTTGTTTTTAGCTTTTTTACTGCATATATATTATCATAAATATATGACTTTTTCAATTAATTTTTTAATAACACATAAAAAATAACAATAAAGTGAATGTTTTATTATATACATCCACTTTATTGTTTTACTAAAATTTTTTTATTTTCTTTTTCTAATTGTTTTAAACTTTTTTTAGGTGTTGGTAAATCTTCTGGCATAGTTCCACCATTTTTTGCAATTACTTCTCTAATATTTTTTCCAATATTATAATGAGTCCTATTTGCTTCTTTTTCTGTTGAAATATTATCTCTTTTTAACTTTGATTCAGTTTGCGTAATACGGAATAAATTAGCTGCAAGTTCTTCACTTCCCATATTGTCTAAAATATCTTCTCTATATCTTAAACCTTTTCTTTTAGCAATATCATCAGCTGTTTCTCCATTGTATAATCCTTTATATCCAGAATTATGGAATTTATCAAAGTTTTTAACTCCTGCATTTTTAGCAGCTTGATTAAGTGAATAATTTCCTTTTCTTGTTAAGTTTCTTTGGTAAAATCTTTTTTCATCTTCTGTTAATAAACTATATTCTTTTTCACTAATCTCTTGTTTTCTGGTTTGTATTACAAAATATGTTTGAGCAAGTGCAATAACTTCTTTTCTTGAATCTCCATTTTGTGCTATTAAATAGCAAGCATAACGAGTTAATTTATATTCTTTTATACTTTTTGTTGCTCCCTTAGGCATTTGTATCGTTTTGTCGGCGCCGACAAAATGTTCAAACGCGCTAATACCACTGTTTTCGCATGCATCTATAGCTTTCTTTATAACATTTTCAAATTTTCTCCATTCTTTGTAATCTAAAACTAGTTGCAACTCTCTAGCATACCAATATTCAATTCCATTTTCATCCATATGTTTGATATCTTCAAAACTTTTATTGCTATATTCTTTAATCTTTTCTGATTTATTCATTCAAACCAACTCCTATTTTTGTTTTGCGCCATTATATCAAACATTTGTTTTGCAGTCAAGTAATTTTACGAATCTTTTAAATTTTTATACCCAAAATATTGACATAAGGAAAAAAACATAGAATATTATTTGGAATATTGATATTAAGTACGATATTGTTTATTGTTTCATCTATAGGATATTTATGTTTAAAATCTGATTTTGAAATAAAATACGCAAATAATGAAAAAAACATGATGAAAACTATTATGCAATCAACAAATAATTCAAATATTGCACCTATAAAAGTAAAGGAACATGGCAAATGGGGATATATTAATTCTAACGGAACTACTGTAATAGACTTTAAATATGATGATTGCTCTGAATTTTTGGAAATAGAAGATTCTAGTACAAGTAATAAATATTATATTGCAGCTGTTTCAAATGGCAATGAATTGGTAATTATAACAAGTAACGGCAATCAAATTGCAAGTTATAAAAACAAAAAAAGAGATTATAAAGTAAGTGCATCTTCAATTCCATATGGATTAAGAGATTATTTAAGAGATAATGCTAAATCATTAAACACAATTTTAAAATTTAATGAATCTAAATATAGTAGCAGATATTCATATTATGGTTCAGAAAAAGAAGTAAGATATAATAGTAGCAGCGATTGGGGATATAATTCAAATGAAGATATATTATCATTTGAAATTTCTAATAATTGGGGTAAGGATTTAGAGTTATCATATAATACCAAAACAGAAAGTGTAACATATAATGGTAGAAAAATTAGTATTGATGGTAAGTTATATATTTACAAAGAAGATGACGAAGATAATTACTATTCTAAATATGATTACAATTACATTGATACTTATTTAAACGGATATATTCCAATATATAATTTTGAAAAAGAACAATTTGGATGGATTGACTTAAAAGGACAAACACATTATATAAATGAAAAAATACAAATATTAGATTTTAACGATAAATATATAGCGGTAAAAAATTATACTGATATGAATAATCAAAACATAGATGCAAGAGTTTATTTGATAGATTATCAAGGAAATAAAGTTTCAGATTTATATAAAGAAATAACTGTACTTGATAAAGGTTATGCTGTAAAAAAACGAAATGGAAAGAATGTATATTTGGATGAGAATTTACAAGAAATAACGAAAGAGTATGATATTATTGATACTTGTAGAGCTAATGATGGAATTCTAATTGTTTCAAATCTTACTAAGAACAATACATGATATAGTTACTATAATACATCATATAACATTGATGTAGATAATCTTAAATTTGATTTAATAAATATAAATAATTGTCAAATAATTGGAACAAATTTTGAAAGTATTAGTGGGATGAATGAAAATAGATATAAAGCAAATTATTATGGCGAATTATCAGATAGTGAATTTTTAGAATTACTTTGTTCTGTGGATTGTGATTACTTAAATACAGAGCTATATGAAAAAAATTATAAGTAAAAAATAAATAGTATGTGTTTAAAATGTACATACTATTTTATTTTTTAATAATATGAACTATAGTTAGCAGATATATCCATTTGCATTGTGGTAATAATTTTATCATATTCATTTGAAATTTGATTTAAATCATTATCCAGCAGTACCATATTTTTATTTTTGTTTTTTACTAAATACATATTTTCATACACATCTATTGCTGTTGTTTGTAATAATGTATTTCCAGACATATCAATAACTATAAAATTCATTTCATATTTTTCATTTTCATTATAATTCTCATCATCATCATTATTAATAACTTGTAAAATAATTTTTCCATTTTTTATATCTTTTATTTCATAACAGCTAGGAATTGATATTTGATTTCCATTGCTATCATACCAACCAATTCTTTTTTCATCTTCAGTTTTAAATTCAATATATCCATCTGTAAAAGTTTCTATAGTAGCATCATCTGTATCAATACCTGGTAGATATACTATACTAGATTGTAGCTCTTCATTAGGTTTTGTAACAGTAACTTTATACTTAGTTTCATAAGATGAAATATGGTACATATCTTCTTTTTTATCGTAGTAATAACTATTGCTATTATAGTTATCATAATAATCATTTTCTTCCTCTGTTCCATCATATATAGGCTCTATCAACATAGAATAATTTGCAGTTTTGTATGTATATTTAGAATTTCTTTCAGAAAGTTCAACCTCATGACCAGTTCCATAATTATTTTTTTCAACTACTTGTTGACTTAATTTCATTTCTCCTCTAGTAAATACTTGGAAGAAAAATTCAAATGATTGTAAATAGGCTAATCTATAATCTTTATCTTTATTAAAAATTTCTAACATTTGTGTACCAATAAAACCATCTATATTATTTAAATATTTTGTTAGTGAATTATCTATTTCTATATTATTATTAGATTTTGAAAGTATATAATATTTGTTATCTTTTTTTGCAAGAGCAACATAGTATTTACTTCCATTAATTTCTATCTCATTAAAATAAGAAACACGATCATATTCACATGGTATTTTTTCGTTTCCATTCTCTGTAATAAAGCCAAATTTATAATTCTTTTCTACAGGTATATACAATTTTTTTGTAGTGGCACCATTTAATGTAGAAATATTATTATATAGTTCAGATAGAGAATTTTTCCATTTATCATCATTTATTTTTGTTGTTAATAAAGATAATATAAGTGCTAAGAATATTCCAACTGATAATAAAGCATAAAGTATATAATACAATATTATATTTAAAATTTTTCTTGCTTTACTTTCTTCAATATATTTATCCTGAAAATGTATATATATTAGTTGCATAACAATAGCAATTATTCTCCAGTATTCGCCTATAATACCTATTAAATGAAGTATAGACAATATAATGACAGCAACATAAGATATAACTTGAATTACTTTAGGTCTATTTTTCTTAATTCTTATAAAGTTTATAATAGCAAATATGATAGGAACAATACTAAAGATAATTTTACTAATCCAATCTGTAATATCTTCATCTATATTAGTAAATGATATTAATATTCCTATACCAGCATATAAATAGCAAATACCAAATACTAATTGCCAAAAACATATTTTTTTGTTTTCTCTATTTTGTATTGCACAAATAATATTAAATACACCTACACCAATTTCTATTATTGGCATTATAATTTGAATATTGTTTAAAAAAATATCAAGGACAAAATTACCATATACAGATTTTCCACCAGTCATCATACTAGACATTAAGTAATTAGCAGAAAATACAAATATATAAAATGTTGCAACTGCTAAAATATTAAAAATTGCTACTAAACGATTTGTTCTTTTTCTATTCATAAATCCCCCTTTTCTTTCGTAAAACATATTATTTTACACTGTATTTAATATCATTTTTTGTTACTGTGAAAATAATTGTATCATATTTAACTTTACATGTAATTTTGTTTCCGTTTACTTGTTACATCACTTAGTCCCAATTCATTTTTTAAATAAGATGTAAAACCACTTTTGATTTCTGCTAAATGATTTCCTTCATCTGAGAATTGTGCTAAATGTCCAAGTCCATAAGCAGCTATTGCACTTTCAGCAAAATCAGAAGCACTCATTTCCTGTGAACTACTTGATGAATAATTATATTTATTGTATTCATTCTCTATAGATATTCTCATTGCAAAGAATCCAATATCTATAACTATAATGATTACAATAATAATTATATCAAGCATAAGAGATTCAAATCCCTCTGGACTTTCTTTTGCTTGTTTTATTTTATAAACAAGCATAGCAATAGCAATTATAAAACTTATAATTGGAACTATTGGACCTGGTATAATTATTGATGCAAACCCTAACATCGCACAAACAAATTTAAACATATGTTTATCTTCAAACATTTTTATTTTCCCCCTTCATTATCTTTTTCATCTAATCTTTCATAAAACCAATCTGTACTTTCTTTATATTTCTCTGGATTATCTGCTTTTCTTAAATCTTTATTTATAGCAAATAATATTAATAAATCTAATATTGTAAAGCCTTCTTGTAAAACAAAATCTAATCCTAAAAATGTAAAATCCAATACATCAGTAACATAAGATAAGATTGTTATTAAATCATATATAAGTAACCAACCAATTGGTATCATAGCAAAAATTGTAAATCTTTTTGAACGATCTTCATCATATTCAGACATATAATGTCTTGCCATAAATATAAATACTAAAGTAAAAATTTCGAAAATCATTCCAAAATCAAAGTCGCCAAACATAAGAGGTACTACATAACTTAGTAAACTTATAATAGTTAAACCAATACAAGCCATTGTCTTATTTTTTGCTTTGTCAATGTTAACATTTTTGATAAATTTTTTTTCTTTATCATTCATTTGTGCAATCCCCCATTTATTTCTTTAAAATTTCACATTTTCTTCTTCATCAAATAAAATTGCATCATCTTTACTTAATCTATCTCTCTTATCTTGAATTTGTGAAACTTTTGATATTTGATAAATTAACAATATTATAAGTAATATATTAACTCCAAATATTCCATACATTCTTATACTAAATATATTATATGCTTTAGCACATTCATCAACATAGTATTCTTTTTCCGTTTTCATTTGCATTCCTGTCAAACCTATATCAAATTTAGATTTCGTATTAGAAGTTTGCTCTCCATATTTCTGTGTATATATTTGTTCAAATTTACTCTTTGTATAAGTTGAATCCATATTTGCTTTTACTCCAAAAAATACTAAAATTGTTATTATTGAAATTGATATAATTACAAATAGTCTTTTTATAAGTGCATTTTTATCTTTTGAAAAATAATTTGCAAGTAATGTAAGAACTACTAAAGACAAAGTAGTTATTATATAAGTATTCATAAATAATCTTTTAGTATCTTCTATTGGATCAACTACTGATGGTTTATATGTTGCTAAAAAAGTAATACCTGCAATTGTAAAAATTATAATAGCTGCAATCATTTGGAAAATAACATAAGTATTATCTAATGGAATGTAATAATACATCCTAAAGAAACCACCTCTATAGTACATTCTTCCATTATGTCTATTATCATTATTATTATCATTATCATTTGATCCAAGTCCACCACCTAGACCTCCACCACCAAAAGAGGAAAAGCCTCCTCTGCCCATATATGCCATATTAAAAATCCCTTTCTAAAAAACTAAACTAATCTAATTTTATTATATACTTTTATTGGAAATTAATCAATATATACAGGGAAAAAATATAGAATTTTGTCGAGGAGTTTTTGCCTACATTATGAAAACTTGTCCGTTTTTTCATAAAGATATTATTCGATACAATCGCACCATAAAATGTTTACTAAAATCAAAGAATTATCAATTAATTTAACCTGGTGTTAGATGTTTCCTTTCGAATTTTGTTATAAGTAATATCATCTTTTTATTTGTTTCATTTATATAAGTTTTATCTCATATATTTTCTTAATTTCTTTTTACTTTGCTTTAATTCCTCTTGTTTTTGTCGTTCTTGTTCTTTTTCCATAGTTTTATCATACTCTTGTTTCCACAAAATAGTACGTTTCTCAATTTTATAACAATTTTGAATATCGGTATTTAATTGTTTTATTTTATGAGCAATTAATTTTAATTCTATATCAAACTTAGCTATATCTTCTTGATTCATAGACTTTCTCTTCTTCCTTTGTAAACTTTCTCTAGTTCCTTTTAAAATTCTTACTTCATCTTCTAATTTGGCTCTAAAAGTTTTTAAATCTTCTAATGAGCCAATTCTATTTTCATTTAATAAAACTGCTTGTCTAGATAATTCATTCATATTTTTTAATTTCTTTTGCTTCATCATCTTTCTTTTCAGCAAGTATAGGATAAAAGAATTTGTTAACTTGATAGTCATATTCTATAAAATCTAATATATAATCAATTAAAGTTTCTTCAATATCATCTTCATTAAAATAGATTTTGCATTTTTCACAGGTATAATACATATATTTAGATTTTTTGCCACCTGCACCTTTACCAGTCATTATTTTTCCACACTTTGGGCATATAAGTTTTTGAAAGAATATATAAACACGATGCCTTGAATAAGACCTTTGATTTTTACCTTTTTGATTCTGAGTGTCTTCCCACATTGCTCGAGATATAATAGGTGGAAAAACATTCATATAGATTTCACTTTCTCTATCTTTATCCTTTTTATATCTTTCAAAATCACCCATATAAATTCTATTGTTTATAATTTTTTCAATGGCGGAATCTCCCCACTTAGACTTTACAGGAGATGGTACATTTTCATCATTTAGAATATTTGCAATTTGTTGATAAGACTTTCCTTCAAGATACAATTTATAAATTCTAATTACTATATCTTTAGTAGAAATATCAATTTTTATTGTCTTATCAGTATCTCTATAATAACCAAATGGGCAAGGTCCAGGTATGTGACCTGCCTTAATTGCACCACCTAAACCAAATTTAGTTCTTTCAGATACTATTTCTATTTCAAGTTGTGAAAGCACAGTTAGCATACGGACGAAGAAACGACCATTTGCTGTACTAGTATTGACACCATCTCTATCACAAATCAAATAACAATGATATTGTTCTAATGTACTAATTAATGTTTCTAAGTCTTTTACACTTCGAGTTACTCTATAAAGTTTATATGCAACTATATACTTAATTTTTCCTGTTTTCATATCTTCTAGCATTTGCTGGAATTGTGGTCTATGTGTAATATCTTTTGCAGATATTCCTGCAACATTCTTTTTTTCACTACATTCAAGTTCAGTACTTTCCATTAAACAACCTCCAATTTTCTAACAAAAAAAGTGTTAGAATAGTAAATTTACCAACTAACACCTAAATTATTATTATAAATTATGCCTTACTTAAAAACAAAAATAACTTTTAGTATTAATTAGCCTTGATAATTTCTCTTAAACTTGAGAGAGGGTACTTGTTTGTTAAATCGTTTATGTAGAAATAGTCATGAGAATTAAAGAATAAATATGTTTTATCTTTAATTATGGCTTTATGTGGTTCTACATAAGCAACATTAAACTTTTCAAGCTTTCTCAAATTACCATTCTTTATCTTTGGTTCACAATTACTAAAAGTACAAGCCCATTTGATTTTTGAAAGTAATTCATTTTGAATAGTTATTTTTTTTAACTGTTGATATCATATCACAAAATCCTCCTTTTTTCAATATTTTGAGGCTGTTTTTACCTTTTTATGGAAATCTTCATAAAATAAGTAAAAAAATAAGCCAATGTAAATTGACTTTTTAAAATGATATGATATTCAATTTTTAGATTACTCAAACTCGCTTATAGCAATGTTTTTCACGAGTTCGAGTAAATCCACCTTTGGTGCCGATGGCGTAGTTATCTACAACTTTTTTCGGCTCTCCTAACGATTGATACAAATATCAATCAATTTATTAAAGTATATCATATTTTTATAAAATACAATATAAATTCTTAAAAATTTTAAAACCCCAGGCACGGAAACTCCGTACATGGGGTAAAAGTCTTAATTGTTTGCAACATATGTTCCAGCAGCTCGCCTAGTAGCAGCACGTTCAAATACCTAATTTTCTCTACCAGGACCAGGTTTAGGATAAAATCCTTGTGTTTGAGGAGAAATTGCAGGCTTTCTCTTTTCTCTCCAAACCTTCTTTTCTTCTGGTGTCATCTTCATGTACCGTTCATCTGCCATATAATCACCTCGGAACTACTGAGGGAAAAGACATATGAAGTTTATATTGGCCATGTCCAACGACTTCTAGGCAGTCGATAATAAATAGTGTGCTGATAATGTCTTCGCAACGCTGTTTCACTTCTAAACTATCGTAGAAGTCAGAACCTACTAACCTGGCAAGAGTGCCATTATAAATGTCATCATTCGTACATTTATCCAAAATCAGAAAGGTCTGCAGAGAACTTTTTGTATTTAGATAAATCTGTTTTACTATTTACATTGCTATTTTCACGAGCGACAGGACGCTTGCCTTGCACATTAACATTGTTGGCCAAGTAATACTTTTTTTGTCCTCGCAGTACTTTTTCTTGTTTCGTACTAGTAAACATAGTGAACATATAAATAGCCCCTTTATCAAGCACTCATATTCTTCATCTTGTGATATACAGACATAGCTTTGTCATATTGTTCCTTTGTCAATGTCGGAACATTACTTCCTGCAAAGTTGCTATAACTTCTGTCCACAGGTTTTGAGGCTCTGCATTTATGCCCAAATCGTTTGCTTTGTATGTATAATTTTGCCTCCGTAGATATTTTAGACATATTACCACCTTCCTTTAGCAATGGTATTGATATTTGTACTTTGGATTTTGCTAGTTATTTCCCCCTTTAAGACTTTTTTATGTTAGTTTATCAAAGAAAGAAACACAAGAACATTGCCACCAAAATAATGCACCAAAAAATTGCAAAATAAAATCCTGCCGTATAAGCTACCTGTAAACCGAAAGCTAGATGGCGATATTCTTTTTTTGAAAAAACCACTTTTGCCATAATCATAGTAAAGATAAAGGCAACTGCATAGGCAATTATTACAATGATTTTTTCCGTACTTGTTAAAACTAACATTATTTTCCCTCCTCATAGTCATTCGGAGGCATCAGCCTCCGAATAGTTTTTTATGCTTTCAAAGGCTTTGCAAAAAGTTTTTGCTTTTAGTATTATACAACAAATTTATTGATATTTCAATACTTTGACGATTTTTTGTTTTAAACGCTAGTCTTTATATGAGATTAAATAAATACAATGCAACTTTATTTTGTTCTGTTGTTTCCATTTCCATAAGTTTAGCCATTGCAAACATTACAAGTTTATATTTTGCAAAGTTTATAAGTGTAGTTCTATATTCTTCATCAATATCTTTTAGCATACCATCAAATTTTTCATAGTTTTCTTTAGTGTTGTATATAAGACCTGACCATTTGCTTTGGCTCATACATATTGCTAGTCTTAATTTATCTTTTATATCCATATCATTTATCATATTTATTAAATATTTTACTTTTTCACTTTCCACACATAACACTCCTTATTTTAATTCCATATTATTTTTCTTTTTAGTTTTAGTAATATCAATTTCATCTGCAGGTCTAACTTTTCTTGATACATCATTAACAATTCGATTATCATTGTCATTAAAAATGCCATTTTTATATGGGTCATCACTGACATATTTATATTTTTCATCTTTATCAAATCTAATTTTATTTTGAAAATGTTTTACTAATTTATGCCAAAAGCCTTTAAATTTTTGTAATTCTGTTTTTAGTTTTTCTTTTTCAGTTTGTAATTTATTAATAATCTTATCTTTAGTAGATAATTCACTTTTCAAACTGCTAATTACATTATCTTTTAATTCTATTTCATATTTTAAAGAAGATACTTCTTTTATTGTTTCAAATGTAGTACGTTCAAAATCCTTAATAGCCAGATTCAAGTCATTTACACTTCTAACTGTTTTAGTAGTAGAGTTTACATCTTTAGTAAAGTTTTTGATTTTCTCCACATCTTCATTTGAAATAACCATATTATTTTTATTAAACTTAGCAGGTTTTAAATTATCTAATATTTGATTTATATCTTTTGTTGTATTATCAAGTTTATAAGTTTGTTTATTTGCTTCAGCAAGCTTTTTTTCTTTCTTTTCATATTGTTTCTTGACTAATCTATAATCTGTCATATCTTCAACTGGAATATCCTTATTTCTGCCTTTTTGCTTTTTCTTTAGTTCAGATGTCTTGTCATAAAATTTGTTATACGATTTTATACAACATTTCCTCATTTCATCTTGAATTACTTTTAATGAATTTTTAGTAAATATTTGAGATTTAGCTACTTGTTTTTTCATACCTTTTTTATAATCATCTTTTACTGGTACACCAATAATATGCATATGGGGAGAGGTTTCGTCATAATGTATTACTGCATTTGCAACTTTAAATTCTGGAACTACTTTCATTAAATCTTTTCCTTGTTCATTATACACATCTGACATTCTCTTTTTATATTTCATATCTTTATCTTTCCAAAAATCCATATCTCCAAGTTCAATTATAATTTCACAAGCTAAATCTCTTTGACTGTCTTGTGAGATTTTATTGAAATAATCTTTGATTTTTCTATCTTCACGAGTTTGCTTCTCATTATATTCAAGTTTTGCTTGTTCAAATTCTTGTAAATATAAACCTCTAACATCATTAAACAAATTATTTGAACCATATATCACAAAAATATCATCTCTGTTTTTATCATAATCTCTTAAATTGTGTTTATTTGCATCTGATAATTGTTTTGCATTTTGAATAGCATTATTTGAAAATGATGTTGTTCCAGATGGATTACTTTTTGCAATTTCTTTTGCTTTGTTTGTTCTATTCTTATCACTACCTAAGTGAATAGAATATGCTAGTTCTTCATTCATATAGTACCTCCTTTGAAATTTCTTCGCAGCGCAGGAATTTGACTTGTCAGAATTCCTAACCCCCTATGAGTTTTGACATGCTATCAAAACTCGGGGGCTCTGCGAGACAATAAATTTTCTCTCACAGAGATAAAATTTATTCAAATTAACTATCGCCACTTTCATTTTTGATAAAGCAAAAACAAAACGTGCCACGTTAATTTGTTTTATCAAGTGCATCTTCGCAGAATTTTACTGGCTTAACACCTATTGAAATAGGAGTGGTATCCTTTGTATAAATTACACTTGTATTAGTTTCATCTGGTATATAATCAAATGCAGCATCAATTTCTTGCATCTGAAAATTATCTTCTTCGTTAATATAGAGTATTCCAAATTTATAAGTTTCCATTTTATTATCTGGATCTAATTTATAATAATCTCCTAGAGGAAATACTCTGACAATAACACTATTATCTTCTACAAAGTTAAAGCAAAACGTTTGATTTTGTACATAGTATGTTGCTTCTGTAAAATGAACATCATAGTATTGTTGTAATCTTAATATTATTTCGCCAAATTCTTCTTCAGCTAGATAATTACTAAATCGAACATTGCCAAGCACATTACCAAATATTGCTGGTTTAGTAGTATCAATATAACCTTTATCAAATAGTTCTTGACAAGGATTGCAAATTGATTGTCTGAAATTAATTTGCTTTACTGCTATTACTGTACATATATTGTCTAATTCAATATCTTCAACATATCTCATTATTAAATCAGCTTGTTCTTCTCGTGTATAATCTTTCCAAGTTCTAGTTCTTGCTTGATATTCTTTATCTAGTTTTATCTTGTTGATAAAATCAATATCTCGTTTTAGTAAAATATCTTTTGGGGTAAATCTTAATTCTTCTACACTATCTGTAGTATCTAATTTAGTTTCTAGCTCTGTGATAGCTTTTTCAACGATTTTCTTTTCTTCGTTATATTCTTTTAATTCAAAAACACCATTGATATATGCTTTTTTAATTCTTTCTAGTTTGCTTTTCTGATTATTTATTTCTTTTTCTAATTGTTCTTTAGGTTCATCAAATTTTTGCTTTATCATAGGCAAGAAGAATTGATTAACAACTTCATCATATTGGATTAATTCTGCTATAAATTCATTAAAATAGTCATTTATCAGCTTTTCTTTAAATTCAATTTTACAATCATTACAATAGTAGTAGAAATAGGATTTTCCATTTTTCTTTGTTGTTGCTTTACCACCTAAAATTCTGCCACATTTAGGACATTTTAGTTTTTGCAAATATAAATAAGTTAATGTTCTTTTAAATGCTCTTGAATTCTTCTTTTTCTGCACTTGACAATCTTCCCATATTTCTTTTGATGCAATAGGTTCTACTACATCTTCATAAAAAGTAGGGTGGTTAGTTCTTTTTCCATGAACAAAATCGCCTTTATATATTTCATTTTGAAGAATATTAACAATAGTTGAGTCACGCCAATTATCTTTTACTAATACTTTTTCTTCGTTAAATAGATTACTTATTTTTTATAAGATAAGCCATTATAATATAAATCAAATATTCTAACTATAACATCTTTAGTAGAATAATCTATTACTAATTTTCTATCTTCGTGCTTATAACCAAGAGGTGCTATATGGGGAATATGACCATTTTTTATTGCTCCTGCTAATCCTATTTTAGTTCTTTCACTTGTTCTTTCAATTTCATTTTGACTTACACTCATTAATAATCTTGAAATCATCTTGCCATTTGCACTTGTTGTATTTATTTCATCATTAACACAATCAAGATAGGCATTATTTTCATCTAAAAATGTCATAAGATTTTCCCAATCATAAATACTTCTAGTTATTCTATCTAGCTTTAGAGCAACAATTGTATTTATTTTTTTGTTTTTATATCATTCTTTAATCTTTCAAACTCTGGTCTGTGATTACCAGTTTTAGCACTTATTCCTGCATCTTCATAATAATCAACTATATCATAACCTTTGAATTTACAAAAAGCTTCTAATCTTTCTTTTTGCTCTGGTAAACTAAAACCCTCACGAGCTTGGTCTTCTGTTGATACTCTCATATACAAACCACATTTTTTCTTTTCTTCGTTCAATTTATTCAACCTCCTAACAAAAAAGAGACATCAAAGTACATACGAGTACTACTGACATCTCTTAAATCCGTTTATCACAAATAAAATACAATATAATTGTAATATAATATAATTTTTTCAAAGTACTCATAAAGCTATATTTGCCCTTGCTCAAGTAAATATAGATAATTAATTGCCTATATTATATCACGATTTTCGGAAATACCAAATTTTTACAAATTATATGTTTTTCAAATATGTTTCTAATTCTGATAATTTAATCTTTTTAGCTAAATTAGAAATATAAACATCATTTGAATAATTGAAAACTAGCAAAGTAATGTTCTTAACAATTACTTTATGTGGTTCAATATATGAGAGATTAGTCTTTTCAATTTTTCTAATACTACCTTTTATAAAAGTAGGGGTTACTTTAGAAAACTCACATATAAATTCAAGCCTTTGTTTTAAACTTTCCTCAAATTGTATTTCTTGTTTAATAATCTTCATTACAGACACCATCCTTTCTTTTAGGATGAATTTTTCGCAAACAAAAAAATCAACCATTTTACTGATTGATTTTTGTATCTGTAGTTCGAACAGATTCTTTATTGGTGCGGATGAAGGGACTTGAACCCCCACGTCGTTGACACTGGTTCCTAAGACCAGCGCGTCTGCCAGTTCCGCCACATCCGCAATTCAATTACAATGCTTATAATAACATATTTAAAAAATCTTGTCAATAACTTTGAAGGAAAATTATTAAAAATTTACATTATTTACTTTCTAATTTACTTTCACCTGTTACATAATCAATGCTAACACCTGGTTGAACGTTATAAACAAAAGCATTAAAACTAACACTTTTGCCTTGATCTTCAACAGAAGAAGCCTCCATCTGAACACCATCTGCCACCAAATTATTACCTTCAAAAATTGGTGTAACACGATATAAAACATGTTTCTTTGAATTTTTTTGAATATATTCAGCAACTGCATTTTCAAAAGGAAGCATACCTGTTACATTCATATAACGAGTTCCTGTAATTAAATTTTTAGGATTTGCATTTTCGCCAGCTAATTGATATCCAATTAAATGGCATCTGTTATACAAATAATTTCCATCTACAACACCAGGATATTTCGCAGTCTGCCAACCAGTTGGTTTTACACTAGAAATAGCTCCTCTTGTTTCACCTTCTGTTGGAATAATTTCTTTGCATATATTAGCATATGCCACTCCACATCTTCCAAAACTATCTAATTCACTATATTTTTCAAAAGGTTCTGTTGTATAATCACTTTCACTAAATTCAGGTATATTATTATTAATTTCAACATATGGCAAACCTTGATACTCCGGAATATTCTCAAGTGTTGCAGATTTGATTGTTGCAATGCTTTGATTTCCTTGATCTTCAGCATTTACATCTTTTGTTCCTCCAAAATATCCATAAATTCCAACCATAATAGCAAAAACTATAAAAGCTAAAGCTTCATTTAGATTTAATTTGTTTCTTTTGTTTTTTCTCTTACTCATTTCTTCTCCTTGTTAATTTGGGGTCGGTCCTTTTTTTCACAGATCCTTTTTTTCACATGCTAATTTGAGACCTGGCATTTTTTCGCATTTTACCAATTTTCTAGCATATCATATCCATCTGTAGAATATAATTCATATTTTCCATCCTTAAATTGAAGCATTGCTCCCTCTTTTGCAACATCTATCAATTCTTTTGATGTAAATACTTCTTTAAATTCATGCTCAGGCTTTTCTGTAAAATCCCACAAATATACTTCGCCATTTCTATCTTCTGTTACCAAATACAAATGACCTTCTTTTCTATTTTGGTTTATTTCTTGATTGTTTTCTAAAAAATTTGATAATTCACTCATAAACTTTTCTACAATATCATTTTTTTGAATTTCTTTGACAACATCTTTGATAAGGTTTAAATCCAACAGATTTCCTCCCTTCTTTTTGAATATGCTATTATAAAAATTAGAATTAAAATATTTTGATTAAATCGTTTCCATAATATCATACTCAATATACTATTGTCAAGTAGAGTTTTTAAACAAAAAATATGATAAACCCTCCTATTACTGCAATTATAACGCCTAAAATTTTAAATCCATCTGTTGCTTCATTTTGGTCTCCAAATCCAAAAACTTTTTTAGTTATTATTCTTGCATCATATATCAATATTACTCCTGCTAATAAAATTAGTGCTCCTATTAATCTTAAAATTATTTGTCCCATATATATCAACATCCTTTTTGTCACGTTTAAATTTCTATTCTTGAACTAAACTTTTCTTTTACTAAATCATTTAGTTTAGCATTTTTTTCTTTTTCAAGTAATGGATCATCTTCCATGATTTTTAAAGCTAATCCTTGAACTTTTTTCAAAACTGCCATATCTTCAAACAAATTAGCAATCTTAAATTCTGGAAGCCCATGTTGTTCTGTTCCAAAAAAGTCTCCTGAGCCTCTAAGTTCTAAGTCTTTTTCTGAAATTATAAATCCATCATTTGTATCACACATTACTTTCATTCTTTGTCTGATTGTTTCGCCATTTCCTTCATATTTTAGAATACAATATGACTGATACTCGCCTCTTCCAACTCTTCCACGCAATTGATGCAATTGTGCTAGTCCAAATCTTTCCGCATTTTCAACAACCATAATACTTGCATTTGGCACATTTACACCAACTTCTATTACTGTTGTAGCAATTAAAATTTGAATTTCACCATCTTTAAATCTTTGCATGATTTCATCTTTTTCTTTTGGCTTCATTTTTCCATGCAAATATGCTACTTTGTATTCACTAAATGTTTCTTTTTGATACTTTTCTGCAAGTTCTACTACTGATTGTAATCCTTCCATATCTTCATTTTCTTCTACCAATGGACAAACAATATATGCTTGTCTACCTTCTGCAATTTGCTTTTTGATAAAATTATTTACTCTTTCTTCCATGTTTTTTCTGACTGCAAATGTTTCTATTTTCTTTCTGTTCGGTGGAAGTTCATCAATTATAGATATATCCAAATCGCCATATAATATCAATGCAAGTGTTCTTGGAATCGGTGTTGCTGACATTGCAATAATATCTGGATTTTGTCCTTTAGCAGCTATTGTACTTCTTTGCTTTACTCCAAAACGATGTTGCTCATCTGTTACTACTAATCCAAGGTTTTTGAACACAACATTTTCTTCCAATATTGCATGTGTTCCTATCAACACATCTATTTCTCCACTTTGTAATTTTTCTAATATCTCTGCTTTTTTCTTTTTAGTAACATTTGATATAAGTAATTCTGTTCTAATTCCAAATTCATCTAGTATTCCTTTAAAGCTTTCTAAATGTTGACTTGCAAGTATTGCAGTTGGAGCCATTATTGTAGCTTGATATCCTGATTTTACTGCTTTATATGCTGCTATCATTGCTACTACTGTTTTTCCTGACCCAACATCTCCTTGAAGTAATCTATTCATTGGCTTGTTGCTTTCCATATCTCTATCAATTTCTTCTAGTACTCTCAATTGTGCTTTAGTTAAACGAAATGGCAACATATTTATAACATTTGACATATGTACATCTTTGCTGAATTGAATTCCATCTGTCTCATGCTCATAATTATTTTTTAATTTTAATAATGCTAACTGCATTGTAAGCAATTCCTCAAATACTAGTCTTTCTCTAGCTTTATTAAAGTCTGAAAACTCTACCGGAAAATGTATTCTTTCAATTGTATTATTTATATCCCATAAATTGTTTTCTTTTAATATGTATTCTGGTAGCGTTTCTGGTAACTGCCCTTTTACTTCCAAGAGTCCATTTTCTATAATTCTTCTTAATGTATTTTGCTTTAATTCAAATGTTAATGGATATATTGGAATAATTTTTCCCGTATTTTTACTTTGATCTATTTCATCATATACAGGAGAATTCATTTCTAATCTTCCATTTTTGTTTGATATTTTTCCAAAAAATCTGTACATTCTTCCAGGTTGAAATTTGTCTCGCAAATATCCTTGGTTAAACCATGTTATATAACATGTTCCTGTTTGGTCTTTTACAATTAATCTGCTTATTGTCATTCTTCCTTTGTGCATTTCATTTATTCTTCCTGTTGCCATTGCTTCAATTAGAACTTCTTCTCCATCTATACACTCATATAAGTTTTTTGGCTTACTTCTGTCTTCATAATCTCTTGGATAATATTCTATTAAATCTTTTAATGTATATATATTTAATTTATTCAATAGTTTGACTCTATTGGGTCCTACTGTTTTTACATATTTTACATCTTTGTTTAAGTCTAACATTATATCTCCTCTATTTAATCTTTTCTAATTTAAAATCTAACCCATCTGCACTTATTAATTTAAACTGTATTCCTTCAACTTCTCCTTCAATCGCATCTTTGATAGACGCTCCATGTAAATGCCCATAGTAACATCTTTTTACATTATACTTTTTCATAAGTTCTACAAACTTTGCTTCTTGTTCTAATTCTATTTTTACTTTCGTTATAGGTGGATAGTGCATAAAAACTATTATTTCTTTGTTATTTCCGTATTTCTTTACTCCATCTTGTAAAGATAACTCTAGTCTTATAAGCTCTCTATTTATTAGTTTTTCATCAGCTTCTTCATCTGCAATACTCCAACCTCTTGTGCCACATAAGATTTTATCTTCAAATTCATAACTATTATTATACAAAAAATCAATATTTGTAAAATTATTTTCTTGAAGAAATTTTCTCATATTAGTTAGTGTTGTCCACCAATAATCATGGTTTCCTTTTAGCATTAATTTTTTTCCTGGCAAACTATTTAAATATCCAAAATCCAATTTAGTATTTTCTAAATAAGTTTCCCATGAAAAATCACCTGGTAAAATTACCAAGTCATTTTCCTTTACTTTTTCTAACCAATCTTTTTTTATTTTTTCTTCATGGCCTGACCAGTTATCACCAAATATGTCCATTGGCTTTGGAACTCTTAATGATAAATGTAGGTCTGCTATTACAAATATTGACATATTATTTTTCCTTTTCTAATCTCCAATTTTTAAGTTTGGTACTGCATTTAATGTATTTTCTGATAAATCCCCATGCATATACCTGTAATATCCCGCTGCTCCTATCATTGCCGCATTATCTGTACATAATTTTAAATCTGGCTTATATACTTTTATTCCTTTTTGTTCTAATTTTTCAAATTCACTTCTAATGTGTGTATTTGCTGACACTCCTCCTGCTAACACAACTTTTTTTATTCCTGTTTGCTCAATTGCTTTTGTGATATTTTCAATTAGAACTTCTGTTACTGCTTTTTCAAAGCTCATACACAAATCTTCTCTACTTACATCAGGATTTTTGTGATGTAAATTTATTACTGCTGTTTTTATTCCGCTAAAACTAAAATCTAAATTTTCAAAATGAGTTTTTGGAAAATCTATTGTTGGATTGCCTTGTTGAGCTAATTTATCGACTTTTGGTCCTCCTGGATATCCTAGTCCAACTACTCTAGCCACTTTGTCAAATGCTTCTCCTATTGCATCATCACGAGTTCTGCCTAGCACTTCCATATCACAATAATCTTTTACATATACTATTTGAGTATTTCCACCAGATGTTAACATACATAAAAATGGTGGCTCTAAATCTGGATGTGTTATATAGTTTGCTGCAATGTGTCCTTCTAGATGATTAACTCCTACTAATGGCTTTTTCAACGCATATGCAAGTCCTCTTCCATATGATAATCCAACTAATAATGCTCCTACTAATCCTGGTCCATATGTTGGAGCCACTACATCTATATCACTAAAACTCATTTTAGCTTCTTCTAATGCTGTTTTTGCCACTCTTGAAATAGCTTCAATATGATTTCTTGAAGCTATTTCTGGCACTACTCCTCCATATAATTCATGAATTTTAATTTGTGTATCTATTACATTTGATAAAACCTCTCTACCGTTTTTTACAACGGCAACAGAGGTCTCGTCACAGCTTGATTCTATTCCTAATACTATTACATCTTTTTCTGTCATTTTTTTTCTCCTATTTTATAATCCAAATATTTTTAGTGCTATGCTTAATATTCCATTTGTCATTGAATCTACAAGTGGAGAGATTAAACGTCCAGCTATTCCTGTTATCCAAATAACTAAAAATATAATGTAAAATATTCTTTCATTATCTACAAAAAATGTTTTTGCATTTCTTGGCATAATTGGTAAAAATATTTTTGAACCATCTAGTGGTGGTAGTGGAATTAAGTTAAATACTCCTAATCCAACATCCATTGTTATAACACTTGCTACAATCGCAATTATAATTTTTCCAACATTGCTTAATATAAAACTATATCCAGCAAATTTTATTATTGCACAATATATTAATGCAAATATAAGTGCTGTAATAAAATTCATTAATGGTCCTGCAAATGATACTATTGCATCTGCTTTTTCTACTGAAATATTTCTGTTGTAATTTCTTGGATCTACTTCAACTGGCTTTCCCCATCCAATATGAGCAAATAAAAGCATTGCTATTCCAAGTGGATCTATATGGTCAAATGGATTTAAGCTTAATCTTCCTTGTCTTAATGGAGTATCATCTCCTAATTTGTACGCTGCAAATGCATGTCCAAATTCATGTACTGTTATTGCTAACAATACAGCTGGAATTGATAATATTAAACTAAATATTCCTTCTGTTCCATAACTCATTAATGAAAATACTACTAATATGCCTACTATTATATATAATGTTTTTTTATCTATATTATATCCAAACATAAAATTCTCCTATCTAATTTAAAGGTTTCATCGTTGGGAATAACAATACATCTCTTATTGAAGCTGCATCTGTTAATAACATAACTAATCTATCAATTCCTATTCCTAATCCCCCTGTTGGAGCCATACCATATTCAAGAGCATTGATATAATCTTCATCCATCATTCCAGCTTCATCATCCCCATTTTCTCTTGCAGCAATTTCTTCTTTAAATCTTTCATATTGGTCTATTGGGTCGTTCAATTCTGAGAATGCATTTCCATATTCTCTACCACCAA
>USMB01000014.1 GCA_900555615.1 uncultured Clostridium sp. | reverse complement strand
CATCTCATATATCCCCCTTTCAAAAAAAGAAGAAGAGACTCTGAAATTTCAAAGTTCTCTCCTTCTATCTGTGTTTTGAAACAAATTAGGATAGTTTTACAGTGGTCAGTGCTACTTAATATAAAGCGTGGCACGAAAACCAGTGTTGCGATAGTAGTTATTAGGACAGTCGTAATAGCGATAGGCGACAGGAAAATTGTTCCCATTAATGTTGCAACAGCCACCACGGATAACACGATACGAACTATTATTCTGTTCTTGTGTCCATTCATCTACATTACCTGCAAAGTCGTAGATGTTATTAGCACACCATTCTTCTCTGCTTCCTGTTTCAACTACTTTCCTCGGAGGATTCTCTGTATTCCAATGATTGCCCCATTCAGTAGAGTCCTCTGCAATTTCAGCACGAGTTTTAATTTCCGTTTTAATAAACCACTCCAATACCGAATCATATTCTGCACCAAAAGTCAGATGACTCTTAACTGCTTCATTATCTTCAATAGTGGATGCAACCTTCTTGGCATCATCAAAATTGATGTTTACCCACGGCATAACTCCTTTTACCGACTGCGGTTTTCCTGCTGAACTCTTGGAAATGTTATAGCGAGAAATATAAAATCCCCCATATTTTTTGACACTTTCAAGTTGTTCAAGCAGTTCACCATTTAAAGCTTCATTGAATCCATGATCCGAAAATTCATCGTTAATGTAATTTCGTCTGCCGAATTTCTCCGAAAAATGTTCTCCATCAAGTGTTCCATTAGAGTCAAGACTTCCAACAGGAATCCATACAAACTGGTTTCCATCAGAACATCTTTCAATTACAAATCCATTGTTCCATTCTCCACAGATATGCTTATATCCTTCTGGAATTGGAGGATTTACATAGTTTGTAGAATAGACATTAGCTGTAGCAATGTTCAGAGCTCTGATAATTAACTCTCCACTTGTTCCCTCTGAGACTTCAAAGGTTATACCTGTTTCTGCCTCAAGCACAAATTTTTCATACCGTTTCATAGTTTATACCTCCTTAAGTGATAATTTTATAACGGTTTCAACATGGCTATTGCCATTATGTTAATAATACCACATTTTCTTGCATTTTGCAAATTTTGTAAACTTTGAATTTATTTAATTATATATATTTAAATTGTACTATTTCTTTTTATTGAATTTATGTCTAATAAATTCACCAATCCCTCCTATTATAAACAATACAATAAAAAATCCAATTAGTAATAATATTTGATTTCTTCTTTCTTCTTCTGGCAATTTACTTAAATAAAAGTAATACTCCATCCATAACTTTTTTAATTCTTCCTTTCTTGTTTTTATAACTGTATTTCGGTTATTTTTATATACCATATTTTAAGTATAATTTCAATAGATTTAAAAATAATATGAAAAGAGGTTATATTTATGGATAAATTTGTTATGAAAAAATCTACCGAAGCCAACATTTATAAAAGTATTAGGTTTCCTGTTGAAATAAATTCTCAAATCATCGAAATTGTTGACAAAGCTAATGAAGGATTAGATAAAAAAGAATATTCTTTTAATGGGTTCGTAGTATCTGCTTGTGAATTTGCATTAAAACATATGAAATAGTAGTTATAAGAGCAAATAAATTTGTTTGCTCTTATATTTCCAAATCCCATTCTTTTGCTATTTCTTCTTTTTTTAGTTGTTTCTCTGGATCAATATACATATTAGTTTCTTTTTCAAATTCTCTAACTAACTCTTTAGATTCTCCAATACCAATTTTTTGACAAATCCAATCTATAAATTTTTCTACTGTCTCATAAAACTTATCTACTACTTTGTGCAAATGGTTATTTTCTTTTTCCAAACTTTTTATTTTACTTTTATATTTCCATTCCATATCAGATTCTTTTTCTTTATATTCTGCTTGAATATTTTCTACTTGATTGTGCAATTTTTCATTATCTGTAATTATTGAATCTCTTTCTTTTTGATATTTTTCTGCTTCTTCAATTATTTTAGTTTGTCTTGATAATTCTCTGTGTAAATTCAAATTATCTTTGTATAAATTTTGAATAACATCATCTTTTGGTTTTATGATTTCTTCTAAAATTTTTTCATCTCTTTTCTTTGACAATCTATTGATATTAATATCATCAATATTTGGAACATTCGGCAATTCTAATTTTATATTCTTTAATGTTTCTTTTGTTTTTTCAAAATTAGTTATTTCTTTATATCTTTTCGAATCTATATGTTCTCTTCCTGTTTCTTCTTTTGCCAGACCTCTTTCCAGTTCAAAATTATTAGATATCATATAATCATAAAAAGCATTTTGAAGTTGTTTATAACTATCTTTAGATTTCCAAAATTCGCTACAAGCTAATTTATTAATGTCATTACCTTCTTTATCCTTGGTATGAACAACAGGTAAAAAAATTAAGTGCATATGTGGAGTTTCCTCATCCATATGCACTTTTGCAGACATTATATATTGTTCGCCTAAATTTTTATATTCAGCTACGAAATTATATGCAGTTTCAAAGTATCTTTTTGTTTCTTCTTCTCCTATTGTTTCAAAAAATTCTTTATCTGATGTTATTATATATTCACAAGCTATATTACTTACCGTTTTTATTTGTCCTTTTAAATCATATTTTTCTTTTATTCTATCAAATTCTTTTTCATAACTATATTGTGGAGATTTTATTGAATAGTTCAAATATGACTTTTCTTTATCTATATTTCCATTTGAATAATTCTTATTTCTTCTTTCATTGTGTCTATATATTCCCTTCAGATTTTCTCTTTTGTATTTTGTATTTCTAATTATTGCATAACTCATATTATCTAACCTCCTCCTCTTCAGCTAGTTTCTTCTTAGTGATACTAGCTAATAAGACACATTTATTTCTTAAATTCTGCTCTTTTTTAATTGTCTTGTAACACACTACAACACTTTTTTAGCTTACTGCTTCAAAAAGTGTTTCGTGTGGCAGGGCATCACCCCACACCCCATTCAATCCAAAATAAAAATTCACTTTTTTATTTTGGATTGCTAAAAAACTATTCATAGTTTTTTAGGCAAATTAAAAGAGATTAGCTATACATTTGAAGTAGCACTAATCTCTTTATAATTTGCATATAAGCTATCCCAATTGAAGTCATCGCCATACCTGTCACTTCTATATGGAATATTTTTCTTTTTATGTGTGTCCTCTTTATTATAATTATTTTTATTTTTTATATTATTTATTATATCTTTATCATTATCACCTATAGGGTATGGTTGCTTTTGACTATCTGAATAGTTATTTATATCTATACCCTCTAGGTGTTTTTGACTACACCTATTGATGTTTTCGACTATAGGTAAAATTTGTCTTTCTTGTATTTCTTTACTATCTGTTTTATATTTTAATTTTACTTTTATATAGTTCTTGTCTCTTAAAGAACTTATTATTTTTGACACTCTATCTGCTGTTACATTTACTATATTTGCTATATATTTATTACTTGCAAAACAACTTGATGTTTCTTCGCTTAAATATAAAATCATTGCAAGTATTAGTTTTTCTTTATCTGTTAGTTCTTCATTTAATAAAATTTCTGCTGGTATCCATAAACCTTTTAATTTTTGTTTGTTCATATAATGCTCCTTTCTTTTAGTTTTTATTTGCCTCAAATTCAATTTTAAGGCTTTAAAAATAATTTTTAGTATAAGTTTAGGGCAAAAAAATAAACCTTAAGATTTTGTCTTAAGGCTATATAATATATTTTTCGTACTATTTCATAAATTACTATATTATTATTTAATTTCTTATTTTTCTTCTAATAACCAATCTATTACATTTTTATGAATTATACCATTTTGTGAAAAATCAAATTTATCCATTGTTAAAACATATTTAGGGTAGTTATCCTCTATATTTTTAAATGCTCCAAATTCTCTTTCAATAACAGAATCATCTGCTAAAATGTAAGCTACTTGAATATATATCTTTTCTTTAAATCTTGTCGCTATAAAGTCTATTTCTCCATTTTCTAAATTTCCGACTTTAACATCATATCCTCTAGATAGTAATTCATTATATACAATATTTTCTAAATATGCTCCTAGTTGTGGTCTTTTTCCAACATTCATTATTTGACCGAAACCTAAATCCGTTAAATAATATTTGTATTTTCCATTTAATATTCTTTTTCCTCTAACATCATATCTATCAGCTTTATTTATCATCATAGCTTTTGTCATATATTCTAAATAGTTATATAGAGTTATTTTTGAAACTTCTCTATCATCTTTATTTGCAAAATAATTTGATAAACTTTCTGCTGAAAAATTTTGAGATGGTGTTGTAACTATATATTCTACTATTCTATTAAATAGATCTAAATCTTTTATATTAAATCTTGCTATAATATCTTTTACTAATATAGAATTATAGATGTCTGATAAATATGTTCTTGTCTGAACTTCATCTGTCATCATAAATCTTTGTGGCATTCCTCCCCAAGTCATATAGTCATCAAATACTTCTTCTATATCTTTTCTATCTGTTATATTTTTAAGCTCACATACTTCTTTAAATGTGAATGGATAAGTTTTAAAACTTACATATCTTCCTGCTATATGTGTAGCAAGTTCTCCAGATAGTAAATCACTATTAGAACCAGTAATGAATATTGATACATTTTTAGATGCCTTAAATGAATTTATCGCTTTTTCCCAGTGTTCGACATTTTGAATTTCATCAAAGAATAAATAATATTTATCTTTACTTACTATTTTTTCTTTAATGTAATTGTGTAAATCCATATCATTTTTTATAAAAGAATAATCTTCATATTCAAAGTTTATATATATTATTTGAGATTCTGGTATTCCTCTTGCTTTTAACTCATCTATTATTTGTAATAATATAACTGACTTACCACATCTTCTAACACCCATTATGACTTTTATCAAATCTTGGTCATAGAATGGTCTAATTTTAGATAAATATTTTTCACGAATAATCATAATTTTCTCCTCTTTGTTCACTTTATTTTATTCTATTATATCGTAATTATTTTCTTTTGTCAATAATTTTGTTTATTGTACTAAACAAAATTTGTTGTTTTGTGTATTTTGTTTAGCGAATAGTTTATGTATTTAAGAGTATCAATATTTTTATAAAAATGGTACTAACAACAACACTCATGTGTGTACTGTCCACCATTTTCTCTAACACCTGGCAAATAGGATTTTATATATCCTGGTTCTAATTTACTTTTTTCGAATGGCGGATCAAGTAATTTTATTATTCCACTTTCTTTATCTATTAAATGACTTTCTAAACTTTCTATCGCTTGTTTTTGTTTTGACTCTTCTCCTGCTTCTGATATAATCGACCAACTTTGTGCAATACTATCTATTTTACATTCTTCGTTTTCTATACTTCCATAAACATCTCCATTGTCTGCAAATGCTCTTTTAAACCAACGTCCATCCCATGCATTTTGATTTAAAGCTACTTTTAATTCTTTTGCCTTAGTTCTATATCTTTCTGCCAAATCATTTTCTTTCATATATTCTGCAATCTCTGAAAATCCTATCAAAATTCTATATAAGAAAAATCCTAACCAGACACTTTCTCCTTTTCCTTTTGGCCCTATATTGCTAAATCCATCATTCCAATCTCCTATTCCTATTTTAGGCAAACCATTTTCTCCAAACTGACATCTATCTATTGCTTTTTTGCAATGTTCATAAATATTTCCAGTCTCTTTGCTAGATAGATATCTGTCATATTTTTCATTTTCGTTTTCATTTAAAACTGCCCCATTTAAATATGATGTTTGTTCTTCTAAAATACTGTAATCTCCTGTATGATTAATATATTGAATTACCATATATGGAAACCATAATAAGTCATCTGAAAACCTGGTTCTAATACCTCTGTCATTTTCATCATGCCACCAATGTTCAACATCTCCTTCTATAAATTGATGTTTACTGTGTTTTAGAATTTGATTATATAATAATTTGCTATCTAAAAATTTGGTTCCAAATGTATCTTGTAACTGATCTCTAAATCCATATGCACCTCCAGATTGATAAAAGCCACTTTTAGCAAGTAATCTACAACTAATTGTTTGATACATTATCCATCCATTTAACATTATATTGATAGATTCATATGGTGTTTTTACTTGTACCCTTCCAAGTAATTCGTTCCAATATGATTTTACTCTACTTAGTTCATCCTTACAATTTTGAATTTTTGAATATTTATAGGCTACATCTTTTGCTTCCATTAATCCTTCTTCAGCCCCTAAAATTAATGAAATCTTTTTATTTGAAAAGCTTTCAATCTCAACTTCAATTTCTATCGCAATACAAGATTTTTTTCCTATTCCCGTACTGTCATCTAGCCTTACTCGATGCAATCCATCTGGATTTGTGACTCCACCTTTTCCTAAAAATATTGATTTATTTCCTGTATATGATTTTATTTTTTCACTACTTGATACATAAATTATATCTTTAAATTGATCCACATTGTATAAATTTTCTGCAATTAATAAATTAGAATTTTCTTCATATTGTACTTTTATATATCCATCTGATTTAATTTCATCTTCTCCTAACACTGGTTTTATATAATATATCAACTTTATTTTTTTCTTTTTAGGAGCATTATTCTTTAATGTCAAAATATTTATTTTAATACTATCATCTTTTGCAACAAATACTTCAAGTTCTTGAGTTATTTCATCACTTTCATGCAAAAATTTTACATATCCAAATCCATAAATTATATTATAATTTTTATTATCTGGCATAGGCATGGCTGTCATCGTCCAACTCTTTCCATTTTCTATATCTTTTAAATAAATTATTTCAGATGGAATGCTTGTACTTCCACTATTATGCCAACTTGTAATTCTATTTAATCTACAATTTTTATACCATGTATATCCTCCTCCACTTTCTGTTATCACTGTTCCAAATTTCTTGTTTGCAATAACATTACTCCATGTTGCAGGAAGATTTTTTTCCTTCTTTATCTTCATAATATATTCTTTTCCATCTTCTGAAAAAGCACCATATTCATTATAATATTTAGAATTTTGTAATTTATCGATTATATCTATATCATTTGTTTCATCTTCATAATTACTTATACATTTTGACTTTTCAATTGTTCTATAATTATCTATTATTTCTTCTTCCATATCATTAATAATATTTTCAAGATTTCCTAAATGGCTGTCTATTACTAATATTGATATAAATTTTATAAGATTAATATCTTGAACATCTATTTCACTTTTAGAAAGTACAAATATTCCTCCATTAATGTTTTTCATATATGCTAAATGGCTATTCAGTATTGCTCCTTCTATTTCATCTCTAATGTAATTTTCATAGCTATAATTTTCTTCATCAATAATTACTAATTCTATTTTTATATTTTTGGTTTTAAAATACTCATATGCCTTCAAAATCTGTTTTACAACATATATATCGTTAATAAATTTTATGGTTACTGTAATAATTGGTAAGTCACCAGAAATACCATATTTCCATAAATCTTTTTGTTCGTAAACTTTATATGCAAATTGTGAATTGTTTTTTAATGGGTTATCAAACAATATATATCCTAAAATTGTTTGATAAATATCCATATCTCTACCTTTAATCTCTAAATATCTCATTTCCGCTTCTGTTTTTGCCTTTACTATTTCAAATTCTCTAGTTACATTTTCTATGTTTTTATACTTTTCTATATTTTTTACTGCTACTTCTTTATCATATTCAACTGAAAGCATTAAATCTATTTTTCCTTTTTCATTTGGCTTTATTTTAATTGTGCTTTTTAATGCAACTATTCCTTCTGTAGTAAGCCCTACTTTTCCAGATAGAGGTTTAGATTCTTGAATTGCTTGTGGAATTTTTAAATTATTTCTTCCCTCAAACCTTGTTTTATCTATTTCAAATTCTGTATCTCCCACTTTTTCACAATTAGTTTGAAGTTTTGCAATTAAATATACTTCTTTTTGATTTGACTCTCTTGCTCTTCTTTTAATAGTTAAATATCCATTTTTTTCATCATAATCATATATTAAAAACAAATTATTAAATGCCTGATGTGCATAATCCTGCTCTTTTCTCGATAGTACTGGTTCAAAATAATATGTTATCTCTAATGTTTTTTCTTCATCAGAATTATTTTGAATGTTCAATCTCCTTATTTCTACTGGTTCATTTGCATCAACTGTAATTTGTAATTTGGTTACTATTTCTTTTCTTTGTTTTTCAAATTGGTCTTTATCTGGCATAAATTGACTAATGCATTTTTCACAATTCTCATCTCCTGTTGTAGCCCATACTTCATTTGTCTGTATATCTTTAATATAGAAAAACATTCCTTGTTTATAATCATCTGTCTTTTTGAAACGATTGATATAAATATCTTCGAATTTGCTAACTCCTTCACCATTTTGATTTATTGCAACAACATACTTTTCATTTCCTATAACATTTCCTTTTATAATTCTTTCATCAATTTTGTCATATTCTCTTACTGTATAATTTTCATAATCTTGATATTTGATTTTTTCTGGCTTTTCTTTGCTTTCTTTTGTTATAATAAATGTTTCAGGCATTCTTTCTTGTAATAAAATACTAACTGCTCTAATTTCAGGATTTTTAATAAATCTTTTCTGAAATATCATATCATTAAAAAGATTATTAAGTGATAATAAAATCAAAGCTTGATGATGTGCCATATATGTTTTTACTGGTTCAGATTTCTTGCCTTTCGAAACTCTTTCTGGAGTATAATCTATTGATTCATAAAATCCATATTTATTATACATTCCTTCTTTCTCTAATTTTCTTAAATTTTCTATTACTTCTGTTGGAGTATCTGTAATAGCTAATACACTTCCATATGTTGCAGATACCATCTCATCTGCAAGCCCTCTTTTTAACCCAAGCCATGGAATCCCAAATGCCTTATATTGATAATTTGAATGTAAATCTTTTAAATTAAATGCAGCTTCAGATATTCCCCATGGAATTCCTAATTTTTGGCTATATTCTATTTGATTCATAATTAAAAATCTGCAAGATTCATCTAATAAACTTCCCTCATATCTTGGAATATTTATATTTGGCATTAAATACTCAAAAGCAGTGCCTGACCATGATATTAGTCCTTTATATTGTTTTAAAACAGTTAATGTTCTACTTAAATTATTCCAGTGCTTTGGTGGCACATCTTTTTTGGCAATCGCAACCAAACTAGCTTGTCTTGCTTCAGAAGCTAATAAATCATAATAAGAATCTGTTAATTTATTTTCTTCTATATTAAATCCTATTGAAAATAATCTTTGTTCTTCACTATATAATACTTTAAAATTTGTCTCTTCTATCATTTGAGTTAACTTATTTTTCAAATTCTCTATTCTATCATAGCTTATTTTTTCTTGTTCCTGAATTTCTTCCAAAAACACTCTTGTTGTATACATATATCCTATTAAGTTTCCACTATCCACTGTAGAAACATATCTTGGTACTAATGGCTCTTTTGTTTTTATGTTATACCAATTAAATAAATGCCCATTCCATTTTGGAAGTTCATATACTACATTTATGATGTTTTCTAGTAATTCTATCGAGTTAGATAACTCTTCGAATCCCATATCATAACTTGCTATAACAGCCATCATTTCTAGCCCTATATTAGTTGATGAAGTACGGTCAACTATAATATTTTTTCTATCTTCTTGATAATTATCTGGTATTAAATAATTATTTTCCTCATTTAAATAATCATTAAAATATTGCCATGTTTTTCGTGCTATATCTCTTAAATACTCTTTCTCATTTTCTGATATATTCTTTGATTTCTTTTGTGGTATCATACTTATTTCACACATGATTCCTGGGATGATAATCCATAGTGCCCCAATAATAACATATATCCATTGTTCTACAATACTTTTAGTAATAAATGTATATCCTATAAAAATAATTCCAACAATGACATTAAAAAACATCATTTTGTAATAATTTAATAATGTGGTTTTTGATTGCTTTTCAGCCTCTTCTGAAGTCATCCATTCAAGAAAATGTTTGTGTGAAAATATTAATCTATATAGTGTTTTTAATATAGAAATAATTTCAATATATGCCTTATATGGTAAACATCCTAGAGTTAAAATGGCTCTATAAAATATTCCCTTTACTCCTATTATATTTGGTGTAAATGTTTTTTGCCTTTTTTCGCCTTCCTTTCTTGAAAAAGCAAGGTCTAATAATTCAAGTAGAAAAGGATAAAAAATAGCTAGCAAAAAGAACCAAATTGGAAATCCGCCTGAATAATCCTAATATTAAAACAGATATATCAAAAATTGATCTTCTTAAATTATCAAATATTTTAAACTTTGATAATTTATTTAACTTTTTATTATTAAGCCATCCTATAATTTGCCAATCTCCTCTAGTCCATCGTGCAAGCCTATTCATAAAACTTGCATATTTCGTAGGATATCCATCCATTATCATAATATCTGTTACAAGTCCACATCTTAAATAGCTTCCTTCTAGTAAATCATGGCTCAACACTTTATTTTCAGGTATTTCTTCTTTTAAAACTTTAGAAAATACTTCTACATCATATATTCCTTTTCCAGTAAATATTCCTTCTCCAAAATTATCTTGATACACATCAGATATTGCATTTGTATAATTATCTATTCCTCCTGCTCCTGCAAATATTTTGGTAAATAAATTTGTATGACTTGCATCCAAATTTATTCCCACTCTTGGTTGCATTAATGCATGCCCTTTTACAACTATTCCTTTTTCTATTTCTGGTCTATTCAAAATATGTGACATTGCTCCTATTAATTCAAATGCAGAATTTAATATTAATTCTGTATCAGAATCTAATGTGATTACATATTTTATTGTTGGAATTTCATTTTGCTCTATAGTATTTACCTTAAATTTGTTTTTTTCGTGTTTTAAAATAAACTCATTAAATTGAGTCAATAATCCTCTTTTTCTTTCCCAACCAAGGTATTTTCCTTCACTTTCATTATATTTTCTTTCTCTATATATAAAATGAAATATTGGAAATTCTTCTTCAGTAGAATATTTTGCATTTAATCTTTTTACTTCTTTTAATCCTTCTTCCTCTACTTCTTTGTCGAATTTCTCTTCTTTTACATCACTTTCTGAGCAATCTCCTAAAACAGCAAAATATAAATTTTTAGTTTTATTAGCTAAATAATAAACTTCCATTTTTTGAAATAGTTCTTTTACTTTTTCTTTTGATTTTATTATTGTTGGTATTACTACAAATGTTGCATTTTCTTTGTTAATTCCATCTTTTAAATCCATTTTAGGTATTAATTTAGGTTTTACCGTTTTTCCTAATATATATTGAATTGTTTGAATTACAATTTCAGACATTGGTATAATTAATAACAATGCTAGTATTGACTTTGATATCGCAACTGAAAATATGATTGTTAACAAAATAATTAAAAATATATGCATTTTAACTTTTGTATTATTTTTAATTATACGTTCCTTGTATTCTAACTTATTATATAATTTTTCTTTTCCCTCATCTATTAAGTAATATCCTATATGGCTTTTTTTACTTCCAATTTCTTCTTTTTCACATAATTCAACTACTTTTTTTGCAACATATATTTCTGACATATTTGTCTTTTTAGCTATTTCTTTTATCGTATTTCTATAATATTCCTTTGTTTTATATTCCATATTTTCATATATGCCAGCAGGCTCTCTACTTAAAATTTCTTCTACTCCATTTATTTTCTCAAAAATATCTAAAAAATTAATTCTCTGAATCATTTTTATACTTGTTATGCAATTTGACATGGAAATTTTTCTTATTGCTATATCAAAATGTTCTTTCTGTATTGCTTCTGATACCGTGGTTCCGACCTTTTCAACCTCTTCTTCTAATATATTTAAATAACCATATGCTCTCTTTCCATATTTTTTTAGTGAATATGACATATATTCTATAAATGGATATCTCATACTTCTAAATTCATTATTTTTTAATTTTGTTGCAGTTATCTGATTGTATTTTAATTCATTTTTTTCTTTGTTTTCTACCAATCTTTCAATTATACTCTTTACCTTATATTTTTGTATTTGACTACTATAAATTTTTTCGCTTATTTCTGCAATATTATTAATAATAGCAATTTGAAGAAAAATCCCTATATTCCAGATTTCTTCCATATTTAACGTTTTTTTAGTCTGATATGCTTGCAAATATTTTTTCAAATTTTCTCCATTTATTTTATTATCTGTATATGCTACAATTTCTGTTGCTAATACATAAATTCTTGCAAAACCAGCATATTTTCCATTTTGAATTCCTACAAAATTAGCATATTTTTTTAATGTCATTTCTTTTTCTATTTGTCTTACAGCTTCTTCTATAATATAAAAATTGTCTAATATCCATTCTCCTGCAGGATGTATGTTAATCCCTAATTTTATATGTTCATTTAATAATTTATATACATTTTTTATTTTTATATAATTTTCAACTAATTGTGGCACTGGATAAGTATTCTTGTTTGCTTTTGATTTTAAAGTATGTTGCATTGCCATTTTTTCTAAATGTTTTTTTAGTTGTTCTTCATCTAATATTGCTCCCTCTATATCTAATTTTTGAAAATTTTTCAAAAAAATCCACTCCTTGCAAAATATGTTTTATACATATTGTTTGCAAAAAGTGGTTATTTATACATTTTTAAAATGCATTGCTATATTTGCTTTTTAATATTTTCTTAGCATCTTCTATCTTTAATTCTAAGAATTCACTTGATTTATTATTTTCTTCTTGATATTCTTCTTGTTGATTATATAAATTCATTAAATAAAATGCTGCAGGTGTAATTCCACCCATTCCTACTAGAACTGATTTTTCATCACTGCTCATTTTTTCGTAATTTTCTGCTACAAGAACTTTGTGGTATTCGTCATTAATTTTATTTGCACAATCTATAATTGTTCCATCATCTTCATTTATTGCCATATATACTTTACTTGAAAATACTGATTCATAAGAAATTCCTTTTTCATCTAGTATGTTCTCTGCTGCTTCTTTTTTATTAACTGTTGTTACATATTCTCCGTCAAATGTTTTATACATACCAGCAACTCTTGTGTTTACAATATTAATAGCATCTGGCATTAAATCATTATTAGTTTTTCCTGAAATTTCTTCATGTTTTTTTACATACACTTCTTTTAACCATTCTTGTGTGTCTTTTATACTGCCTATATTGTCAATTTCTTTTTCTAAATTTCCGTTTTTATTTTCTTCTTTTACTTCTTCTTTAATCTCTTCTTTGCTCTCTTCTATAATTTCTGGTGCATTTTCTTCTGTTATATTTTCTTTTATTTCTTCTTTTTCTTCAATTTCTTTTTTAGAATTTTCAACTTGAGGTACTTCTACTTTTTTAGCTTCTGGTAATGCTAAAATAGTATCATATTTAGGTCCTTTAAATACTGATGCAACAGCAGCTCTGCTTGCCATTGCTTGGATTCCCATACTATTTACTATTCCATCTACTATTTTTATTTTTTCTTTTTTTTCTAATGTTCTACCTAATTTCTTTTCTTTTTTTGCTATTTCTTTATCATATTTTTCTTTAACATATTTTCTTAATTTTCTAAACATAGCATTTCTCTTTGCTTGTTTTTTGTTCTGTTTTTTAATTTTTTTATCTTCTTTGTATTCTTCGCCCATTTTTTCCTCCTATCGTATTCAAATATTATTTCCATAATATGTTATACTATTTAAAATAAATTGTCAAGAAAATTTTATTTATTTTTTAATTTATATTCCAATCCAGTATTGCGCTTTTTACTATCTACATTTCTTATCATAAAATCAATAATTCTGTCATTTCCTATTACAATTAGAAGCTTTTTGGCACGAGTTAAACCTGTATAAAGAAGATTCCTTGTAAGTAGCATTGGTGCTGCTTGTGGTATTATCATAATTACTACATCAAACTCACTTCCCTGTGCTTTATGTATTGTAATACAATAACTATGTTCTAATTGTTCTAGTTCATTAAATTCATACCAACAAACTTTTTCATCATCAAATTTTACTCTAACATTTTTTTGTTTTTCATCAATATTTGTTATTGTCCCCATTTCTCCATTAAATACACCATTTCCAATTTCTACGCTTCCATCACTTCTTCTTTCCCAACTAATATCATAATTGTTTTTTATCTGCATTACTCTGTCTCCAATTCTAAATATAGCTCCCATACTAGCTTTTTCATTTTCGCCTTCTCTGTGTGGATTCAATTCATTCTGTAATGCTTTATTCATCTCTTTAGTTCCTAACAATCCTTTTTTAGTTGGGCTTAAAACTTGAATATTTTCAAAGAAATCATAGTCTCCAAATTTTTTTAATCTTCCATTACATAATGATAATACTTCTTCTAATATTTTTTCTTGACTATTTTCTTTTATAAAATAAAAATCTTGTTTTGAATCTTTTTCTAATTCTGGGTCTTCTTTAGATATAAAACCTTTTCCGTTATTTACCCTATGTGCATTTACAATTATTTTACTTTTAGCAGCTTGTCTAAAAATTTTGTCTAAATGTACTGTTACTATTTTTTCTGATGCTATTAAATCTTGAAGTACACTTCCTGGTCCTACTGATGGTAACTGGTCACTATCTCCTACTAATATTAGTTTTGTTCCTAAATATATGCAATCCAACAAATAACTCATTATAAACATATCTACCATTGAAACTTCATCAACTATTATAATATCTCCATCTATTGGTGCTCCTTGATATTCACTGTCTTTTTTAAATAAAGATTCTTCATCTACTTTTCCAATCTCTAATAATCTATGCAATGTACTTGCTTCTTCTCCTGTAGTTTCTGTCATCCTTTTAGCAGCACGGCCCGTTGGAGCGCACAAAACTATTTTGTATTTTTTTTGTTTATATATTTCAATTATACTTTTTATAATTGTTGTTTTTCCTGTTCCAGGTCCACCTGTTATAATTGTGACATTGTTATCATTTATTGCTCTAATAGCCTCTTTTTGTTTTTCTGATAACATTATATCTGTTTTTTCTTCAACTAGCTTTAATTCTTTTTCTATATTTGATACTTTTTTCATGTTTTTGGCTTTATCTAATTTTAATATTCTCTCTGCAATCTGATTTTCTGCTTTATAAAAACTATATAGATATACCCATTTTTCATCATTTCTATTTTCTACTACAATTTCATTATTTACTTTTAAGTTAACAATTCCATCTTGTATAACTGCTTCATTAACATTTAAAAGTGTTTTTACATATTCAATTAAATTAGATTCTAGTGTACAACAATGACCATTATAAGTTATTTTTATAAGAGCATATTTTATACCACTTTTTACTCTTTTTTGATTTTCTCTTTCTATTCCAAGTTTTATTGCCATTTGGTCTATCTGTTTAAAATCTACTCCTCTTGATATATCTATTAAAATATATGGATCTGCTTCTATTTCAGCAATCGCATTTGCACCTAACATATCATAAACTTTTTTGGCATTCTCTGCACCTATTCCAAATCTTTCAAGAAATCCTACTATCTGCCAAACTTCCCAGTTTTCAACAAAGCTTTCAGATATTTCTACAGCTTTATCTTTACTTATTCCTTTTATTTGTGCAAGCTTTTCTGGTTCAAATTTTAGTACATGTATTGTTTCTTCACCAAATTTTTCTATTATCTTAGTTGCTGTTGCTGGTCCAATTCCTTTAATATTTCCATTTGCTAAATATTTTTCAAGTGCAGATAATGTTTGAGGCATTAATTTTTCAAATGTTTCTATTTTAAATTGTTCTCCATAATCTTTATGTTCAACAAACTTTCCTGTTATTTTTAGTGTATCTCCTTTTTTTATAAATGGTAAATATCCTACTACTGTTATTTGTTCATCTTCTGTTTCTATAACTCCTACTGTATAGCCATTTACTTCATTCTGATATATGATTTCAGATAATACTCCTTCAATTTCTTCCAACTTTGTCTGTCCTTTCATTATAATTTAGTTACAGTATAATATATTTTAGGAAATTTTTCAACAAAAATCTTTTTTACTATTGCCAAACCAAACTTTATATGTTATAATAATATGCGTTATAGTTTATTATTTACTAAGAGGAGGTGCATTCACATGCCAAATATTAAATCAGCAAAAAAGAGAGTTAAAATTATTGAAAAGAAAACATTAACAAATAATATGATAAAAACTGGATATAAATCAGCTGTAAAAAAATTCGAAGAAGCTATTGCTGCTGGTAATTTAGAAGAAGCAAAAACTTTATTTTCTGAAGCTACAAAAAAAATAGATCAAGCTTGCACAAAAGGTGTTATCGTAAAAAACACAGCTGCTAGAAAAAAATCTAGTCTATCTAAAAAATTAAATGCTGCTATGGCATAATAAAAATCGCTAAATAAATTAGCGATTTTTTCTTTTTTCTATTGTCATATTTTGTCTATTATGATATTATTACTACATACAAAGGAGGAGGTGTAAAGATGGAAGAACCAAACAATAATAAAGAAGTTAAAAGAACTAATAAAATAACATTATTAGGTTTCTTTTATACTCTTTGTGTTATTAGTATTATAAGTTTAGTTTGTTTAGTTTATGTTTTACATCTTAGAAATAAGGCTACAGAAGATAGATTAACAAAATTAGAAAATTCAATTAATACAATTCAAAATGAAAATATATCACTTGATGAAGATAATACTACACCAAATACTGAAAATAATAATACAAATTCTCTATAAAAAAATTTCCCTACATCGTAGGGAATTTTTTTTTAGTTTTGATATTGTTTTAAATTTACTCCATATGTTTTGTATACCCAATCATAGTAATCCCAAGTTTCTAATGTATCTGGTTTTCCATAATCAACTCCATATGTTTCAACTGTAACTTTTGATATTATAACATCATTTACTGGTGTACTTTTTTCTTTTTCTTCTGTATTTGCTTCGCTTGAAGAATTGTTAGAACTACTTGTTTCTGTCTCTTTTACTTCTACTTTTTCTATTTTATGAACTATATCCATTCCTTCTATTACTTTTCCAAATGGTGCATAATTACCATCTAATGATTCATTGTCTGCAGTCATAATAAAGAATTGTGAACCTGCTGAATTATAACTTTCTGTTGTTAATGAAGATGAATATGATGTATAATCTGCTCTTGCCATTGAGATTACGCCTTCTTTATGTTTTAAAGTATTTTTGGTATACTTATTTGATAAAAATTCTCCTTTTATACAATATTTTCTATCTTTATCTTCACTAACATCTATTCCTAAATCACTTAATTTTGGTGCTCCTGTTCCATCTCCATTAGAGTCTCCTCCTTGAATCATAAAACCATCTACAACTCTATGGAATTTTAATCCATCATAAAATCCATGTTGTGCAAGTGCTACAAAGTTTGATACTGTTTGTGGTGCCATCTCTGGGTATAATTCTAATTTAATTGTTCCAAAATCTTGAACTTCCATTGTAACAATTGGATTTTTCACTTCCATTGTCGCTTTTTTGTAGTATCCATAAGATACTCCTCCTATTAATACTAAAATTAATAATAATGCTATTATTGTTATTATGTTTGATGCTTTTTTCATTTTTTCTCTCACCTTTCTAAATTAATATATTATCAAATGCAAATTGCTCTTGCATTTTTTTCAATGTTTGCTTAATTGTTTTCGCTCTTACTTCTCCAATTCCATCTACTTTATCTAAATCACTTATATCAGCAACTAATATATGTTGAAATGATCTAAATGATTTAACTAAATTCTCTACTATACTGTTAGGCATTCTTGGAACTTTATTCAAAATTCTATATCCTTTTGGATATACCGCTAACTCCTCGAAATTTTCTGAAGTTTCATATCCTAATATCTTTGCAATAGCTTGTTCTTTTATCAAATCCTCATGTCCCAATTTTGATAAACTTTCTAATATTTCTTCTGCAGGATCATCTTTTATCTGATAGTCTTTAATTAATTGTAGTTCTTCTTTTTCTAAGCCTCCAATCAATTCTTCCAACTGCATACTTACAAGTCTTCCATCATCACCCAACTCATAGATTTTCTTTTTGATTTCTTCTACGATTTTCATTACCATTTCGGCCCTTTGTATTACAGTTAGTACATTATCTAGTGTAACTATATCATTAAATTCATATTCATTTAATATGCTTAATTTACTATCATATACTTTTCTATATTTTTCTAATGTTTGTATTGCTTGATTTGCTTTATTTAAAACAGCATCCGTATCTTCTAATATATATCTATAATTTTCTTTAAATACTGTAATTATGTTTCTTCTTTGAGATATACTAATGACTAATTCTCCAGTTTGTTTTGCTGTTCTTTCTGCAGTTCTATGTCTAGTACCTGTTTCTACTGTTGGAATTTGATATGATGGAATTAATTGGGCATTTGCAAATAATATTCTTTTCATATCTCCACTTAATACTATTGCTCCATCCATTTTTGCTAGTTCGTATAGTTTAGATGAAGTATAATCTTCATTTATAAAAAATCCTCCATCTACTATCTCACTAATAACATCTTGCTTATCTGTTATTAATAATAGTGCACCAGTTTTGGCTTTTAATATGTTATCTAAGCCTTCTCTTATTGGCGTCCCTGGAGCTATTTTCTTTAGGATTTCTGCTATTGGATCTTCCTTTATTGAACTCATTCCAACTTTTCCTCCTTAACTGCCTTATTTAATGCCAAGCTTTCTTAAAGCTTCGCCAATATTTTTCACTCCTATTATATCTAATTTATACTCATCTTTCAAGCCTTTTTTATTATTTTCTGGAATTATGCACGTTTTAAACCCTAATTTTTCTGCTTCTTTCAATCTTTTTTCTATTAAATTAATTCTTCTAACTTCTCCTGTTAATCCTACTTCTCCTATTACTACTGTAGATTGTGAAATTGGAACATTTTTATATGCAGATGCTACTGTTGCTATAATTCCTAAATCTACCGCCGGTTCTGATAATTTCATTCCACCTGCAATATTCAAATATACATCTTGATTTCCTAATGATAATCCTGCCTTTTTTTCTAATACTGCTATTAATACTGCAAGTCTATTATAATCAAAACCATTTGCCGTTCTTTTTGGTAATCCAAATACTGTTTGTGATGTCAACGCTTGTATCTCGACTAATATTGGTCTTGTTCCTTCTATACTAGCAACAATGCAAGAACCTGATGGATTATCATCTCTCTCTGTTATTAAAATATCTGATGGATTGGTTACTTCACACATTCCTTCTTGTTTCATTTCGAACATTCCAATTTCATTTGTTGATCCAAATCTATTTTTTACCGCTCTTAAAATTCTATACGTATTATATCTTTCACCTTCAAGATAAAGAACTGTATCTACCATATGTTCTAGCACTCTTGGTCCAGCTATATTTCCTTCTTTGGTTACATGTCCTATTATAACCGTTGTTATTTGTTGTGCTTTGCATACTCTCATTATCTGTGCTGTTATTTCTCTTACTTGACTTACACTTCCAGCAGCTGCAGTAATTTCATCTGAATACATAGTTTGAATAGAATCTATTATAACAAGTTTTGGTTGCATTTCTGATATTGCTTCTTTTACTACATCAATATCTGTTTCTCCTAAAAACATTAAGTCATTATTTTTTACATCTAACCTGTCTGCTCTTAATTTTATTTGTTCTGCTGACTCTTCTCCTGATACATATAAGACTTTTCCTTCTCCCTGTACTTTTTCACATAATTGTAATATTAATGTGGATTTTCCAATTCCAGGCTCTCCTCCTAATAATATTAAAGAACCTTTTACCAATCCTCCACCTAAAACTCTATCTAATTCTGCATATCCTGTTGAAGTTCTATTAGCTTCTTGACCTACATATGTACTTAAAGGCTTTGGTGTATTATTTATTCTCTTTTCTATTTTATTTGTATCTGTATATTTTTCCACTTTTTGTTCATAAAATGTGTTCCAGCTATTACAAGCAGGACATTTTCCTAACCACTTTGGTGATTCGTTTCCACATTCACTGCACACAAATATTGTTTTTGCTTTTGCCATTTTTTACCTCTTTTCTGATTTTGAAAAAAAATTGAGTAGAAATTTTATTTTCCCCCTCAACTTTTCATATTATATCACTTTGTTTTTTCAAACACAATAGAACAGCCAAATTTTATGGCATATATTTCCTTTGATTTTGTTCAATCAAAATGTTATTATATTGATAAGAGGTGATGTTATGCAAAAATTTTTTTCTATACTCAAAAATTTAGACAAAGACACTTTTAAAATTATAAAATATGGTTTATTATTTTCTGGTCTTGTTTGCTTAACTTCAATTGGTATATTACTTGGATACATATTTTTAGGATTTAACATACTATATCATTTAGGCTTAACTTTAATGCAATCTAGCTTTTCTTTTGCTATTGAATTTGTTATCTGTGGAATTGTTGTTGATTCATTGAAAAAATATAGTATATAAATGCATAAAAAGCAAGTTAAAACTTGCTTTTTATTTGTTTGGAATATAATACCCTACCCCTCTTTTGGTAATCAAAATTTGTGGATTTGATGTATCTTTTTCAATTCTTTCTCTAATTCTTCTTACAGTTACATCAACTGTTCTTATATCACCATAATATTCATATCCCCATACTCTCTCTAGCAATGCTTCTCGAGTTACAACTTGACCTGGTTGACTTGCTAAAAATTTTAATACCTCAAATTCTCTTAATGTTAAATTTATTATTTTTCCATCTATATGAACTTCGTATTTTTCTAAATCAAGTACAAGTGATCCAACTTTAATTGTACTTTCTTTCTTTTCTTCCTTTTTATTTTCATTTTCTTTTGCTGTTGCTTGTGCCGCTTCTAATGTTGCTTCAACTTTTCTTAAATTAGCTTTAACTCTAGCAACAACTTCTCTTACACTAAATGGTTTTGTAATATAATCATCAGCCCCAAGTTCTAGTCCTACAATTTTATCTAATTCATCATCTTTGGCTGAAACCATTAATATTGGAACATTATATACATTTTTTATTTTTTTGCATACAGTTAGCCCATCCATTCTTGGAAGCATTACATCTAGCAATATTAAATCTGGTCTTTTTTCTAAAGCTATGTCTACTGCTGTTTGTCCATCATTTGCCTCTATTGTATTATAGCCTTCTCTTCTTAAATTATGTACTAATAGATCTACAATCTTTTGCTCATCATCTACAATTAGTATTGTCTTTTTTTCATATTCATAATTTTCTTCCATATTTGACCTCCAATACTTTTATAGTTTTATTTATATCACAAATTCAAGCAAGTTACAAGGCTTTTTTAAAATTTTGACAAAGTATTATCAAGTAATTATTTTGCCTAAAATGTTGATAATGCTTTTAATATTCCAAGTTTTCCATATTCATATGTAAGTCCCCCTTGCATATATGCAATATATGGAGGTCTAATTGGACCATCACAGCTAAGTTCAATTGTTGAACCTTCTGTAAAAGTTCCAGCAGCCATAATAACTTGGTCATCATATCCTGCCATTGCACTTGGTTCTGGTACAACATTAGAATCAATTGGAGATCCCATTTGAATTCCTTGACAGAATTTTATAAGTTTATCTGCACTTCCTAATTCTATTGTTTGAACAATATCTGCTCTTGGTTCATCATATTTAGGATTTACATTATAACCTAATCTCTCTAATATTCTACTTGCAAATACAGCTGTTTTAACTGCACTAGCAACTACACTTGGTGCAAAAAACAATCCTTTAATAAATGATGTATTTTGATTTAATGAAGGACCTATTTCTTTTCCTACACCTGGAGCTGTTAACCTTTCAGCACACAATTCTATTAAATCTTTTTTTCCTGTTATATATGCACCACTAGTTGCAATACCTGCTCCCAAGTTTTTCATCAAAGAACCTACAATAATATCTGCTCCTACTTCTGTTGGTTCTTTTTCTTCTACAAATTCACCATAACAATTATCAACCATTATAATAACATCTTTATTTACTTCTCTAATAGCCTTAATTGCTTTTTCAATCTTATCAATTGTCAAACTCTTTCTTGTAGAATATCCTTTAGACCTTTGAATTTCAATTAGTTTTAAATCATTTTTAGAAGCTCTTGCTTTAATAGCTTCAATATCAAAATCATCATTAACTAACTCAATCTGTTCATATTTAACTCCAAATTCCTTTAAAGAGCTTTTACTTTGTTCTTTACTTATACCAATAATAGTTTGTAAAGTATCATAAGGAGCACCAGAAATGCTTAACATAGTATCTCCTGGTCTTAATAATCCAAATAAAGTCACTGCTAATGCATGAGTTCCAGAAATAATTTGTGCTCTAACCAAAGAATCTTCTGTCTTAAAAATTTCTGAATAAATCTCTTCAATTTTATTTCTACCAACTTCATCAATACCATATCCTGTTGAAGAATGTAAATGCATTTCAGATAGTCCACATTTTTGGAAAGCATTTAAAACTTTCAAACTATTCCATTCTTTTATATTATCAATTTTTTCAAATTGAGGTTGAATCTCTTTTTCTACCTCTTTTGCCAATTCTAATATTTCATTTTTTATTCCAAATTCATTATACATTTTTAATCTCCTTTGCGAATTTGGGGTCGGTCCTTTTTTTCGCATGCTAATTTAAGCTCCGACCCCATTTTTACATATTTTACCTCAATTTATTAAAAATATCAAGATTTTCATTACATTTTAGCCTGTTTTGCTTATTATATCTTTCTTCATTTTATTAATAATCTTTTTTTCCAGTCTCGAAATATAGCTTTGCGATATTCCAAGTTCATCTGCAACCTCTTTTTGTGTTTTTTCTTTTCCACTTATAAATCCAAATCTCATTTCCATAATATTTTTTTCTCTATCGTTTAATTTTTTTATAGCCTCTTTGAGTAATTTCATATCAACTTCATCTTCTAGTTTTCTATATGTAACATCAGGGTCTGTTCCCAAAATATCTGATAACAAAAGTTCATTTCCATCACTATCTTTATTTAATGGTTCATCTATTGAAACTTCTAACTTTATTTTATTATTTCTTCTTAAATACATTAAAATTTCATTTTCTATACATCTTGAAGCATATGTAGCAAGCTTAATTTTTTTATCTGAATTAAATGTGTTTACACTTTTCATTAATCCTATTGTCCCAATTGAAATTAAATCTTCTATTCCTATTCCTGTGTTCTCAAACTTTTTAGCAATATATACGACCAATCTTAAATTTCTTTCAACTAACAATTTTCTTGCCTCTATACATTCGTCTGTATCTAATTTTTTTATTGTTTCTTCCTCTTCTTCTGCTGTCAATGGCGGTGGCAATGTTTGACTACCAGCAACATAAAATATTGGTAAAATTTCTTTTTCTTCATCTAAAGTACCTTCAATATATTTTGCACAAATATTGCTAATGCTCTTTTTTATAAAATCAATTAAACTCATTTTCCTTCCTTTCGCTTATTGTAAACTTCACCTCTCTTTCAAATTCATTGTACAACTTTTTAATTGCAAATACTGTCTCTTTTTATTGTAGAAAAAAAGAAATAATCGCTATTTTACGATTATTTCTTTCATGTTTTCTTAAAAAATTACTTCTACATTTTCGAGTTGAATAACAGGTAATTTTTCTAGTCCTACATTTCTCGCATACATAACAGCAAGAAATCCATCTAGCACAAAGCCATTTTTGTCAATAATAATTGGCTTTTGAAAATGATGATATGTTTCAAAATATTTTGCTATTTTTTGATACTTTTTTCCTTTATAATTTTCTTGCATATTAAAAACTACAATAAGCTGATATATTCTTTTTTCAGTTAGCCATTCGATCGGAATATTGAAGTCATTAAACTGCCTTGTATAATCTTGATATTTCTTAATTTCTTTTCTAAAACCTTCTACTCTTCCGAGTTTTTTTGCTTTTAAGTATGCTTTATATTGGCTGGTATTTAAATTGCCTTTTTCATTATTACATTTCTTACAGCTTGGAAGCATATTATTTGTAATTGTTGGGCCTCCAAATTCTTGTGGATACATGTGATCTATTGTTATTTCATCTTCTGGAATAAGTTCTTTACAATAACAACACCGTCCCCTTCCTTTCATTTGATATGTAAGTTCTGTCATAGCCTTCCGAAACGATACATCCCATCTAATTTTCAAAATTCCATTATCAACGAATGCACCTTTTTTACAATTAGGACCTTCCATGCAAAATTCTCTCGGTAATTCAATAATCATTGTTCTACCCTCCCTGCATTTTTTTATATTATACATTCTTTTTTTATGTTAGTTCAAGTCCTATTAACGCCCTATATTCTCCTTTTTTGGTTAATGACTTATCATATACTCCAATTATCACATCTTTTGAACACTTTTTTTCTTCTTCAAAGTCCACTTCTATTCCATCTGCCTTTATTCCTAATAGCATTCCATTCTGTTTTCCTAAAGACGAGAATGGAATACATCTTAATCTAGGAATATATTTTTCAGGAACACCATCTAAATTTCCACTTAATATATTTTCTACATTATTGCATATTTCTTTAGGCAAAACTTCTTCTAATAAATTATTTTCTATTATTACAACTGGCCTATTGGTTATAGGCTCTTTTGCTAAATTTCCCGTATCAATCATTGCTATTGTTTGAATTACCTTTTCATCTATGAAAACTTTTATTTTACAATACATATCTTTTGAATTAATTTTAGTTTTTATTAATTTAAAAGATATTTTTACTATTATGAATGCAATAATTGCTCCTAAAAATATAACTTTTAATACATATTTTCCAACATATACTCCATTTTTTATAAATATCTCTTGAGGCTTCAAAAAGTAAATTAAATATAATGCCACTCCTCCAAATACAAATGAAGTCAAATAAAATATCAATACCTGTTTACATATTTTTTTAACTGTTTGTGGATTAAACGCTATGTATACTATGACTATTGCTAAAATCCATTTTGAAATTATTGACGTATAAATTGAAATTTCTGTAGTATATGCTATTATTGCATATATACTCCCTATTAAACTTGCTGTTATGATTCTTATCACTTTTGGTTTAACTTTTAATATAATAGATGTCGTATATAAAATGATTATATTCATTATTAAATTTTCTAAAAAAGCAACATCAATGTAAATTGTTATATTTTATCACCTTCTCCTTTTTGTATTCTATTATAATTTATATGTTTTAAAAAAACTGTCTTTTCTTGGTTTCTTAAACATTTTTATTATAAAAATCTAAAAAGACCAGTTTTAAAAACTGATCTTTTTTTATTACATATTTTTGTTTTTATTTTTACGTAAGAAAGCTGGTATATCTAAATCTCCTTGTGAAGAATTTACATCTGATGCTGGAATTGAACTTGGTTTCTTCTCCCATGATTTATTAATAAAACTATCTACTGTTGATGCAACTCTAGCTTCTGGTTTTTCAAATCCTGTAGCGATTACTGTAATTTGTATTTCATCTTTCATATCTGGATCTGTAACTGTACCAAATATGATATTAGCTTCAGGATCTACACTGCGTTGAACTAGTTCAGCAGCTGTATTTACTTCATGTAATCCAAGATCTTCTCCACCAGTTATATTAATAATAACACCTCTTGCACCTTCTATTGATGTTTCTAGTAAGGGGCTTTGTACTGCTTGTTTTGCAGCATCTTCTGCTCTGTTTTCTCCAGATGCTCTACCAATACCCATATGTGCCATTCCTGTGTCTTTCATAATTGTCTTAACATCTGCAAAGTCTAGGTTTACTGTTCCTGTAACTGCAATTAAATCTGATATTCCTTGTACACCTTGTCTTAATACATCATCTGCCATTCTAAATGCGTCATTTATTGATGTTTTTCTATCAATTATTTGTAATAATTTATCATTTGGAATTACTACTAATGCATCTACTTTTCCTTTTAAACTTTCTATTCCACGTTCAGCTTGTGAAAGTCTTTTCTTTCCCTCAAATGTGAATGGTTTTGTAACAACTCCTATTGTTAGTATTCCCATTTCTTTAGCTGCTTGTGCAACTATTGGTGCTGCTCCTGTACCTGTTCCTCCACCCATTCCGGCTGTAACAAATACCATATCTGCTCCTCTTAATGTCTCTGCTATTTCAGATTTATTTTCTTCTGCAGATTGTGCTCCAATATCAGGGTTAGCCCCTGCACCTAAGCCTCTTGTTATTTTTTCCCCAATTTGAATTTTTGTTCCTGCTTTAGACTTTGTTAATGCTTGTCTATCTGTATTAACAGCAATAAAATCTACTCCTTTTATTCCTGCTTCTATCATTCTATTTACTGCATTGTTTCCGGCACCACCAACACCTATTACTTTTATTGTGGCTGTTCCATCCATCATTGCAACATCTTCACATTCCATCATAAAGATTTTCCTCCCTATAAAAATTATAATTTTGTTTATTTTTTACCAAAGCACTGTTCCTTACACTGCTTCTAATTTTTAAGAATAAAAAAATTCTTTTATTCTTTCAATTATTACCTTAAATATGCTTTCATTTGACTGTGAATCAATTTTGCTTGAAACTGATTTTGCAAATGGCCTTGCAGCAATATATCTTACAAGTGCATAACTGGTTCTAAATTCTGGTTTTACTGTGCTTACAGCTCTGCCTGTTGACATTTTTACAGGAATATTTAAATTTATCTTTCCTGCTACATCACTTTTATTAATATTTGTGATTCCTCTTCCAGCTAATATTACTGTGTTAATATTTTGCTTTACATTTTGTGTTGTTATGTCTTTGTTTATTATTGTAAATATTTCTTCTATTCTTGCTTCTATAATTTCGATTAGTTCAGAACTTTTTATTACTTTATTTCTGCTTTCGTCTCTACATGTATTTAACATTATTTCGTTATCATTATCTATAAATGATTTTAATGCTAAACCATATTGTTTCTTTAATTTTTCTGCTTCTTCTTCAGAAATATTTAACACTAATGCTATATCATTTGTAATGTTGTCACCACCTAAAGGAATTGTATTTGTATAGGTAAATGCATTTCCTTCAAATACACCAATTTCAGTGTTTCCAGCTCCAATGTCAAGTAACATTACATTATCATATAATTCATTAGTATCTAACATTAAATTTCTCTCTGCTAATGCTGTTGGCACTATTCCATCTATTTCAATTCCAACTCTTTTGAAAATTGTTGCCAACTGTCTGACATATTCTTTGTCAGCTAAAATAATTTGTGCTTTTAATGTAAAGTTTGAACTTAAATTTCCTACTGGATCTGATACTACTTTTCCATTATCAAGCACTACTTCTGATGGTACTATGTCTATTATTGTTTTCCCTTCTGGTATTTCTATGTCTTTAGCTTGCATCATTGCATTTTGAACATCTCTTAATGCTATTCCAGCAAATTTGTCTTTTAGCTCTTTTACTACGCTATTTTGAACTATTGTAACATATTTTCCTGGAATTGTTACATATGCTGAATTAATCTTAAAATCTGCCTCGTCTTCAGCATCTTTAATTGTTTTCGCAATACTTAAACTAATTTCTTCTTCGCTAATTATTTTTCCCTTTTTTAGCCCACTACATCTCTCTGATGTACTACAAATTGTTTCAATTTGTCCGAAATTGTTTACCTCTCCTACAACAGTGCAAACCTTGGATGTACCTATATCAATACCAACTATGATATCACCTATTGCCAAGATAATTCCTCCAATTTTTATTGTGTTTTTCTAGTGTTATATATATTACATTTTGACAAAAAAGTCAATACAATTTGAAATATTTTTGAAATATTTTTGTAATATTTTCGCAACATTTTGTAATAGTTTTGTAATCTTTTTTTAGCTATTCTTACTGCGCCAGCTCTTTTCCTTTTTCAGCTTTTTTTGCAGTCCATTTTTCAATGTAATACCTTCTGATAATTGTTAAATTAGTAAACATTCTACCTACAAATACCACTAATGCAGCCAAGTATATGTCCAAATTTAACTTTTGTCCTAAATATGTCAAAGCTATTGAAAGAATACTATTGCAGAAAAATCCTGAAATAAATATATTCAAATCAAAATTTTTCTTTAATACTGATGTAATTCCACCAAAGACTGAATCTAATGCTGCTACAACTGCTATAGCCAAAAAAGTTGAATATGTATATGGAATTACTGGTGCATTCATGCCTATTAAAGCTCCTATAATACAGCCAATTACAATTGCTATAACTATCATTTTATTTCCTCCTAATTTATATATTTTGTATTTATATCTTTATCATATTTTTCTATTTTTATTTTTTTGCTAGCATCTACACTTGTTTCATGTCCTAGCTCCTTTAAGTAGTCAACACCACCACCTTTTCCTGATACTGCACTTTTTAAGTAATCTGGATTTCCTATTGCATTAATAATATATGGTGAACTAATTTTTTCTCCATTAACCTTTAAAAATTCATCACCAATTGAATATATAGCAGATGTTGATATTATTCTATTGCCATTCACAGATATTGCTTCTGCTCCAGCTGCAAATAATTCATTTACAATTGTTAATAATTCTGATGAATCAATGCTTTTTACGACTCCTCCATCTGCTAGTTGAGTTCCAGCCTTATCTGTAAGCTGAATAACTATTCCTTCTCCCTCAACATATGTTTTTCCTAAGTTTTCATTCAATTGTTCTAGCTCTGACTCTAACAGTTGAGTGGTTTTAGCATCTGACTCTCTTTCATTTTTGTATTCATCAATTTTTGAAGTTGTATCTTGATATTTTTCTTCTAACTCTTTATACTTTTCATTCCAATTAGTTAGTTCAAGTCTTAATTCTGATTCTCTCATAGTTTCTATCGCTGTTATATCTGTTTGTCTAACTACCTTAAATTGCATAAACATTACTAACATTAAAGAAAAACATGCAATCCCAATGGCAATTGCCATTACAACTCTTTCTTTACTTACCTTGATTTTCATTCACTCCATTCCTTTCAGCTATTTACTTTTAGCATATTGAAATTTTATAATTCCTGTATATTTTGGTATTGTTACTGTTTTTTTATCAGCCATTTTCTCAACAGTTACTTTCAAATATCTCTCTTCTCTCAAATAATATAAATATCCTCCAGTTCTATTTACGTTAATCAACAACTCTGGAAGTCCAATCGCTTTTATCGTAAATGGTGCTCCTATTTTTTCTCCATTTACTTTTATTATATTTCCATCACATTCAATTGAAGATGTTGAAATTAATCTTTGATCATTTATAGAAATAGCTTCGGCTCCTGCATTTTTCAACTCATTTACAACACTTAGTAAATCTGAGTCATGCACTAATAATAAATTTGGATCATATAACCAATTATTCAATGGAATATCTTGATTATCATTAATTGTTATTACTAGTCCATTTCCAGTTACTTCTGTTAATCCTAATATTTTATTTTTCTCTTTAATTTCATTTTCTAATTGTGTTAATTCAGTATTATTTTGAGTCGCTTTATTTCTTTCTTCTTCTAATTTGTTTTCAGCATTTTCTAACTGTTGATATAAATTATCATATTTTTCTTTAGATTTCAATACCGCATCTCTCAATTCATTTTCCTTTGCATTAGTGCTTAATGTAGTACCATTTTTAGTTACAGTTTTAATTTGGACAGCAATTCCATATGATAACAGCACACACATTATTCCTAATATCAAACTAATTATTTTTTTATTCATAATTGTATTCCTTTCTACTCTGCATAAAAATATGGTAAAAACCCTTCATTTAAATTTCCATTAACATATAATGTTCCCTTATTATCTTTTTCTTGTTTTAGTAATGCATTAACATAGTCAAATCTATTTTTTAAATTGGTTGCATCACCTAAATTTATTTTTATTTCATCACTATCTAAAGTAATTACATATTCATCTTTTACTTGAATCTGTGTTATTTTCTCTAGAATTCCTATTCTTTTGCATTGTTCCATTATTTGAAGAACATTTTCCATTTTGTCTAAATCTTTTTGGTCTAATCTTTTTTGATTTTGAGCATCATTCTCAGTTAATTCCATTCCAATTATTATTGGAAGCTCTAGCTTGTCCTTAGATATCTCTAATATATATCCTTGTTCATCTATATAAATATAAGACTCATCTTCTGTCTTTATTTTGTATTGTTTTTTTCGTTCTGTAACTTCTATTTCTATTTCATTAGGATATTTTTTATGAATTTGAGCATCTTCTATATAACCATGTTGTTTTAATTTTACTTTTATTACAATCCCAAGTTGTGAAAAAATATTGTCTCCTTTTTTTACTTCTGCCATTTCTATTATCTTATCATTTGATACTTGTTGATTTCCTTTTACAGTTATTTTTTTTATTTTAAATGTTGGTGATGTAAATAGGAAAATTCCTAAAGCCAATATTAATACTATAATTAATAATGTTGTTAACTTGTTTTTATTTTTTTTTCTTTTTCTTTTTTCCATTTCTCGTTGTTTATTAATTTTAGTTTTTGGTCTTACACTTTTTTTTCCCATCTTTACTTCACTTCCTTTGTATTTTTATAGTCATTTTTTGCCTTTTTTATTTTATCACATTTTATGGTATTTGTGCTATACTTTTTAAAATTTTTTACAAATTTTAAATATTTATTATAACCTTAAGAATGGTAACTATATTAAAATTTAATAATGAATTGTGGGGACCGTTCAAAAATTCTAAAAAGTTTGAAAAACTTTTGATAGAATTTTTAGAATGGGGATAATTATTAAATTTTAATATAGTTACCATTCTTGAATTATCAATCTTCTAAATAAATTTTTGCACCTAAATTTTTTAATTTATCAACAATATTCTCATACCCTCTTAAAATATAATGAACATTATCTACTTGAGTAACACCTTTAGCAGCAAGAGCTTCTAATACTAAGGCCGCTCCTCCTCTTAAATCTGATGCCACAACACTTGCTCCTTGAATTCTCTTTGTTCCTTTTATAATAGCCGTTCTGCCTTCTACATTTATCTTAGCTCCCATCCTATTCAATTCTTGAACATATTTATATCTACTTTCAAAAATATTTTCCGTTATTATTGATGTGCCTTTGGCAGTTGTTAATAGAGCTCCAAAAATAGATTGCATATCTGTTGGAAAACCTGGATAAGGCATTGTCTTTATATCAACAGCTCTTATTCTCTTAGGAGCCTTTATTTCAACAACATTTTTTTCAATCTTTAATAAACAGCCTGCTTCCTCTAATTTATTTAATATTGGTTCTATATGATTAGAATTTAAATTTGTTACTTTTAAGTTTCCACCAGTTATTGCACTAGCAACTAAATACGTTCCCGCTTCTATTCTATCTGGCATGATATTGTAACTTACTTCTGCCAATTTCTTTACACCAATTATTTCTACTCTATCTGTTCCTGCACCTTTAATTTTAGCACCAGCCTTATTTAAAAATTTAACTAAATCCTCTATTTCTGGCTCTTTTGCAGCGTTTGTTAAAACAGTTACTCCTTCAGCTAAACAAGAAGCTAAAATAATATTCTCTGTTGCTCCAACACTTGGAAAATCTAAATGTATTTGTGTTCCTACAATTTTATCAGCTTCACAGATTATTTCTCCATATTCTTCTTTTATATTAATTCCAAGTTTTTCAAAACCTTTTAAATGTAAATCTATTGGTCTTGAGCCAATTTCACATCCACCTGTTTGTGATAGTTTGTGGATACATAAATTTTAAATGAAATGCTAAACCTCCATTTTCATATAACTCATTATACATCATATCATTTAAGTTGTACAAGTCTTTTTCTTCTTTTGTTATTTCATTTTTATCAAATACAACTATCTTATCAAATAACCTTGAAAGTTCTTCTTTTCTTAATCCATTTTTCTTGATATCATCTATTGCTTTAAATATTAAATCTTCTTTATCTTCTAGCTTATTTAATTTATTAAATTTACTTTCCGCTTCTTTTATTTTTTCTTCTTCATTTTTTATTTTCTTTTCTAATTCTTGTTTTTTATCTTTGTATATAAACTCTGGTATTAAATCGTTTAGCTTATCCTCATATACCTGCTTAAATTGTTTTTCTAACTTTTCTAAAGCTTCCTTTGATTTATTTAAGTCTTTTTCTAATGTTAACTTATTTGTACTAATTGCTTTCACATTATCCATTACAAAACTTTTAAACTCTGGATTGCTTATTAAGTTATCTATATATGCATTTACTATTTGATCTAAATATTCTATTCTTATTCTATGTGGTTTGCAACCATAATCTTTTCTGATGTCTTCTTTTATAGCACCTTCATTACTATATTTTTTACAAAGATAGCTATCTGGTCTTTTTCTTGTACCACTTGTTCCTTTTCTTTTATACATTGGAGTTCCACATCTTCCACAATATAAAAGTCCTGAATATAAATTGTTTTCTACATCTACAAACTTAAATCCATTATTATATTTATCACTTTCTTTTTTTCTTTTCTTTCTGATTTTTTGTACTTTTTCAAATAACTCTTTATCAATAATTGGCTCGTGATGATTTTCTATTATAGTCCATTCTGCTTGGTCTTTTACTCTTGTTTTCTTTGATTTAAAACTTAATTTTTCTGTATGTCCTCCAACATAATCTCCAATATATCTTCTATCATCTAATATTCTTACAATATGTTGTGCTTTCCAATTAGCTGTTTGTTTTGCATTTGCAAATCCTCTTGATTGTGATGGAGTTGGTATTCCTTTTTTATTTAAATGAGTAGCAATCTTTTGATACCCCCAACTTTTAGAATATAGTTCAAATATTTCTTGTACCACTGGGGCTGTTTCTTCGTTAATTACTAAATTCTTTCCATCTTTGTTATATCCATATATTGCTTTAACAAGTAAATCTCCTTCTTCAATTTTATGCCTTAAATTTCTTCTTATATTTTTGCTATCATCTCTTGCTCTTCTTTCATTAAACCACGCATATAATCCAAACATTTCCTCATTGTATTGCTCATCTTCAAATATTATTTCTACACCTTTCTCTTCTAGGTATTCTACAAAATCTAACGCCTCTTTTTGATTTCTTCCAAGCCTTGCAGAGTTTTTAAAAACTATTACATCTATTTCTTTATTTTTGGTTCTTTCTCTTATATCATCAAATCTACTAAAGTCTGTTCCACTTTTATCATCATCCATTATGATATCTACTATATTTGTGTATCCATGACTTTTGCAATATTTTACAAGTAAATCTCTTTGTGTTTCTATTCTCTCATAGTTTTCGCCATAGTCATCTCTACTTTCTCTACAATATATTACTACTCGTTTTTCTTCGTTAGATTTTTTCATAACATACCTCCGTTTTTATGATGTATCAATAACATTTTATTTTATGTGATATTTTATTGTTGCTATTATATATAAAAAGTTCTAAAATTTCAAGATTTCTACTGAAATTTTAGAACTTTTTTCAGTTGGTAACAAATTGTTACCAACTGGTTAGTATCTCTATCCAATTGAATTCACAAGAAATTCTTGACAGTTCATTTTCTTTTAACTGGTAACAATTTGTTACCAGTTAAATAGCGATATTAACCAACTGAATCCTTTATTTATCATTTTAGTTTCTTTTTATCATTTTCTTTTAATTCCACTTGTTTTTCTTCTTCCTCAATATATTTATAATTCAATTTATTTGTTTTTGTTACAACTGATTCTCCAAGATTTTTTTCAATATCATCTCTTGCAACTTTTGCAGCATGTCCACCCATTTTAGCAACTTTGATATTTTCCTTTAATCCATTTGGCTTCTGTTTAGCTGCAAGTCTTTTTGTTGCTTCTTCTGATAAATCTGTTAATATAAGTTCTATATTATCCATATTATCTCTTAAATTTTCTTTCCTCAATCCTTTATATTGTTTATATTCTTTTGCTGTCATTCCAGACCATTCTCTATATATTTCATTTGTTAATATTGCATATTCAATATTTTTTTCAATTCCATTTTCTTTCCATACATCAGTTAATTTTTTTCGTTCTTGAATTGATTTCATTCTTTTTGCAATCCATTCTTCGTCATATCCTTTTGCTCGATATAAATCAATTGCTCTTTGTAATGCTATTGATGGATCAAAAGTTTCATCAATTTTTTCTTTTCCTAAATGTGCTAACCATTGTTTTATTGGTTCTGCATTTTTTGATGGTATTGACTCAATTATACGAAACATACCTTCAATATCACATACATCAGTTATACGATATTTTCCATCTTTAGCTTTTAATTTCAAACCGTTACAATTTGTAACGGTTTCATTTCCCTCTTCTTTTAGCCTCTTTTTTAAGACTCTCCAATATACTGTTGGATTTTTACTTTCAGCTAAAACACCTACTATATCAACAATGCTAATATAGTATTTTTCTTCTTCCTTGTTCCAAACCGTTCTTATTGTTTCGTTATTAAAAATTTTGTTAATTAAATGCATTTTATTTTCGTCCATTTTATACCTCTCTTTCTCAAGTTGTTCGGAATTTCCGAACAACTTAAAATCTCTTTTATTTCTTCTATTTATATCATATTTCTAAAACTTTTTCAATACTTTTACGAAATTTTGTTCTATTTTTTTATTTGTATTTTTGTTTTATTCTATCAGAGATAATATCGGTGAATATCTGTTTATAATCTTCTATTTCAGCAACATTTGCTTTTGGACAAATAAATACTGCAAATGGTAATTTATCTTTTTTCCTTTTATCTTTATTATCCTTTGCCTTTTCCAGAATATTCACCTACCTTCCTCTAATTCATATTCATAGACTTTTTGTCCTTATTCCTAAAAGCTACACTTCGTTTCGCATAATTTATTTACACAGTATATCTTATCCGTAGTTCATTCCATTCACACGGCTAAGAAATCTACGTTGTTTCGCTTCCAAGAGCTAAAACAACTACAAGCGGTATATTACCCATATGAGATTTGCCCTCATTCCACCTTTAGTGAATCGCCCCTTTACATCACG
>USMB01000013.1 GCA_900555615.1 uncultured Clostridium sp. | reverse complement strand
CTCCTTTCGGTTTTCCAAGGTGAGAGCAAAGGATAATCTTTCCACCATCTGCAACAAGCTTCTTGATTGTAGGAAGAGCTGCTACCAGACGGTTCTCATCTGTAATCTTGCCGTCCTGCAGAGGTACATTGAAGTCACATCTTACGAGGACTTTCTGGCCTTTTACGTTGATGTCATCAACAGATTTCTTATTCAGCATCTTGTTATGCCTCCTTATAAAATTTAACTTTTTATAAATAAAATAAAAAAAATTAAAATAAAAGTGGTAAATTTTAATTGTACCTAAGATAAAGGTGAGGTGAGAGATGTGATAGACAGAATCTGTACATATTTAACCAATCAAATAAGAAAAGAAATGCCAGATATAGACGATGAACGAGCAGAAATAATAATGTATGGACTACAAAATATAATAGGAGAACTTCCAAAAGGAATAATTATTTTATTGATAGCATATTTCTTAGGAATCTTTAAGCTTACTTTAATATCGGTATTGATTATAGCACCATATAGATGTTTTTCAGGAGGAGTCCATATGAAAACACATATAGGTTGTATAATTTATACATTAATTTTATATAGTGGTTCAGCATTGTTAGGAAAGTACATTATTTTAACAGGAAGTATAAAATATGTTGCCATGATATGTATATGGATATTTTGTATGGTGATGTTAAAGCTGTATGCTCCAGCAGATACAGAAAATGTTCCAATACTTAGAAAAAAAGAAAGGACACAAAAACAAATTCTTTCTTATCTTATATTAACTGTAGAATTTATAATAGCAATAATAATAGGTAATACAACAATTGCAGGAATAATAATATTTGGTGATTTAATTCAAACATTAACAATAACAAGAATTGCATATAAAATTACAGATAATAAATATGGACATGAAGTATATGCAAATATTTAGTTGGATAATATAGGAGTCTTTGCAACTACTCCTGTGTTATATAAATTTAACAAAAGAAGGGGGAATTAATTATGATGAGATTACTAGCAAAAATGGCAGAAAAATACGCAAAATCAACAAACACAGCATGCATGATATTGTGGTGGGGACATCAACCAAAAATGCCAGCTTCTTTAATAAAAAAAGATTAATTTCTAAAAAAAAAGTTCTTAAACATTAAAATCAATTCAAAAAAGAAAGCTTCTATATAGAAGTTTTCTTTTTTGATATATATTATTTTAAGTCATAAATAGATAATTCTTGAATGAAGAAATCAGGGGTTTTACTTGTATATAAATCTAAATTTTTACTTTTTTTAACATAATTTTGAATTTCCCATAATCCTATTCCAAAATGATTTTCTTTTCCAGATTCACCTTTTTTGAATATTTTTTCAATGTCAACATCTTTGTTTAAATAGGTATTTTTTATAGTTATAACAGAACGACTATTTCTATTTTCTCTTATAAATGAAGCTTTTACTATTTTTTGGGGGCATTTTTCAGCTTCTTCAATTGCATTATCTAATAAAATTCCAAGAGCTCTAGAAAATTTATACATATTAACTTCTAGTTTATCTACATTTAAGAAAAATTCAAATTCAAAAGTTATTCCTAAATTAATAGCTTTAAAATATTTATTATTTAATAAACTGTATATACCAGCATTATTAATAATTCGTGGGTTAATTAAGGCTATATTATTTGTTATTTTACAATCTTTTTTAACATCATTAAAATATTTTTTTAAACCAGGCATATCTTCATTTTCAATAAAGCCATCTAATGTTGAAATTATATTGTCAAAGTCATGTTTATAACCTTTTACTTTATCGTATAGGATCTCAAGAGATTTATTATATTCTTCTGCACATTGTAAGTCTTTTGTTGTAATAGATAATTTTATCATTCTTGTAAAACTGTAAATACTTAATAGTAGAAAAGACACTAATAACAAGAAACTTAAAATTGTTATAATTATAGGAACAATTTCTAAATAATATGCAGTTATTATCAATTGAATGCATAAAGTTAAAAAGCCTAAAATTAAGTTCAAACATAAAACAATTACAGTCTTTTTATCTAGAGTATCTAATAAATCTAAGCTAAATTTTATTTTTCTAAATTTGGTTAGAAAAATAATTATTAAAGTTAGTGCTAAATATAGAATAATTAAATAAGGCAGTCTGTATACTGGTATATTTAAAAATTCTTCTGGAGAAATGTCTAAAAGTGTTAAGTATGGATTCTGTAAAAGAACATTTAATACACCAAAAATAAATAAACTTATTATTAGTGAAGTAAAACTCTTCAAAATACTTAATTTAAATATAGCTGTAATTAAAAAAGCTATAAAAGTATAATTAAGTATTACATTAAATGGAGATGGAATAAAATAAGACAATATTTTACTCATCGGTACAACAACTACTATGAATATTAATTTTTGCTTAACTGTAGATTTTACGTCAAAAATAATAAGAAGAAGTTTTAAAAACAGATAAATTTCTATAAAAGAAGCTAGTATATAAAGAATGTTTGTTATATTAAAATTAATTAAAAAATTATTTACAAATTGTGTCATGATGAATTACCTCCATAAAATAGTTTTTAAATTTAGGGCCAATATAGCAAATATCATTGTTCTTAAAAGTTATAGAATTATCAGAGAGCGAAATGTTTACGATATTATTAATATTAGCAATAAAAGATTTGTGGCAACGTACAAAATTTTTAGGAAGCAAATTTTCAACTTTAGAAAAAGAGCTATAAGTATTAAAATTACCCCTTGGTGTATGATATATTAACTTCATTCCACTTTTTTCAATAAATTGAATTTCATCCAATTCAATAAAAGTTCCTTTGGTATCAATTTTTAGAAATTTTTTTGTAGTACCAGAAATATCTTCAAATAATCTTGCAAGTGTTTCAGAAAGAGAATCTACATTTAAAGAATTTTTAAATAGGTATGCAAATGTCTTATAGTCAAAAGCTTCTATAATATATTCAAAATGACTAGTAATAAATATTAAGTAACAATTTTTATCAATTTTTCTGACTTCGCGTGCAATATCTAATCCATTTAAATTAGAATTTTTAAATTCAATATCTAAAACAAGAACATTAACAGTATTTGAATTCATAAAAGAAATGACATCTTTATAATTAGAAGTTTTTAGCACAATTTTTCCATTAAAGTCATTTCTTATAAATGCTTTTTCAAAAAGTATAGACAATTTATTAAGCATATTAGGGTCATCATCACAAATTACAAAATTCAACATATAATCCTCCAATCAATTAAAAAATTACATTTTTTTGAAAATATAAAAACAATATAAATCAAATTTTAAAACTTGTCAATACTCTTTTTAAATATAAGCTTATAAAACGTAAAGCATTGAAACTACTGAATTTATATAATAAACACAAATGAAAATAATAACCATTTTTTGGAATTACGCATCATAAAAATGATACTTTAGTAATAATGAGAATTTGCTAATCATAAAATGTAAAAGAAAAGAGAGGGATGCTATGAAAAAAAATAAAATAATAATATTTATTATGATAATGGCTATTTTTTTAATAGGGTTATTAACAATGAAACAACAAGAAACAATATATACTGGTGCAAGAGATTCTAAAACGATAGGCTGGGGGATAAAAAGAGCAAATAATAACTTGCAACCAGATGTTGGGCAAGCAAATAGGAAGATGCTAGAAGAAAATGGTGGAATATGTTTAGGAAAAGATACAGAAAAATTTATATATTTGACATTTGACGAAGGATATGAAGCTGGTTATACAGAAAAAATATTGAATACACTAAAAGAAAATAATGTTAAAGCAACATTTTTTATTACTTCACATTATTTGAATACTGCATCAGAATTAGTAGAAAGGATGATAAATGATGGACATATCATAGGAAATCATACATGTTCACATCCAAGTCTACCAAGTAAAACAAATGAAGAAATAGAAAATGAATTAATGAAATTACATAGAGCAATTTTTGAAAAGTTTAATTATGACATGAAATATATGCGTCCACCTAAGGGAGAATTTAATGAAAGAACTTTAAAAAAGACACAGGAACTTGGATATAAAACTGTAATGTGGAGTTTTGCATATTTTGATTGGGATGAAAAAAAGCAACCATCAATTGAAGAAAGCAAAAAAATAATTATAAATAATTTTCATTGTGGTGAAATAATGTTGTTACATCCAAATTCAAAAACAAACTCAGAAGTTTTAGACAGTATAATAAAAGAAGCTCAAAAAGAAGGGTATGAATTTAAGACATTAGAAGAATTTAAATAGGAGATATTATATAATGAAAATGAAAATTGATAAAATTTTAGAAATGCCAACAGAGGTATGTACTAATATGCCTAAAATAACAATTATTGGTTTTAATGAGCTGATTCTTGAAAATTATAAAGGAATATTAGAATATGAAGAATACTTTGCTAGTATAAGCACACATATTGGACTTTTAAATATAAACGGATTTAATCTTAACTTAGAAAAAATGACAAATGATGATATAAAAATTACAGGAAAAATCGAAAACATAGAATTAGAAAGAACAGAAGATTAATTTCAAGAGAAAGAGAGAAAAAACATGCTTATTAAAATTTTAATAAAATATTTATTAGGATATGTTCGTATATCGATTGAAGGATATTATATTGAAAGATTTATTAATTTATGTACAACTAATAAAATATTAATATGGAATTTAAAAAGAGAAAAGGGTGTTAGATTACATTTTAATATAGGAATAAAGGATTTTTATAATGCAGTTGCAATTGCAAAAAAACTTAAATGTAAAATAAAAATTGAAAGAAAAAGGGGCTTACCATTTATTATTAATAAATATAGAAAAAGAAAAGCATTTCTATTTTCACTAATTGTAATTATAGTGGTTTTATACATAAGTTCTTGTTATGTTTGGAATATTGATATAGTAGTAGAAGATGGATTAAAATTAGAAAATATTGCAGAAGATGTTAAAAATGCTGGATTAGAAACAGGAATGAAAAAAGATAATATAAATGTAGAAGAGATAGTAAATAAAATACGTATTAAAAGAAATGATATATCTTGGATTGGAATTAGCCTAAAAGGGACAAATGCAATTGTAAAGGTTGTTAAAGCAAAAGAAGCCCCAGAATTAGTAGATGAAAAAGAATATACAAATATAATTGCTAAAAAAGCAGGAACCATTACGCAAATAATAGCTCAGAATGGAACAGCACAAGTAAAAGTAGGAGATGATGTAGAAGAAGGGCAAATTTTAATTCAAGGAGTTATGGAAGGAAAGTATACGGGTATAAGGAATGTACACAGTTTAGGAGAAGTAAAAGCAATAGTTAAGCATAGTAAAACAGAAAAGTTTCCTATAAAAGAAGAACAAAATGTCAAAACAGGAAAGAAAGAAACGAAATATGAAATAAAATTTAATAAATTTCAAATAAATTTTTACAAAACTCTTTCAAATTTTAAAATTTATGATACAATAGAAGAGGAAAAAAAGTTTAGGATATTTTCAAACTTGTATTTACCAATTTCCGTAATAAAAATTACTAATGAGGAATTGGTAAAAAATTCAAATGAGTACACAATTGAGGAGATAACGGCTAGAGGAACTAAACAACTAGAAGAAAAAATTGAAAATGAAATAGAAAACAAAAATAATATACTTCGGAAAAAATGCAGAAGTAACAGAAGCAGAAAATTTTGTTGAAATAAGTGTAACATATGAAGTAATTGAAAATATAGGAATGCAGGAAAAAATCAATTAAAATTTAATTAACAGAAGATATTAATAACCTGCCTACCAATAACTTGGAAAGGGAGAAGTAGGATGGAAGAGAGAAGTTTAAGAGTTGTAGGAACAGATAAAACATTTATTAATAAATTAACAAATACATTGACAAAGTTATTAATACCAACACAAATAGGTATTAATGGAATGAGAATAAGCATGAAAAGAAATGCAATGTTAAAAGCTTATGAAACTGCAGAGGAAGAAACAGATGCTAGTAGAAAAGACATAGTTGAGAAAAAATATGAAGAAGCATATACTTCATATTTAGAAGTACTAGATAAATATGTTTTAGATACAATATATAAAAAAGTGAAAAATGATACTGCAACAAAATTAGAAAGCATGGCATTGTCGCAATATTACGGAATAGTTCAACTTAAGCAAAGTGAATATAATGAATATAAATATAGAAAGCAAAAATATTTACTTGAACTAGACAAAGAAACAGTAATGAATTCAGGAAAGCAAAAACTAATCGAAAAATATCAAGCATTTTATATTTCAAAACAAGATACATTATATAAAGGCATATTAAAGAATTATTCTATAAAATTAGCTGATAGTACAAATGTATATGATTCTTCAAAAGACTGGATATATGTTAAAATTTTTGACACATTAGAAGATTATATAAAGAACATATTACCAGCAAAAATAAAAGATCCAAAATTAGAAAAAGTAATTAAAGACTATGAAAAATATGAAAAATTTTCTATAGGAAAATTAGATGCAAGAGATAATATAGAAAAAAATATGATATTGTTAGGAATTAGCAGAAATTTATTTACACATAGCTTACCTTTAGTTGTTGCGGAACAATGTTATATGAAACTATTGAAAGATGCAAGATGTTTAGTACAAGACACTAAAATTGCTGCCAAAAGAGAAAAAGCATATACAATGCTATTAAACTTAATAGAGGATTTTAATGTAAGATTATTATCAACAAAAGTATATTGGGATAGACCAAACGATAGAGAACAATTCAAAAGATTTTTTGACAAATATAAAGATATTGAAAAGTTAAAAGAAATCGATTTTATTGAATATGTTAAGCAAAAAGAAATCTTATTTATAAAAGAAGATATAAGTAAAATCCAAAATGCTAAAACAGATTACAGCAGACTAATAAAATATTATAAGAGAAGACTTGTAGATTATGGTGTAATGAAAGAAATTAGAGATTTCAAAACCAAAGACGGAAAATTTAAAAAAGAAAAAATTAGTTCAAGAATGGAAGAAATAGTAAGTGCATAGGTGGTAAAAATGTATCAATTAGAATATTTAGATTTAGAAGAAAATAAAAAATATGAAGATATAGTAAAAAGAGTAGTAGAACAATGCTTTAAAGAAGAAAAATTAGAAAATTCAAAATTATATATAAGTATAACGTTAACTACTCCAGAACACATACATGAAATAAATAAAGAATATAGGAATGTAGATAGAGCAACTGATGTTTTATCATTTCCTATGTTCGAAAAAGAAGAATTAGATGAGAAGATAAGAACACAAAACTTTGAACATGAAGATGTTTTGGGAGATATAGTAATTTCTATTGAAAAAGTAGAAGAACAGGCAAAAGAGTATGGACATAGTTTTGAACGAGAATTTGCATATATGATTGTGCATGGTTTTTATCATTTAATGGGATATGATCATATAAAAGAAGAAGATAAAGTAAAAATGAGACCTAAGGAAGAAAATGTCCTAAATAAATTAGGAATAAGAAGGGAAGAAATGAATGAAGGATAAAAAAACTTTTATTTTATTATTAGTATTAGCTATTCTTGTAATAATTGCTGGAGGCCTTGTTATTTATAAGATTATGGTCAAAAAAGAAGAACCAGCAAGTGTAGAACAAGTAGAAAATACTGGTGAAAAAGAAAATAAAGGACCATTAGTAGTTCAAGAGAAAAAGGTACAAATATTTAGTGGAACAGATAGACCAATTGCTGTAATGATAGACAACCATTCAGGAGCATGGCCACAAGCAAATTTAAACAAAGCATATATGGTATATGAAATAATTGTAGAAGGTGGAGAAACTAGGTTAATGGCACTTTTTAAAGGACAAGACTTAGATAAAATTGGACCAATTAGAAGTTCAAGACACTATTTCTTAGATTATGCACTAGAAAATGATGCAATATATGTGCATCATGGATGGAGTCCACAAGCACAAAGTGATATTTCGACATTAGGAGTAAATAATATTAATGGTATTCAAGAAAGTTCAAAAGACTTCTGGAGAGTAAAAGATAAATCAGCACCACATAATTTATTTACAACCACAGAAAGTATTTTGAAAATTGCCGAAAGAAAAGGTTATACAACAGAATCAACTAAAAAAAGTGTATTGAATTATGTTGCAACAGAATTTGATTTGTCAGAAAAATACAAAGAAGAAAGTATAGAAGCTACAAGTGTGACAATACCACATTCAACACTTCAAACAGTAAAATATGAATATAATGCAGAAACAAAAACTTATACAAGATATGCAAGAAATAAATTACAATCAGATTATGAAACAGGAGAACCTGTAACCACCAAAAATATAATTATAACTATGTGTGATAATTACACATTAGTAGATAGTGAAAATAAAGGAAGACAGGGGCTTAAAAATATAGGAACATTTGATGGATATTATATTACAGATGGGAAAGCAATTCAAATAAAATGTATTAAAACAGCAAGAGATGAACAAACTGTATATAAAGATTTGAATGGCAAAGAAATAGAAATAAATGATGGAAATACATTTGTAAATATTTGTCCAACAGATGCCAAATTAGTGATTGAATAATATACATATTTATTAAGGGAGGAATTTATTATGAAATCAAAAAGAAAAGTAGTTTTAGTAGGAGCAGGATTTGTAGGAATGAGTATGGCTTACTCATTGTTAAATCAAGGAGGAGTAGAAGAATTAGTTCTAATAGATGTTAACAAAGATAAAACTATTGGAGAAGAAATGGATTTATCTGATGGTTTACCATATGCACCACATAAAATGAAGATAAAAGCAGGAGATTACAGTGAATGTAAAGATGCTAATATTGTAGTAATTACAGCAGGACTAGCACAAAAGCCAGGACAAACAAGATTAGAATTAGCAGTTGTAAACGCAAAAATAATGAAAGAAATAACACAAAATGTAATGGCAAATGGATTTAGTGGAGTATTTATTGTTGCAAGTAACCCTGTTGATTTAATGTCATATGTTGTTGCAGAAGTTTCTGGAATGCCTAAATCTAAAGTAATTGGTTCAGGAACAGTATTAGATACTGCAAGATTAAGATATTTAATTGCAGAATATCTTCAAGTATCAAGTAAAAACGTACATGCATATATATTAGGAGAACATGGAGATTCTTCATTAGTTCCATGGGATCATTGTTATGTTGGATGTAAAAAAATGATAGATATTATGAAAGATAATAATCACCCAATGGAAGATTTAAAGAAAATACATGATGGGGTTTGGCAAGCAGCTTATAAAATAATAGAAAAGAAAAAGGCCACATATTATGGAATTGGTATGGCATTAAATAGATTAGTACATGCAGTACTAAATGATGAAAATTCAATTTTAACAGTATCAACATATCAAAATAATGAATATGGACAAGAGGGAATGTATATAGGAGTTCCTGCAATAATCAATAAAGATGGGGTAAAGGAAATTCTAGAATTAAAGCTAAATGATGAAGATCAGGCTAAATTCAATTATAGTTGCGAAATTATGAAAGAAAATATAGAAAAAGAAATTAAGCCAATAATAAATGGATAGATTAGAATAGGTTTTCTGTTATGTTTACAGAGAACCTATTTTTCACTATTAATACTTGTATTTTTAGGAAAAAAGAGGTATAATAGGCACATCAATAAAAAGAAGAGATAGGAGGCAATTATGAAAGTTAGTAAAGAAAAAATTTTACACATAGCCAATTTAGCACAATTAACATTAGAAGATAGTGAGATAGAAGAATATATGTTGCATTTACAAGATATATTAAATTTCGCAAATATTGTAAATAATGCACCTGTAGATGGATTAGATGTTACAATAGGAGCGAATGAAGCCAAAAATGTATTTAGAAAAGATGAGGTAAAGAAATTTGAAGATGTAGATATTTTATTACAAAATGCTCCAACACAAGATAGACACATGTTCAAAATTCCAAAGGTTTTAAACTAATAAAGATACTCGGTTTCAATTAGTATGCGAAAAAAAGGACCGACCCCAAATTTGCAAGGAGGAGAAAAATGGATATAACAGAATTAACAGTACATGAGTTACAAGAAAAATTGAAGAACAAAGAATTAACAGTAACAGAAATAACAAAAGCTTATGTAGATAGAATAAAAGAAAAAGAACCAGAAGTACAAGCATTTATAACTGAACTTACAACAGAAGGCATGAAGCAAGCAGAAGAAATTCAAGCTAAAATTGATAATGGAGAAAAAGTAGGAAAATTAGCTGGAATTCCAATTGGTATTAAAGATATTATTTGTACTAAAGGTATAAAAACAACTTGTGCATCAAAAATGTTAGAAAACTTTATTTCACCATATGATGCAACAGTAATGAATAAAATTAATGCAGAAGAAATGATAGATTTAGGAAAATTAAATATGGATGAGTTTGCAATGGGAGGTTCAACAGAATATTCATATTTTAAGAAAACAAGAAATCCATGGGATTTATCAAGAGTACCAGGTGGTTCTTCAGGAGGTTCTGCAGCAGCAGTTGCAGCTAATATGGTACCATGGGCTTTAGGAACAGATACAGGTGGAAGTATTCGTCAACCAGCATCATTTTGTGGTGTTGTAGGATTAAAACCAACATATGGATTAGTTTCAAGATATGGTGTTGTTGCATTTGCATCATCACTTGACCAAGTTGGTGTATTTACAAAAGATGTACAAGACTGTGCAACTTTATTAAATGTTATAGCAGGTCATGACGAAATGGATACAACATCAGTAGATGTAGGTCAAAAAGATTATACTAAAGCATTACAAAAAGATGTTAAAGGATTAAAAATAGGAGTTCCAAAAGAATTTTATGGAGAAGGAATAAATCCAGAAGTTAAAGCATCATTAGAAAATGCAATTGCAAAATATAAAGAAATGGGAGCAGAAGTAGAAGAATTTTCATTAGATATTGCACAATATGCATTAGCAATATATTATATAATTGCATGTGCAGAAGCAAGTTCAAATTTAGGAAGATATGATGGAATAAGATATACTTATAGATCACCAGAAGCTAAGACATTAAAAGAAATTTACAAAAAATCTAGAAGTGAAGGATTTGGTGCAGAAGTAAAAAGAAGAATTATTCTTGGAACTTATGTATTATCATCAGGATATTATGATGCATATTATAAAAAAGCTCAACAAGTTCGTACTCTTGTAATGAACGAATTTAATAAAGCATTTGAAAAATATGATATTATAGTAACACCAGTATCTCCAACAACAGCATTTAAACTTGGTGAAAGATCAACAAACCCAATGGAAATGTATTTAGCTGATATTTGTACAGTTTCTGTAAATATTGCAGGTTTGCCAGGAATGTCAATACCTTGTGGAGTTGATAGTCAAGGACTTCCAATTGGTATGCAATTAATTGGTAATAAGTTCTGCGAAGAAACAATTATAAATGCAGCATATGCTTATGAACAAGAAACAAAATTTAGAGAAAAATATAAACCAACATTTAAGGGAGGTGTTAATTAATGCCAAGACAAGATTATGAAGTAGTAATGGGACTAGAAGTCCATGCGGAATTAGCAACAAAAACAAAAATATTTTGTAGCTGTCCTACAAAGTTTGGTGCAGAACCAAATACACAAGTATGTCCAATTTGTATGGCAATGCCAGGAACATTACCAAAATTAAATGAAAAAGTAGTAGAATATGCTGTAAGAGCTGGACTTGCAACCAATTGTACAATATCAAGAGATAGTAAAAATGATAGAAAAAACTATTTTTACCCAGATACACCAAGAGCGTATCAGATTTCACAATTTGATAAACCATTGTGTGAGCATGGATATATTGAAATAGAAACAAGTCAAGGAAAAAAGAAAATAGGAATAACACGTATTCACATAGAAGATGATGCAGGAAAATTAAATCATGATGATTTAGGTGGAGGAGCATTAATAGACTTAAACAGAGCTGGTGTACCACTAATTGAAATTGTATCAGAACCTGATTTTCGTTCTATCGAAGAAGTTGATGCATATTTAAGAAAACTAAAATCAATACTTGAATATGTAGAAGTATCTGACTGTAAGATGGAAGAAGGATCTTTTAGAGCTGATATTAATACATCAATTCGTCCAGTGGGTTCAGAAAAACTTGGAACACGTACAGAAATGAAAAATATGAACTCATTTAGAAGTATAACAAGAGCACTTGAATATGAGATAAATAGACAAGTTGAAGTTATAGACAATGGTGGAAAAGTTGATCAAGAAACATTAAGATGGGATGAAGTATCTGGAAAGACATTTTCAATGAGAGATAAGGAAGATGCCCAAGATTATAGATATTTCCCAGAACCAGACTTAGTTGCAATAAAACTATCAGAAGAATATATTGAAAATATTAGAAAAACATTACCAGAAATGCCAGAAAGCAGAAAAGAGAGATATTTAAGAGATTATAAATTATCTGAAAAAGATGCTGGAATAATAACAGCTTCTAAATATTTATCAGATTTGTTTGAAAAAGCTTCTGAAATTTGTGGAAATTATAAAGCAGTAAATAACTGGATAATATCAGATATTTCTAGAATTTTAAATGAAACTGAAATGGATCCGATTCAAATACCTTTTGATGCAAAACAATTAGCAAAATTAGTTGAATTAATAGATAATGGAACGATTAGTTCAAGTATTGGCAAAAAAGTATTAGTAGAATTATTTGAAAATCCAAGAGATCCAGAAGATATTATCAAGGAAAAAGGATGGATTCAAATTTCTGATGAAGGTGCAATAAAAGAAGTTGTACTAAAAATTATTGAAGCAAATCCACAGTCAGTTGTGGACTATAAAGCTGGTAAAGATAGAGCATTAGGATTTTTAGTTGGACAAGCCATGAAAGAAACTAAAGGAAAAGCTAATCCACAAATGCTTAATAAAATGTTTGCAGAAGAATTAAAAAAATAACATGAGAACAAGCCAATAAGCTTGTTCTTTTTTTACAAAAACATAAGAGGGTGTCGAAAAATGTCGAAGAAAAGTTCGCTAAAATAATGAAAAACTATTGACAAAAAGATAAAAAAAAAGTATACTTTGGGTAAATTATATAATTTCAGTAACATTAATTTTTCTTGAAAAATTTTAATCAGTTACATTTGTTCAAAAAAGTTATAACTTAAAATTTCAGTAAATAAGAATAGAATTTTTTCTATTATAAATGTCAGTGCAAAAAGGAGGAATAATTATAGAGAATAAAGTTGCAAAAATAAAAGCATTAATGGAATGTGATGAAAATCACATTATTAAGCAAGTATTAAATAATGTTTTACATTTAAACATTAAAGAAATAAAATATGATAAAAATTTAAAATTAAGTAATATTTCAGAATATGAATTTGAATTGATTAAAGTCAAAGCAATGTTAGAAACAGATGAGGAGATAGAAATTTATTTGAAAATAATAAAAAATAGTAGAATAAAAGAATCAATATTTTGCTATTGGTGCACAATTTATGAAGAAGAACTAATGAAAGCAAAAGAATTAGACAACATGGATGTTATAATAAATAAAGTTGCAATATCAGAATTAAAAAAGAGTAGATATCAAGAAAGTATATTTTTAACAATAGAAAATAATAGAACTCATATACTAGAAACAGGCACAGAAGTGAGTTTTATTGAAATAAGAGATTATATAGAAGATCATAGAGAAAAAAACACTGAATTAGAAAAATTATACAAGTATTTTGAAAAAGAAAGCAATGATGTTCTATTAGTTGGAATAAAAATGAGAAGAACATAAAAATGAAGTAAAAGTGTATTGATTTTTTGTGGTGAACCATGTATAATTATGTAGAAAAATTATATAAGGAGTGATTTACATGGAATATAGATATATGCCAAAAGGTGTTTGCTCAATGCAAATGATATTCGAAATAGAAAATAACATAATAAAAAAATTAAAAATTATTGGTGGATGTCCAGGTAACACAGTAGGTGTATCAAAATTAGTAGAAGGTAGAAACATTGATGAAGTAATAGAAATGCTAAAAGGTATACCATGTGGAATAAAAGGAACTTCATGTCCAGATCAAGTAGCTAGGGCATTAGAAGAATATAAAAAAGAGATGCACTAATATGTGCATCTTTTTTAGTATAACTCATTTTCAGAAATATTTGTATTATTTCCAGTGTCTTTGTTTCCATTATTAATTCCCATATATGGTAAAATTTCAGAAAGCATCTTACCTGCAGTTGGTGCTGCAATTTGACCACCGTTGTGGTTAACGCCTTCTCCAGGAGATTTTAAAATTACAAGTAAAACAATTTGAGTATTTTCAACAGGAGATATTGCTAAAAATGAAGCAGTATATCCATCTTTTGAATTATTTATAGGTTCTGAAGTTCCTGTTTTTCCACCAATAGAATATCCGGACATTTTTGCAGTAAATTCTGCATCATCTTTGTTGTATTTTACTTTATATCCTGTACCGTGTTCGACAACTGATTCCATCATGCTAGCAACTTTGTCTGCAGTGTCTTTAGAAATAATTTGGCGTACTTCTTGAGGTGCAAAGGTTGTAACTTCTCCAGTATCAGTATTAGTAATTTTATCTACAATTTGTGGTTGAAGTAAAAAACCATCATTAGCAATAGCTGAAGCAGCTGTTATCATTTGCAAAGGAGTAATAGTAAAACGTTGTCCAAAAGACATAGTACCAAGTTCATGGTCATTTATTTTATTAATATCATAAAAAATTCCAGATGTAGGTTCTCCAGAAAGAGAAATTCCTGTTTTTCCAAAAAATCCATATGCATCATAATATTTATATGTAAGATTTTTTCCAATTTTTATGCCTAATTCAACAAAAACAGGGTTACAAGAATTTTCTAGTGCATTTGTTAAACTTTGTGCTCCGTGCGAATTTGGATATTTAAAACATTTTATAGGTCTTGATTCACCTGGAACAGTAATAGAACCAGTACAATTATATACTACAGAACTTGTATCAGCAAATTTTTCCTCTAAAGCGATAGAAGAAGTAATTATTTTAAATACAGAACCAGGTTCATAAGTATCTGTAATAGCCTTTGGTGTCCACATTTTATATAATTCTTTGTTTTTATCTTCACTTGATAGGCTGTCCCATATTTGAGTTAAACGAGAATTAGGAGTATTTTTATCATTGCAATCGAAACTTGGATAATCAGCCATAGCTAATATTTTTCCATTAGTAGGATTCATTGCAATTGTTATACCACTATCACATTTATATTCTTCTACAGCTTCAGCAAGGTATTTTTCAACAATACTTTGAATATTGGAATCTATTGTTAAAGTAATATCATATCCATTTTCTGCAGCAATATAAGATTTATTAGAATTAGCTATTTCAGATTGGCTGGCATCTTTTAAACTAACAGATTTTCCAGAAGTACCGCTAAGGAATGAATTCCAAGAGCGTTCAATTCCCATAGAGCCTTGATTGTCTGCACCAACAAAACCTATAACTGTAGATGCTAATGTTTTGTTTGGATATGAACGAGAAGTGGTTTCTTCAAAAGTTATTCCAGTTTTTATTTTTAAATCTTTGTTACAAGTGCTTATCCAAGCATTTATTGCATCAACTTTTTCTTGATTTACATCTGAAGCTACAAGAAATCTAGAGGTTGAAGTGTTTAATTTTTCTAAAAGTTCATTATAATCTAATTCTAGAGTACTAGTCAAATATTGTGCAATATAAGATTTATTTTCATCTTTAATATCTTTTGGAGTAATATAAACTTTATCTGTATCATAGCTAATTGCAAGAGTTTTTCCTTTTACATCATAAATTGTACCACGTTTAGCGGAAATTGTTTCTGTTAAAGTCTGTTGGCTTGTTGCAAGATTTTGTAATCTGCTTCCATCAACAAATTGGAGATAACCAACTCTAAAAATTAGTAAAACCATTATAACAATTATAATGCTGATTACAATAATTAGTTTGGAAGGTTTAATTGTATTAGGAACATTTATATCATTTGTAATATTCGTTATTTTTCTTTTTGTTTTTTTATTTTTTTTCTTATTCATAAACTCACCATTCTTTTGTTAAAAATTTAAATATATTTTATAATAAAAGGGTTTAAAAAGCAACAAAAAATTAAAATAATCTTAGAAAGGAGACATTAAATGCTATCAAAAATAAAAGCAATAACATTAAATGGACTAGATGGAAATCTTATTGAAGTTCAAACAGATATAAGTAATGGGATTCCAGAATTTGATATTGTAGGACTACCTGATGTGACTGTAAAAGAAGCTAAAAAAAGAATAAAATCGGCAATTAATAATTCGAAAATAGAATTTCCAAATAGAAAAATATTGATAAACTTAGCACCTGCAAATATAAAAAAAGAGGGAAGCAGTTTTGATTTGGCAATGGCTGTTGGAATTTTAATAACCAAAGGAGATGTTGTTACAGCAGAAAATAATCTTGTTAATTCTATTTTTATTGGTGAACTTTCTTTAGATGGAAAAGTAAATAGGATAAATGGAGTATTACCAATGTGTATAGAAGCTAAAGATCTTGGAATAAAAACGATAATTTTGCCTAAAGCTAATGCAAATGAAGCGGCAATTATCTCTGAATTAGATATAATTCCTGTTTCTGATTTAAATGAAGTCATTGAATATTTAAATAAAAAGAAAATAATAAACAAATATGTTTCTAAAAACGTAGAATTCAAAGAAAATTATCAAATTGACTTTTCAGAAGTTAAAGGACAGGAAAATGTGAAGAGAGCATTAGAAATAGCTGCTGCAGGCGGGCATAATTGTTTGATGATTGGAGGTCCAGGTTCAGGAAAAACAATGATGGCTAAAAGGCTTGTTACAATTTTGCCAGAATTAACAATTGATGAAGCAATGGAAATTACTAAAATACATAGTATTGCTGGTGAATTGAAAAGAGATGGATTGATAATGAACAGACCATTTAGAATGCCACATCATACTGTGCCTATTAGTACAGTAATTGGTGGAGGAAAAATACCAAGACCAGGTGAAATAAGTATGGCACATTGTGGAATTTTATTTTTTGATGAATTACCTGAATTTAGTAGAAGCATTTTAGAATCATTAAGAGAACCTCTTGAAAATAAAGAAATAATAATTAATAGATTAAGTGGAAATTATAGATATCCATGTAATTTTATGTTTGTTGCTAGTATGAATCCATGCCCATGTGGAAATTATGGTGATGAGGAAAATGAATGTAAGTGTACAGAACAGGAAATTCATAGATATTTAAGAAAAGTAAGTGGACCTTTATTAGATAGAATAGATATTCAAATAGAAGTTAAAAGACCTAATATAAAAAGTCTGAAATCTCAAAATAATAGTGAAACTTCTTTTCAAATTAGAGAAAAAGTTAACAGAGCGAGAAGAATCCAATTAAATAGGTATAAAGAATATGGAATATATTCAAATTCTGAATTGAATGAAAAATTAATTGATACATTTTGTTCAATAGACAAGAATGGAGAAATATTATTAAAAAATGCATTTGAAAAATTAAAATTGAGTGTAAGAGCATATCAAAGAATCTTAAAAGTTGCAAGAACAATTGCAGACTTGGAAGAAAGTAAAGATATTCAAGTTAGGCATTTAGCAGAAGCTATACAATATAGGTCTTTAGACAAATTTATTAAATAGAAGGTAAAAAATGGACAAAATTATAATAGAATATTTTAATGAGGTATATCCCGAACAGTTAAGGAAAATAAAAAATCCTCCATCAAGATTGTATGCGATTGGAAATGTAGAATTATTGAAAGAATTTGGGATAGCTGTTGTGGGATCAAGAAAAAATACACAATATGGTGAAAGAATGTGCAAAACTTTTGTAAGGGATTTGGTAAATTATAATATAAATATTATTAGTGGCCTGGCAGAAGGAATAGATAGTATAGCACATATTACTTGTTTAAAAAATTCAGGAAAAACAATAGCAGTTTTACCATCTGGAATTGGAAATATCTATCCAGCAAAACATAAAGAATTAGCCAATGAAATTATTATGAATGGAGGATTAATATTATCCGAATATGAGGAAAATATAAAAGCTGATTCTGAAAAATTTTTAGAAAGAAATAGAATTGTAGCAGGTCTTGCAAAAGGAACATTAGTTATTGAAGGTGGAATACGAAGTGGAACAAGTGTTACTGCTAGATATACTATGGAAGATGAAAATCCAGTATTTTGTATACCAAGCAGTATTGAAAATAGTAAAGGAATAACACCAAATAATTTAATAAAAAAAGGAGGACATCTTGTTACAGAAATAGAAGATATTTTAACATGTTTTCCAGATACTAAATTTGTTTCAAGAATAAAAAAGAAAGTAGATATTTGTATAGAGGTTCCAGAAAACTTAAGAGATATATACAAAGTGCTAGATTGTACTCCAAAAGATTCGGATGAAATTGCAAGAGTTCTAAAAAAGCCAATAAGTGAAGTTAATTACAAGCTAATGCTATTACAATTAGAAGATAAAATTGTAGAACTGTCAGGAAAGAGATATGTTAGAAAAACAGAATAATTAAGGAGGAGATATGAATAGAAGAAAATTTGGAATGATAGGAGAAAAAATTGCTCAAGGATATTTAAAAGATGATGATTACGAAATAATAGATACTAATTTTTATACTAAGGTTGGAGAAATTGATATAATATGTAAAAAAAATAATACTATTGTTTTTGTAGAAGTAAAGACTAGAACAGGTTTTGAGTATGGAACACCTGCTATGGCTGTTGATAAAAATAAAAAAGCCCATATCAAACAAACTGCAAAAGTGTATATACATCTTAACAGATTATATAATTATGAGATAGAATTTGATGTTATAGAAGTAATCATTATGAATGGAAAATGCAAAGTTAATCACTTAAAACAGGTAATGTAAAATCTTGACAAAATGGCACCAAAGTAGGTATAATTGATGTGTGAACAAGAAAGGGTGTCAAAATGGAGAATATATTAGATGAAACAAGATTCATTATGAAAAAATATAATATAAGAGCTAATAAAAGTTTAGGACAAAATTTTTTAATTAATAGTGAAGTCGTTGAAAATATAGTAAATAGTAGTGATATAAAAAAAGAAGATATGGTAATTGAAATTGGACCAGGATTAGGAACTTTGACAAAATATCTTTTAGAAAGAGCTGGAAAAGTACTTTGTGTTGAATTAGACACAAAAATGATAAAAATTTTGAATGATAGATTTTCAATATATAACAATTTTGAAATCATAAATGCAGATGTATTAAAAGTTGATTTAAATGAAGTAATATCAGAAAACAAAAAAGCTGGAATTATAAAAAATGTTAAGATAGTTGCAAATTTACCATATTATATTACAACTCCAATTATCATGAAATTATTGGAAGAAAAGCTTGATATAGAAAGCATTACAGTCATGATTCAAAAAGAAGTTGCAGATAGATTAATAGAAATTCCTGGTGGAAAAAACACAGGGGCAATTACACATACAGTGTACTATTACTGTGAATCTGAAAAAATAGTGGAAGTGCCAAATAGTTCATTCATTCCAGAACCAGAAGTAACTTCAGAAGTAATCAAAATGAAATTAAGAAAAGCACCAGCTGTAAAAATTGAAAATTCAAAAGTTATGTTTATGGTTATAAAAAGTGCATTTATGCAAAGAAGAAAAACACTTTTAAATGCATTAACAAATACAAAAGTGTTTGTCAGTAAAGAAGAGGGCACTCAAATATTAAAAACTTTAAATTTGAATGAAAATGTTAGAGCAGAAGAACTATCTTTACAAGATTTTGCAAATATAACAAAAATGATTATAGGAAAGGAAGAACAAAAATGAAAATAGTATTTATGGGTACACCAGATTTTGCAGAAAAATCATTAGAAGCTATTTATAATTCTGGGCACGAAATTTTAGCAGTAGTAACAAATCCAGATAGACCAAAGGGAAGAGGAATGAAGATGGTTTCCTCTCCTGTAAAAGAATTTGCAGTTTCTAAAAATTTAAAAATATATCAACCAGAAAAGGTAAGAAAAAATATTGAGTTTATAGAAGAAATAAAAAAATTACAACCAGATGTAATTTGTGTAGTTGCATATGGAAAAATTTTGCCAAAAGAAATTTTAGATATTCCAAAATTGGGCTGTATTAATGTACATGGTTCACTACTTCCTAAATATAGAGGAGCTGCACCAATTCAATGGGCAGTTATTAATGGAGAAAAGGTGACAGGTGTTACAACAATGTATATGGATATTGGAATGGACACAGGTGATATGATCCTAAAAGAAGAAGTAAGTATTGGAGAAGACGAGACTACAGGAGAATTGTGGGATAAATTATCTGAAGTTGGAGCAAAATTATTAGTAAAAACATTAAAGCAAATAGAAGATGGCACAGCTACAAGAATTCCACAAGGTGAAGATTTTTCTATGGCACCAATGTTAAACAAAGAAATGTCTAAAATAAATTGGAATTCCCAAAGTGCTCAAGAAATAAAAAATCTTGTTAGAGGATTAAATCCAATAATGGGAACATATTCTTATTTAAATGGTAAAAAAATAAAGTTTTGGAAAGTAAATACATTACCTCTTGAAAATACTAATGCTGAAAATGGTACTGTGATAAAATCTGATAGTAAAGAAGGGCTTTTTATTAAAGCAAAAGATGGAATAATTCAGGTTTTGGAGATTCAAGGTGAGAATGCCAAAAAAATGTGTATTCAAGACTTTTTAAGAGGAAATGAAATAAAAGAAGGAACAGTTTTAAAATAAAAAACAAGGTATAATCGGTTAGATTATACCTTATTTGAGTTTTAAAGTACTATACCAAAGAAACTCTGTTTGTTTTCAATAAATGGTTCGAGTTCGTCACGCATGTCCAAAAGCTCATCGTAATTTTCTCTGATACTATAGTTCCAAATTGGAACGAGTTCTAATAACTTGAGATTATCAGAAATCTTTTTTTCTAAGAAGTTGGCAACATCAGCAACTGAAGAGTCTAATCTTAAAATAACCAAATTCTTGACATAGGCATAGTCAAGTTTATCTTGGTCTTTAAAACAAGCAAACTCTTCGTTCCGAAGGGATTCATCCTCTAAATAAGGATAAATTAGATTGAATGCTTTAAATGTTCTCCGAGTTATAAAATAACATATTACTGTGGGAATAGCATAGGCAAAAACGATGATTAAGTAAAGGATTGTGTACCAAATCATTTTAAAGCCTCCTAAAAAAATTTTTATTTAAGAGTAAAATCAACAAAATTCTATCAGATTATACCACAAAAAATGTAAAAGTTCAACATTTTCGGACATAATATAAAAAATCTTGGATAAAATAATTTAATTTGTACATAATGTATTTGAAAGAGAGGAAACAAGATGGAAGAAAAAATTAAAAATTTAAATCAATTATTATGTGACTTGGAAATTTTTGCAGTAAAATTGCAAAATTATCATTGGAATGTAACAGGAAAAGGATTTTTCTTAACACATGAAAAATTAGAAGAATATTATGAAGAAGTAAGAAAACAATTAGATGAAGTGGCAGAAAATATTATAATGCATGGAGCTCAACCATTTGGAAGTATGGAGGATTTTGTAAAACATACACAAATTACTGAAGCAAAAAATGAGAAAATAAAAAGTTTAGAAATAATAAAAAATATTAGCAAAGATTTAGAAATTTTAAACAAAGATGTAGAACTTATAAAACAAGAAGCAGAGAAAAGTAATGACTATTTAACATCTACACTAATGGATAATTATATAGAAGATTATTCTAAAAGAATATGGATGTTAAATGAGACAATTAAATAATCATAAAAAAAGAAATCACTTAATAAAATTTATTAAGTGATTTTTTTGGAATTTACTATACAAATCAAAAAAATAGTTATATAATGTATGCGATAATGGGAAAAATGGCAATTGACATTTTCTTTATATAAAGCCTATAAAATAGGCAAAAGGAGACAATTATGGAATTAAAAAAAATATTAGTAGGATTGGAAGGATTGAAAGCGAAAGGAAGTCTAGATGTAGATGTAAAACATTTAGATAGTAATTCAAAAAATATAAAAGATGGAGATATGTTTGTAGCAATAAAAGGTTTTAGTGTAGATGGACATCAATACATAAATGATGCTATAAAAGCAGGGGCAAAAGTTATAATGGTACAAGAAGGATGTGACTTAAAAGCGATTAATTTGCCAGAAGATGTTACATTAATAATGGCTAAAGACACAAGAGAAGCATTAGCAATTTGTAGTTGCAATTTCTATGATAATCCATCAAGAAAATTCAAATTAATCGGAGTAACAGGAACAAAGGGAAAAACAACAACAACATTTATGATAAAAGAAATTTTAGAAAAAGCAGGACATAAAGTTGGATTAATAGGAACAATAGCTACATATATTAATGGAAAAATGATTTCAGAAAGTAGTAGAACAACACCAGAAAGTATAGAACTACAAAAAACATTTGCACAAATGGTAGATGAAGGTGTTGAATATGCTGTAATGGAAGTTTCATCACAAAGTTTAAAATTACATAGAGTAGACGGATGTAATTTTGATATAGTTTTATTTACAAACTTTTCAGAAGATCATATTAGCGAAAAAGAACATCCAGATATGAAAGATTATTTTGAATCAAAATTAAAATTATTTGAAATGTGTGATAATGGAATAATTAATGTGGATGATTTACAAGTATCTAAAGTTCCAAAGTTATTTCCAAATAGTAAAATAATGACATATGGAATTGACAATTATTGTGAAGTATTAGCAAAAGATATAACAATAACTAATTCATATGTGGACTTTAGAGTAAAAGTTTCTGATAGAAATGAAAGAGTAAAAGTTGATATACCAGGAAGATTTAGTGTGTATAATGCACTTGCAGCAATATGCGTTGCTAAAAAGCTTGGAGTTCCATCAGAGAAAGTAATAGAAGCATTGGCAGAAATAAAAGTACCAGGAAGATCAGAAATGGTACCAAATAAAAAAGAAATACCAATAATGATAGATTATGCACACTCTCCAGAAAGTTTGCAAAATATATTATCAGCAGTAAAAAGTTATACAAGAGGAAGAGTAATTTCTGTATTTGGATGTGGAGGAGATAGAGACAAAGGAAAAAGACCAATAATGGGAGAAATTTCTGGAAGAATTGCAGACTTTACATTTATCACGTCAGACAATCCACGTACAGAGGATCCAGAAGAGATTGTAAAAGAAATAGAAGAAGGAATAAAAAAGACAAAAGGAAATTACAAAGTAGTTATTGATAGAAAAGAAGCAATAAAAGAAGCTATAAATATGGCAAATAAGCTTGATATTATTGTATTAGCTGGAAAAGGACATGAGCCATATCAAGAAATAAATGGAAAGAAATATCCATTTGATGAAAGAGTAATTGTAAAAGAAATCATAGGATAAAATATAAGAAAGGTTGATAAAATTGGAATTTCAAATAAACATATTATTATTATCATTTGCCATAACAGTAGTTTTAGGACTGATAATAGTACCAATATTAAGAAAATTAAAAGTTGGTCAAATAGAAAGAAGTGATGGACCAGAATCTCATCTAAAAAAACAAGGAACTCCAACAATGGGTGGAATCATAATAATGCTTGGAATAATTATTGTAACAGTTGGAGCATATATATATTATAAGTTGAGAAATCCAGAATTAGCCCAAAACTTATTACCAATTCTTGGGCTAACAATAGGATTTGGAATAATAGGATTTATAGATGACTTTAAAAAATTAGTTTTAAAAAATACCAAAGGATTAAGCCCAAGCTTAAAAATGTTAGGACTATTAATTATATCAGTAATATATGTACTATATTTAATTAATGGATTAAATTTAGGAACAGAAATGTATGTTCCAATATTAAAACAATATGTAAATTTACCAATATATTTTTATATACCATTTGCAATAGTGGTAATACTTGGAACTACAAATGCAGTAAATTTGACAGATGGAATAGATGGACTATCATCTAGTGTTTGTACAATTATTATAACTTGTCTAACAATTATAGCAACTATGTTTGAAATAAAAGAAATAGTTGTTTTTGGTGCAGTAGTAATAGGAGCTGTTTTAGGCTTTTTAATGTTCAACATTCATCCGGCCAAAGTATTTATGGGAGATACAGGTTCTCTATTTTTAGGAGGAGTAATTTCAGGAATTGCGTTATATTTAAAAATGCCACTAATATTATTAGTGATAGCAATTATTCCAGTAATAGAAACACTTTCTGTAATTATACAAGTAGCATATTTCAAAAAGACAGGAAAAAGAGTATTTAAGATGGCACCAATCCATCATCATTTAGAATTATCAGGATGGAAAGAAAATCAAGTAGTAATGTTATTTAGTGTTATTACTTTAGTAGCAAGTGTGATAGGGCTACAAATAGTATAAAAGTAAAGGAGAAAAAAATGGCAAAGAAAAAGAATAAAATGGAAGGATTTTCTAGCTTTTTAAATAACTCAGTAGATTTTACTTTACTAATAACAGTACTATTGTTGCTGGCATTAGGATTAATAATGGTTTTGTCTGCAAGTGCGCCAACTGCAGCAGCAAAGAATAATAACAATAGCTATTACTACTTTATAAGACAATTAATTTTTGCAGTTATTGGATTATTCTTAATGTATTTTGTATCAAGAATTGATTATAGAATATACCAAAGATTTTATAAACATGCATGGTGGATATCAATACTATTACTGATAGCAGTATTTGCTTTTGGTAGTGATAGCCATGGTGCAAAAAGATGGATTGACTTAGGAATAATTACATTCCAACCATCAGAAATAGTAAAAATACTAATGATTATTTTTTATGCAGGAATACTTGTTAAAGATAGAGAAGAACTAGGAAATTTTTGGAAAGGAATAGTAAAACACTTATTATATTTGGTTCCAATTGCAGCATTGCTTGTAATAGAACCACACGTAAGTACAACTATGGTTATATCTATTGTTGTATGTATTATGATGATAATGGCAGGCTGTAAATTCTGGCAATTTATATTGTCAGGTTTAATCGCATTATCAGCAGCTGGAGGTATTGCAACAGTATTGTATTATGCAAGCAGTTGGTTCCAGAAAAAGTTCCAATACATAGTAACTAGATTTATTACATTCACAGATCCTTGGCAAGATGCGACAGGAAAAGGATGGCAGATTATTCAAAGTTTATATGCAATAGGTTCAGGTGGATTGTTTGGAGTGGGATTAGGAGAAAGTAAACAAAAATATTTATATTTATCAGAACCATACAATGACTTTATTTTTTCTGTATTAGCAGAAGAATTAGGATTTGTAGGATGTTTATTAGTATTTGTGTTATTTGCATTCTTTATTTGGAGAGGAGTTTTAATTGCAATGAGAGCTCCAGATATGTTTGGAAGCTTAGTAGCTATTGGAATAACAGCATTAGTTGGAGTGCAAGTAATAATAAATGTAGCAGTAGTTACATCATCAATGCCAGTTACAGGTATGCAGTTACCATTCTTTAGTTATGGTGGTACAGCGCTAGCTCTGTTACTGTGCGAAGTTGGAATATTACTTAGCATATCAAGGGCTGGAAATAAAAACAATTAAAATGGAAGGAACACAAAGATGAGAGTTATTATAGCAGCAGCAGGAACTGGAGGACATATAAATCCAGGTCTTGCAATAGCAAATAAAATAAAAGAAGAAGAACCAGATTCAGAAATAATATTTATAGGAACACCAAGAGGACTAGAAAATGATTTAGTTCCAAGAGCTGGATATGGATTGAAAAAAATAAATGCATATGGATTAAGTAAAAAAATATCAATAGAAAATTTAAAAAAGATATGTTCAACAATATCTGCAACAGGTGATGCAAAAAAAATAATAAAAGAATTTAAGCCAGATGTTGTAGTTGGAGCTGGAGGATATATTTGTGGACCAGTAGTTTGGGCTGCAAAGAAAATGAAAGTTCCAGTAGTATTGCATGAAAGCAATGCGTTTCCAGGAAAAGCAGTAAAGGTTTTATCCAAAAAAGCAGACACTGTTTTGATATCTTTTGAAGAAGCACGTTCTAGAATACCAAATGCTAAAAATATAGTATTTACAGGCACACCGGTAAAAATAGAAAAAAGAGAATATTCGGCAGAAGAAAAGAACAAAATATTACAAACAGTTAATTTAGATTCTAATCTTCCTATTGTTCTAGTGTTTGGCGGAAGCCAAGGTGCTCAAAAGATTAATGAGGCAATAATAGGAATTATAGAAAATAAAATGAATAAAGATTATCAAATAATGTGGGCAACAGGGCCAAAACAATATGAGATAATAAAAAATGAATTAGCACAAAAAAACATAGATATTGAAAAAATAGATAATGCCAAAATAGTGCCATACATATATAATATGGAAGAAATAATGAATGTTTCTAATATTATAGTAGCAAGAAGTGGAGCGATGACAATAACAGAAATATCAAATTTAGGAAAGCCATCAATATTAATTCCACTTCCAAATGTAAGCCAAGACCATCAAACATATAATGCAAAAGTTTTAGAAAATGTTGGAGCAGCAAAAATAATAAAAAATGATGAATTCAAAAAGGAAAACTTAAATGAAGAAATAGAAAAAATAATAAAAAATCCAGAATTAATGCATAAAATGGAAGAAAAAGCTATTTCTAAATCAGTAAAAAATGTACAAGACAAAATATATAAAGAAATAAAAAAAGTAGTTAAGGCTAAATAAAAAGAAAGAGGTAATAATATGCAATTAACAGGAACTCAAATAGCAATGATAATAATTGTAGTAGATTTTATAATATTGTTAATTAGCGAAATACTAATGAAAAAGCACTTGACCAAAAAAATAATGTTTCCAAAAACAAGATTAATAAAAGGGTCTGGAGTAACAAATGATGATTTAGACATAAACAATAGTGTGTTTTTACATATGACAGATGGAATTATAGCATTTGATAGAGAAGGAAAAATAATATTAATAAATCCAGCTGCTCAAAAATTAATGAATGTATTGCCAGAACATACTAATTTTGAAGATATATTTGGAAGACTACATTTAAATATAAATTTAGAGAAAATAATATATCTTGAAAACTGGACAAAAACAGAAGAAAGATTTCAAATTGAAGATAGATTTGTAAATGTATATTTTGCACCATTCAAAAAAGAAAATGATAGAACAGTTGGCGTTATAGCAGTTATACAAGATATAACAGAACATGTAAAACTAGACAATATGAGAAAAGAATTTATTGCAGATGTATCACATGAATTAAAAACACCAATTACATCTATTATGGGGTATGCAGACACATTATTAGAAGAAGAATATGACAAAGAAACTCAAAGCAAATTTTTAAATGTTATTGCATCAGAAGCAAGAAGAATGGCAAAATTGGTAACAGATTTATTAACACTTTCTAGAAATGATAGTAACAGAAATGTGGTAAGACCTGAACAATTTGACTTAGGCGAACTAGTAAAAAAATGCCAGGACAAGCTTGCAATTGAAATAAAAAAGAAGAGCCATGAAGTAAAAAGCTTTGTAACAGCTGATGTTCCACCAGTTTATGCAGACAAAGATGATATAGAAAGAGTTGTTTTAAATATATTAACAAATAGCATAAAATACACAAAAGATGGTGGAGAAATCAAGATATATGTAGGATTTGTATATAATGATGCATATATAAAAGTTTTTGATAATGGTATAGGAATTCCAGAAGAAGACTTGAATAGAATATTCGAAAGATTTTATAGAGTGGACAAGGCTCGTAGTAGAGAAATGGGCGGAACTGGTTTAGGACTTTCAATAGCAAAAGACCTTCTTGATAGAAATGGTGGAAGTATTGATATAAAAAGTGAAGTTGGAAAAGGAACAGAAGTAGTAATAAAAGTTCCAACTAAAGCAAAACAAGAAAAAATGAATTAGATTTATCAAGAGCAGTTGAAAAAAAGTCTAAAATAAGATATAATATGGAAAACATAAGATTAATAAAAAGAAAGAGGAATAAATAATGAAATCAACTTTAAGAGAAATTATAGAGTGGCTAGTCTGCATTATAGTTGCAGTTGCTTTAGCCTTATTAGTAAGATATTATATAGGAACACCAACAATAGTACAACAAAGTTCAATGTTCCCTACACTAAAAGAAAATGAAAGATTATGGCTAAATAGATGGGGAAGAACTACAAAAAAACTTCCAGAAAGAGGAGACATCATTACATTTGAAGCACCAAGTGTAACAAAAGTATCAAAAGAAAATATAGACTTGAAAAATCCAGTAGCCATATATAATAATGAACCTCAAACTATGTTAGCAAAATTTTCATATTATGTATTAGAAAGTGGAAAAAGAAGCTATATAAAAAGGGTAATAGGAATACCAGGAGATTATGTAGAAATAAAAAATGGCGCAGTATATATTAATGGAGAAAAGTTACAAGAAGATTATTTACAACCAGGAGTAGTTACAGACATGATACAAGGAAAAAGTGAAGAAAGTTACTTTAACAATTTCACAGTTCCAGATAATTGTGTATTTGCAATGGGAGACAATAGACCAGGAAGCACAGACTGTAGATCATTTGGATGTATACCATTAGAAAAAATTGAAGGAAAAGTATTATTTAGATTTTGGCCATTTTCAAAATTTGGAGGAGTAAAATAAGTTTTGTTTGAGAAAATATTAGGAAATGAAAGAAACAAAGAAATATTAGAAAAAGCAATAAAATTAAATAAGACATCACATAGCTATCTTTTTTGGGGAACAGAAGGAATTGGAAAAAAATTAATAGCAAAAGAAGTAGCTAAGAGAATATTATGTTTAGAGAAAAATATGCAAGACTGTAAGTGTAAATCTTGTATTGAATTTGACTCTGATAATAATCCAGATTTTCAATTAATAGAAGCAACTGACGGAAAAATAAAAATTGATCAAATCAGAGAAGTGCAAAGAAAAATTGCAGAAAAACCGATAATATCATCTCAAAAAGTATATTTGATAGATGATGCAGACACAATGACAGTAGAAGCTCAGAACTGTTTATTAAAAACACTAGAAGAGCCACCAGAATATATTACAATAATATTAATTTGTTCAAATGAAGATACTATGCTAAGCACAATAAAATCAAGATGTACAAGAATGCATTTTGAACCAATAGAAAAAGAAAAAGTAAAACAATTTATACATGCTAATTATCCAGATATTGAAATGAGTGACAAAATAATTGAATTAGCTCAAGGAAGTATTGGAAAAGCAATAAGATTAAATGGGAACAAAGATGTATATGAAAATATAGAAAAAATATTATTAAGTATGCAAACAAAAGATTTAATAGATATAGTACAAATGTCAGATGGAATATATAAAGCTAAAGAAGATATACAATCAATATTAGAATATATAAATGTAATGCTTTTAGAACTAAGCAGACAAAATAAAAAATATATAAACTGTGTAGAAATTGTGGAAGATACAAAGAAAAGACTAAAAGCAAACAGTAATTATGATATGTGCATTGATAATTTATTATTTAATATGAAATCTATCATAGCAAATTAGAAAGGACAATTAAATGAAAAGAATAATAGGGGTTAGATTTAAAAGATTAGGAAAAATATATTTTTTTGATCCAAATTGGTTAGAAGTAAAAAAAGGTGAAAATGTAATAGTAGAAACAACACAAGGAGAAGAAATAGCAGAAGTAGTTGTACCGAACAGAATGATAGAAGAAGAAAAATTAGTAGTGCCATTAAAAAGGGTAATTAGAATTGCATCTGTAAGAGATTTTAAACATGCAGAAGAATGCAGAAAAAAAGAAAAAGAAGCATTTGAAGTATGTAATAAAAAAATCAAAGAACATAATTTAAATATGACATTAACAGATGTCGAATATAAATTTGACAATAGTAAAATTTTATTTTATTTCACAGCAGATGGAAGAGTAGACTTCAGAGAATTAGTAAAAGATTTAGCATCAATTTACAAAACAAGAATAGAATTAAGACAAATTGGAGTTAGAGATGAAGTAAAAAGAATTGGTGGAAATGGAGTATGTGGTAGAGAATTATGTTGTTGTTCATTTTTAAGTGATTTTGAAACAGTATCAATAAAAATGGCAAAAGAACAAAATATATCATTAAATCCATCAAAAATTTCAGGAAATTGTGGAAGATTAATGTGTTGCTTAAAATATGAGCAAGAAGTTTATGAAGAAAAATTAAAAAAATTACCAAACATTGGAGCAATAGTAAAAACACCAGATGGAAAAGGTGAAGTAGAAGGACTTGAAACATTAAAAGAAATAGTAAAAGTAAAAATTAAAGATGGTGAAATCTTTAAAATAAAAAAATATGATGAAAAAGATATTACTGTTTTAAAAGATATAGCAAAAGAACAACCAGATAAAGAAGAAAAAGAGTATCAAAAAGAACTTAAAGAATTGGAAAAATTAGAAAAAGAAGATTCTAAAATAAGAAATAATAATTAAAAAAGCGAAGGGTGGTGAGATAAATGGCATATAGAATTCAATGTGATAAATGTATAAGCTGTGGAGCTTGTGCAGCAGCATGTCCAGTAGGATGTATATCACAAGGAGATACTTGTTTTGTAATAGATGAATCAGCTTGTATAAGCTGTGGAACATGTGCAGGTGTTTGTCCAGTAGAAGCACCACAAGAAGTTAATGAATAATTGTTAAATTGGTACCGAGGATTTTTGAAAAATATCAAAAAATCTCGGTACCAATTTATTATATTTCGAATAAAATATACAGGGGGATGGAAATGTATTGTAGGAGATGTTGCAGAAGAATACCAAAAGGTGAAATAACAATAGAAGAATTTAATGAAAAAATGAAACAAGGAGCAATAGCAATAGATGTAAGAAGCCCTCAAGAATACAAAGAAGGGCATATACCAGGAGCGATAAACATTCCAGAATATGAAATAAGAAAAAGAATACAAGAAGAAATGCCGAAAAAGAACCAAGTAATATTAGTATATTGTGAATATGGTGGAAGAAGTAGAAATGTATGTTATGAATTAAGAAGAATGGGATATTCGAATGTATTTAATTTATATGGTGGTTTAAATGAAATGTAAAAAAATGTTATAAAAATACAATAATTGAATATAAATAAAAGGGGGAGGGATATTATGAACATAATAAAAGGAGTGATAATATCACTAATAACAACAATGATCTTTTTATTTATATTCTCTATTGTATTAACATACACAAATGTGAGTGAAAGTTTTACAACACCAGTAATAATTGTAATCACAGCAATCAGCATATTAATAGGAAGCTCAATAGGAAACTTTAAAGCAAGTAGAAATGGGTTATTAAATGGAGCAATAATAGGAGGAATATATTTATTAAGCTTGTATGTGTTATCTGGACTTATTTATCAAAACTTTGGATTAACAATGACATCAATAATAGTTATTATATCAGGAATGACATGTGGAATGTTCGGAGGGATTATAGGAGTAAACAAGGTTTAAAAAAATATGCAAAAAACAGTTGATATTTTTGGAAAAATAGGGTAAAATCTATACAGGCAAAAGGAGGCAAGTATGATAACATTAGAAGACGTAAAGAAAAATGAAGAAGTAGAGGCATTTGTTAGAGCTTCTCAAAAGCAATTAGAAGCACTAGGATATACTGAACATTCTTATAGGCATATAGGAATTGTATCAAAAAGAACAGAAGAAATACTTCGAAAACTAGGCTATGATGAAAGAACTATAGAATTAGGAAAAATTGCTGGATATTTACATGATATAGGAAACTGTGTAAATAGAGTTGACCATGCTCATACAGGAGCAATATTGGCATATAACATCTTAAAAGAAATGGGAATGTCAGCAGAAGAAAGAACAGAAATCATGATGGCAATAGGAAATCATGATGAAAACACAGGAACAGCAGTAAGCAACATATCAGCAGCATTGATATTAGCAGACAAATCAGATGTTCATAGAGATAGAGTAGTAAACACAAACATGTCAACATTTGATATTCATGATAGAGTAAATTATGCAGTTACAGATGCAAATCTAGAAGTCAACGAAAAGACAAGAACGGTAACATTGAATTTAACTATAGATACACAAATATGTCCTGTGTTAGATTATTTCCAAATATTTATGGATAGAACAATGATGAGCAAATATGCAGCAAAATTTTTGCATATATGGTTTGAATTGGTAATCAATGGAACAAAATTACTATAATTAGGAAGGAATGGTAACAAAAAATGAAAAAAGTAAAAATAATAACGATAATATTAGCAATTGTACTAGTATCATTAGTCGCATTTGGTGGAGTATACATCCAAACGCAAAATAGAATGGAAGACAAAGTAAAGGAATACTCATTAGGAAGAGAACTAAACGGAGAAAGAGTAGTAGAAATAAAAGTAACAGATGGAAGCACAGAAGGAAAAACAAAACCATCAGATGAAGAATTAACAGTAGAAAATTATGAAACTGTAAAGAAAACAGTAGAAAATAGACTAAAAGATTTAGGAGCTCAAGATTATACAATCTCTTTAGATAAAGAAAATGGAACAATAAGAGTAGAACTTCCAGAAAACAGCAATACAGACACATATGTATATTATTTAACTGCATCAGGAAAAGTTGAAATGAAAGAAAAAGATACTGAAAATGTATTATTAAATGATTCTATGATAAAAAAAGCACAATATACTTATACATCAAATGCTGATGGAGCATATCAAGTTTATTTAGAATTAATATTAACTAAAGATGGACAAGCAAAATTAGATGAAGTAAAAAATGATTATGCGGTATTAGCAACAGAAGTTAGTGAAGCAGAATCAAAAAATAATACAACATCAGACAACACAACAACAGAATCATCAACAGATGAGGACAGCACAACAACAAATACTACAACAGAAGGAACAGAAACTCAAAAAAGTGAAGAAACCAAAAAAATAGCATCACTAACAATTGCAGGAACATCATATGATATTGAAAAATATGAAAAAAATAAAATAACAGTAAAAATAGGTTCACAAACAAGCAATACAACAACAGTAAACAACAGTATAGCAAAAGCAGCAGAACTTTCAATGTTAATAAATGCAGGAAAATATCCAATAGACTATGAAGTAGATGTTAATAGATATGTAGAATCAGACATAGAGCAACAACAATTAATCTATTTTATAGCAGGAGTTGCAGTAATATTAGTTATAATATTTATAATAGCAACAATTAAATATAAAGGAAAAGGATTACTTGCAAGTATATCTTTTATAGGATTTATTGCTTTAACATCACTATTGTTAAGATATACAAATGTTATAATTTCAATAGAAGGAATAGGAGCTATATTATTAACAATAATAATAAACTTAAAATTAAACCAAATGATATTAAACAAAACTAAAACAATGGATGTTGTATCTGAAGCAACAAAAGCATCATATAAAGAATTATTTACAAGCATAATTCCAATAATAATAATAACAATTGTATTCTGCTTCTCTGGTTGGACAAGCTTAAGTAGTTTTGGAATGATAATGTTCTGGGGATTAGTATTAATTGCAGTATACAATATAGTTGTAACAAAAACATTATTAAAATTGAAAGAAAGCAAATAGGAGGCAACAGATGAAACAAAAAAATATAAGAATTATAATTACTGCTATAGAAGTATTAGTTATACTTGCTGGAATAGTAGTTATAAATATAATGGGATTTAACAAAGAATTAAGATTTTCACAAAGCCAAAGTATTGATGTATATATTGAACAAGAAGTAGATAAAGATAAAGTAAAAAGCATTGTAAATGATGTATTAGGCAGTGAAAATAACATGGTTCAAACTGTAGAGATTTATAAAGACATGGTTACAATAAGAGCAAAAGAAATTACAGATGAACAAAAAGACAACATAGTAAGCAAACTAAAAGAAAATTACGAATTTGAACAAACTACAGAAAATACTACGGTAAAGACAGTACCTGCAACAAGAATTAGAGATATGTATAAAAAATACATTATACCATTTATAATTTCAGGAGTTTTGGTATTAATATATATGGCAATAAGATATTTCAAAAAAGGAATATGGAAAGTTCTTGCAAGAACAATATGTATGCCAATATTAGGAGAATTATTTTTACTTGCAATTATTGCAATAACAAGAATTCCAGTTGGAAGATTTATTCCTGTTCTTGTAATAGAAATGTACATCGCTAGTATAATGGGTGTAGTAAAAGAAAATGAGAAATAAGAGAAGAGGCTATTTTAGGGAGACTTAAAATAGCTTTTCTTAGTTAGAAAGGAGAAATGAAATGGAAGCAAGAAAAGATTATATAGGATGGGATGAATATTTTATGGCGATAGCTAAATTATCAGCAATGAGAAGTAAAGATCCAAGTACACAAGTTGGAGCATGTATTGTAAGCAATGATAATAGGATTTTATCAATAGGATATAATGGTGCACCAAATGGATATAATGATGAACGATTTCCTTGGGGAAGAGATGGAGATAATTTGAATACAAAATATCCATATGTTTGTCACTCAGAGATGAATGCAATTTTGAACTATAGAGGAAGCAAAAAGGATTTAGAAGATGCTAAAATATATGTAGATTTATTTCCTTGCAATGAATGTGCAAAAATTATTATTCAATCAGGAATAAAAGAGGTTGTTTATTTGGACGATAAATATAAAGATAGTGAGAACAATATTGCTTCTCGTAAGTTGTTTGATGAGTGCGGTGTTACATACAAGAAATTAGATTTAGGCGGAAAAAAGGAGATAAAGATTGAATTGTAAAGAAAAAGGTAAAGTGTAGCAGTCCAAGCACACTTTGCCTTTTTTAACTTTTTATGACAAAAGTATTGACTTTATGTAAAAAACATTATATAATAGATGAGCATGAAATATAGCGTTGAAGCTGAATGTGGCTACATCCTTACGGAATAGTGGGATGGAGGGAACTTCAGTGGAGTATGTCTTGGCTAGACCAGGCGGTAAGTTTAATTTTAATAATTATATTAGAGCACTTATCCCAGAATCATCATGCGAATTTTTGGGATTTTAAAATGGGTAAAAGCAAAACACCCGGATGTGTTATAACTTGCCAACGCGTAATTTAAATTATATTATTATTTTAAGGAGGGAAAATTACAATGGCAAATTCAATTGTAGCAAGTGAAAAAATTAGAATAAGACTAAAAGCTTATGACCATGTAGTTTTAGATCAGTCTGCTGAAAAGATAGTAGATACTGCTAAGAAAACAGGAGCAAAAGTATCAGGTCCTATTCCACTAC
>USMB01000012.1 GCA_900555615.1 uncultured Clostridium sp. | reverse complement strand
CTGCTCCTGCTTTTGTTATACTATTAAACATTGTACTTTTTCCTACATTTGGTAATCCTACTATTCCTATTTTCATTTTTAATTTCCTTTCTCTGTTAATTTATTAGTCTATCATTTTTATACTTTCTATTACTGGTTGATTTGCTTTTAATACTGTTCCATTATTATCTACTGGTTGTACATTTTGACAAATTTGGTCTACAATTTCTATTCCACTTGTAACTTTTCCAAATGCTGCATATAATCCATCTAATCCTGTATTATCTTCATGCATTATAAAAAATTGTGAACTAGCACTGTTATATGCACTTGATCTTGCCATTGAAATTGTTCCTCTTGTATGTGATATTGTATTTTTTACACCATTTGCTGAAAATTCACCTTTAATATTTTCTTTGCTTCCTCCTGTGCCATTTCCGTTTGGATCTCCACCTTGTATCATAAATCCTGATATTATTCTATGAAATGTTAGCCCATCATAAAATCCTTCATCTGCTAATTTGGCAAAGTTAGCAACTGTTATTGGTGCTGTATCTGCATATAATTCTAGTTGAATTGTTCCATAATCTTTTATTACTATTTCTGCATGGTGTGTTCCTTTACTGTATTTATTTTCTTCGCTATTTTGCTCACTTACTGTATTTGTATTTGTATTTTCATTTGCTTTTTGCTTTGATTTTGTATAAGCCATTACTATTCCTCCTATTATAATTATTAAAATTACTATTCCTATTATCACATATTCTTTTTTCATTTTTTCTTTTCTCCTTTTTCTAAAATTCTTAGAACATTTACTTTTTACAGCAAATGTTCTAAATTTTATTTTTTATTTTTCTTTTGATTTTAATAAGCTATGTTGCATTGCATATTTAGAAACAGCCATAAAGTTTTCATCGTATGGATATTTAGCTTGTCCAAACTTTAACCACATCTCTGACCATGTTGCTCCATTTTCGAGTAATTTTTGTACTTGTTTATCATGAATTGTATCATTATTGGATTGATTATGCAAATCCACACAATTTTGCTCATCATACAATTTGCATTGCAAATCACATTCAAGTTTATCACACTGATATGCAAATTGTGCTTCCTTACTTTCATGTGCATCAAATTCCAAAAACAATTATTCGATTTGTTTTCCATCAATCAATTCACTCAAAATCTTGTGTACTGCTTGATGTTCAATTTTTTCTTTTTCATCTCTTGAAATTTGAAACTGTGTTAAGTCTCCAATAACTGTTTCACCAAGTTCATGGATTGCAAGCATAAAAATTACTTTTTGAATGTCAATATCATATTCATATTCGGATTTCATTGCTATCGCAAGCATTTGTACACTATAAATGTGTTCTGCTACACTTTCTATTCTATCTCTTTTTACATTCCAGTCCTTCCATCCTGTTCTTATTACGTCTTTTAACCGATTACAAATAACATAGTAATTTAAAACTTTTTGTTCTTTTTTCATAGCTTTCCTCCTAAAAAATTATTTTTATGGATTTTTCTATTTTTTATGCTTTTTGAATTATAACATATTTTTTTGTTCTTTTCAACTAATATATTTTTTCTTTATTATAAAATAACGAAAGTAGGAAAATTATGTCATTGATTGCAAAATTTGATGGAAATCTGAATGTTATAGGAAGATTACTAAAAGAATATAGAATAAAAAAAGATTTGTCTTATGAAAAACTTTCTGCAAAATTAGAATTAATGGGACATTGCTTATGTTTTAGGAATAGATGTCAATGATTTACTAAAAGATATTAGCAAAAAATTTTAGGAAACTTTTATTCAAAATTATTTGACAAATACTTAAAATAATGCTATACTAATAATAGCTTAAGTGAAGTAACCGTTCATGGTAGCAACACTTGATATGTGAAGTAGGAATCACATATCTTTTTTTTTGCATAAAAAAACAGGACAGGTAGGAAACTGCCCTGAACTGATAAATCAGTTTTTACCTGTGTTGTTTTTCTTATATGTATTCAATTCTTTTTGCAATTCTTCAATTTTTTGAAGAAGAATCCATATAAGCATATAACCGTTCATCTAGTAACAACACCCCCTTTCTTAAAGATTTCCTTTAGAAAAGGATGTCCTCATTATACTTCATTTTTAGATAAAATACAATACAAAATTACTTTTTACTATCTTTTTTAAATTTTTTATTTTGAAATGTCTCCACACCATTAATTTTTTTTGATTTATAATCAGTATCCTTGTAACTTATTGATGGTACTATATCTTTCTTAAGATCTTTAAGCCAATTTGTTATTGGTGCTGTTACATTAGGTATCAGTTGCTTATACGTCTCCATCATCATATTGGAAATATCTTTACTTATTATCAATAAGCTTTCTTGAAATGTTCCTAATGCTTTATGTAATTCATCACCAGCATATTGTGCATTTAATTTTTGAAAATCTATGTAGATAATTCATCCTTCTTTATTCTTTCTATTAATCTAAATTTATCTTTTTCATCATCTAATAACCATTTTGGAATAAATAAAAGTTTCATTATATCATTATAGTCTAATTCATATAATGATTGCTTTAACTGTTCAATATCTTTTGTATCTGTTGAAATTGATTTATCTCGTGCTTGTTTTACCTTTAATTTTAAATCATCACTAAAGTTTCTTTCAAAATAATTTACTCCATATGAAAATGTATATATAATGAATATGAGTTCTTTTAATTTTCTTTCAAAATTGTTTAATTTTTTATATATTTTATTACAATAAAATTCTGAAATGCAGTCATAAGAAGTAATTACAATATAATTATCTCTCATAAATTTATTTATTTTTTTATCAATAGCTTCCATATTATCTATACTATTTATTTTTGTATATACTTAGATATGAAAGCTTATGTTTTGAATATTGTTTTATACTAAAAATTATTTCTATATCATTTATAGAAAATGTTCCATCCCAATTGCTTCTAAAAATTTCTTCGTCTTCATTACTTATTTTATTTACCATAACATCATTAAAATTTTTTTCAATTAACATTAATGGTGATGAAGGAAGAACAATGAAATTTTCATTTTTATTATTTTTTGTTTTATCTTTTTTTATTAATATATATTCCATTCTCATATTTTTGCTCCGTTTAATACCTTTTACTTTATTTATTTTCTACTAACCATTTGTAAACTTCATCTTCTGTAAGTTTATTTTTTTTCATCTTATTAATTTTATCTTTAGCTTCTTTTTTCCATTGTTCAAAATCTTTTTGAATTGTTTTGCTTTCTTTATTTCTCTGTGCTATCATAAACTTTTGTCTATAGATTCTTCTATAAAGAGCTTGTGTTTGGTTATTCTCTAAATTCTTTTTATATTGTTCATTTGCTCCTTTTTCTTTACAAGATGGACTTTGATCTACATTTGCTAAATCACAATATATTTCATTTTGCCTATAATTTGGTATAAAATATCTTCCACAATTTAAACAAGTTTTAATTTGCAAATTCTCATGTCTTATAACTTGATCTAATATTTCAAAACACATACTTGTTAATTTTGTACTCGTATAAACATTATGAAGTTCTAATTTTGAATCCTTATTATTTATTTTTTTTATCAGTTCTGTAATAGTTTCGTTATGATTATAATTATGTATATTTATGTAATTATCTGTAATAACTTCTATATCTTGTGAATATGTATAAAATTCACTATCTTTTATAGTATAAGCAACAAATTTTGCTAATTTATTTTCTTCATCTTTTAAATCTTCATTTCCATTCAAATTATATACAAAGTCTACACATTTTCTAAAATTATCTTGCCATTCAATAAATCTATCACTACCAGTTTCAAAGATATCTTTTATAATCTCCTTAAATTGCACATCAGTTATATGTTCATCATTTTTTAAATAGCTATATGGAGCATAATCTTTCACTAATTCATAGCCATAAGCATAAAAGAAAGTATTATATGCTGTTTCATAATTTGTAAAGTCTGCATTTAAAAAATTTATAAGCATAGCACCTAAGCTTTCTACATAATGAATATATATAGTAGAAGGATGTCTTATTATTTCTTTATCTTTTCCAGTTTTAACTTTTGATATATCTTTTTTCAATTTTAAATATAATTTCGTTTCATCACTTGGATTAATTCTATCTCTTTTTACTTGGTATAAATATAAAGGTGTTGCATAATGTTCCTTCTTTTCTTCCAAGTCAAACCACATATAAAAGTCTTCCGATATATTTGCACGAGGCAATTCTCTCATTTTTATTTTCCCCTTTCAAAAATAAATATGAACAATTTCTAAAATATTTTAAAATTGTGTTGACAAGTATATTATAGTATAATAACAATGTCAAACAATATTAATGTATTGTTCATGACATTAACCTATAAAAATATTCAACAAATATAAAATGACAATAAGCCGATATTAAACTTTACTATTTTATAGGAATAGTAAATAGGATTTCTATGTTCAAAATCTTACAAACAAAAAGTCAACTAATTTGAAAGGAGGTATTTTAGTTTGGAAAACAAAGAAAATATTTTAGATTTATACTATAATAAACATCTGAAACAAAAAGACATTGCAACAATAGTTGGTGTTTCTAAACAATATGTTTCGAAAATAATAAAAGCTGATAGTAGATGTAAAGAAGAAAAACAAATTCGTAAAGATAATAATGCAATTAAACGAAAAAATTATATGAAGGAATATTTTAAAAGTTATGATAGGCCAAAGAAAGAAGATAATTCTTATGAACAGCTACAAGCATTATTAAATCAAGACTCTGTAGAATTATCATATTATTGTAGTAATATAAATGATTATGCTTTTGTAAAATGGAACTCAACTGCTTATCATACTAATAATAAAGGAAATTTAGTAATAGATAGGAAATTGAAAGTTGGATTTGATGTTCCAAGATCAGTAAATATGAATATTAAAATACCTACACAAAAATATAAAAATAGATGTGTTTATAGTTATTAATGAGATTTATTAAAATTGTTTAATAAGTCTTTTTTTATTGTAAATTTTAAAGAAAGGAGGTCTGCCCTATGGGAAGTATTAAAGAAAATTATGAAATGATGTTTACTTCATATCCTGATTTAGTAGACATCACTCAATTAAAAGAAATGCTTGGAATTGGCATAACACTTGCTTATAGATTAGTAAGGAACAAAACAATAAAAGCACTAAAAGTTGGTAGACAATACAAAATACCAAAAAGAAATGTTATTGCTTATTTAACAAATCAAAATGAAATATAGACTAGCTTTTAATTTATAAACCTGGTATTATTATACCAATATCAATAGTAGGTTAAATCTAGTCTGTTATGAGAAAAGAAAGGAGTTTTAATGAATATAACAGCAAGCCTACAAATAAAAAATAATATTTATCAAGTTGTTTTAAATTATAAAGATATTAATGGCAAGAGAAAACAAAAATGGGTTTCTACAGGATTATCTCAAAAAGGCAATAATAAAAGATTAGCCAATCAAAAAATGCAAGAGATTTTAACTGATTTTAAAGAAAGTTTAAATAATGAAAGTACAAATAATTCTACAGATAAATTATTAACTGCATATTTGCAAGAATGGTTATTATCTATAAAAAATACTATTGAAGAAAACACTTATGATTCTTACAAAGTTATAGTGAATAAAATTTGCGATTATTTTGAAGATAAAACAATTACCATCAAACATAAAGCCATTGAAACTAGAAAAGATAATAAAAGAGTTATACTTTTAAAAGATAAAACAAAAAATTATGTGGAAATAGTTATAATAAAAAATATTTAGATTATATATGTGTCGATTTTACAGGCAAATTATTTAGACCAGAATATGTTACAGACCATTTTACTTTGATTATGAAAAAGAATAAAAACATTTTAAGAAAAATTACTTTTCATGGATTAAGGCATTCTTGTGCCAGTCTTTTACTTGCTAAAGGAATACCTATGAAAGAAATTCAAGATTGGCTTGGTCATTCTACCTATTCTACTACTGCTAATATTTATGCCCATTTAGAAAAAGATACAAAAAATAAATCTGCAAATGTTCTTTCAAATACTTTAACATTCGCAGATATTTAATTACTGGTTGGGGTAGTAAGATTCGAACTTACGAAATGACCGGGTCAGAGCCGGTTGCCTTACCACTTGGCGATACCCCAATTATAAAATTATAGTACTTCTACTGCAAATTATCTTAACATATTAAACAAAAATTTGCAACTATTATATTGCAAATTTTTATTTATTTTAATATTCATATTCTTGAATTTCTCTTTCGTATTTTCTATATTCTGGAATATATTTTTCTATAATTTGGTAGAATCTTTTTCCATGTGTTTTATATTTTAGATGACAGAATTCATGTGCAACTACATATTCTATTACTTCTCTTTTATATTGCATTAGCTCAGGAGCTATTGTGATTTTTCCATCTTCACATTTTCCTAATGTTTTTTCCATTTTTCTTATTTCGTAATCTTCTGGAGCTATTCCTAACATTTTTCTTGTTCTCTCCATTATATCTTCGATTTCTGTATTTGCTATTTGTTCATACATTTTTTCTATTGACATTTTTAATATTTGTTCATTTCCAACTTTTTTATATTTGGCTGGTAAGATTATTTCTATTTTATAATTTTCTCTTAAATTCAATTCTGGTGCTTTTATATTTTTGTATTCTACTTGTACATCATAGTTCTTTCCAAAAATCTTTACTGATTGTATATTTGAAAGATTTTCTTCATATTCTTGCATTTTGCTTAAGATCCAATTTTTCTTTTCTTGAACTATTTGTTGAATTTTATTTGATGTAAAATACCATGGTGCATTTACAACAACTTCACCATTTTGAACTGTTATATACATATTTCTGTTTACTGCCTTATTTACAGTGTATGTTATTACATTTTCTTTTCTTCCAAATATACTCATTTTATTTTCCTCCTCGTCATTTGAACTCTTGTTCGTTTTTCTGCTCCTATTTTATATCCTAATTTTCATTTTGTCAATACTTTTTTACAAAATTTTCGAACATTTTTTCGAAACATATTTTTAGCTTGTTTTGCATAGATTTTATAGAGGTGTGACATGAAAAAAAGTTATTTTTATATTTTTAAAATCAAAAAATTATTATTGCCTTTTATATTAACCTTGTTTACTATTTGCCTTATTCTATTTTCCACTAGTAATTTATCTGCTGCCAAAAAAGGTTTGACTTTGTGGGCAAATTCTATTGTCCCATCTTTATTCCCTTTTTTTGTGGCAACAGAACTTCTTTCTCATACACCATTCACATATTATCTTGGAAAACTTTTAAATAGATTTATGAAGCCTGTTTTTAATATTCGTGGTGAAGGAAGCTTTGCTTTTATTATGGGAATTATTAGTGGATATCCTATGGGAGCAAAAATTGCTGCTGATTTTAGAACAAATAATATCTGTTCCAAAGAAGAATGTGAACGTCTTTTAAGTTTTACTAACAATTCTGGTCCTTTATTTATTGTCGGAACTGTTGGTATAAGTATGTTTGCTAATTCTACTATTGGCTTTATCTTGCTTATTACTCATCTTCTTGCGTCTATCACTGTTGGAATAGTTTTTAGATTTTGGAAATATAAGAAAAATTCGTACATATCTAATTCTAATAAATACACTTCATCTAAAGAAAGTCTTACACTATCTAATTTAGGCGGAATTATAGGAAACAGCATTTCAAATTCGATTAATACTATTTTATTGATTGGTGGATTTGTTGTGTTGTTTTCAGTTGTAATTTCAATTTTAAACACTAGTCATTTATTAGATGTTTTTGCGGATTTGTTATCTCCTATATTTAGCTTTTTGCACATTCCTACAAAATTTTGTAAAGGCTTTTCTTGTGGAATTTTAGAATTGACTAATGGTCTTAATATAATTTGCAATATAACTGAAAAACATTTATCTATCAATATTATTCTCGCTTCTTTTTTGCTTGGATTTGGTGGTATTTCTGTTTTATTACAAGTTTGGAGTGTTATCTCTAAAACTGATTTATCTATCAAACCTTATATTTTAGGTAAATTACTACATGCTTGCTTTTCTGCATTTTATACCTTTTTATTTTTACAATATTTTAATTTTAATTTATAAAATTAATAGGACACTCAAAGTGCCCTATTTTATTCTATTTTTAATATTTTAGCTGTAATATCATTCTCTGTATTTTCCATTTCTATTTTTATAGTGTTTTCTGTATTATTCTTAAATTTAAAATCATATGCACCATATGAAACTGCTGCGTCTTGACCATCTTTTATATATGGCACATGTGCACTATGCTGATGTCTTTCTAACACTTCTAATTCAGGAACTTGTAGTACTGCATTATACAATGTCGTACTCACCTGGCAATTCCCTCCACCAAGTCCTTGCTTTTTCTCACCATTCACAAAAATATCTGCCTCCTGATATCCCTTTTCAATAGTTGCTTTTCCTACAATATCACAAAAAGAAAATGTTTCTCCAGCATTTATTTCTTTTGAATTTAGAGTATTACAAGTAATTGTCAAATTATTCTGTCTCTTAGGATCCTTATTATGAATTTTAGTTGAAAATGTAGCTATTTCTGTTTCCTTTTTAGATACTGGATTTGCAATATTTGTATTTGTGCTATTACTAGGTGTATTTGTACTACTTCTTTGAGCCTGATAATTTGAAGTATTAGTTTGTGCTTGTTTATTGTTATTCGAATCCCAGAGATTCCAAGCTATCACACCTCCAGCTATTGTTACTGCAATTATTATTAGACTTATAGCAATTTTCTTCATTTAACCTTCTCCTTCACAAAATTTCTCATTCTTTTATAATTATTTTACCCCAAAATCTCAAATTTTATTGACAAATATATATTAAATATAGTATAATTAGTGATGTATAAATTTTTAAAGGAGATTATTATGTTAGCTAAGTATTGGAAAAAGATTGGTTTTTTTATTTTAATAGTTGCATGTATATTTAATATTATGAATAAATGTGTTCGTAAACTATCTTTAAAAAATGAACTAGAAACTTCAGCAACATATGTAAATCAACAAGAACAAGAGCAAAATAAAAATTTAGACAAATAACTTGAAAAAAAAATACAAATATGTTAATATAATATTTGGCAAAATTACTGTTTTGAGAAAGAGGTGAATTTTACATGAAAGAAGGAATACATCCAACATATAACCAAACAACAATTACATGTGCATGTGGAAATGTTTTAGAAGTTGGTTCAACAAAAAAAGATTTAAAAGTAGATGTTTGCTCAAAATGTCATCCATACTGGACAGGTAACTTAAGACTTGACACAAAAGGTGGTAGAGCTGACAGATTTAAAAAGAAATATGGTCTTGAATAAAAAAATGGCTTTCATACGAAGCCACTTTTTTTATTTTTCTATTAACATTATTTTGTAATTATATCCATGATATTTAGTATAATATACTTTTTCTGAAACTTTGTTATATCCTTCTTCTTTAAACACGTCTTCATAGAATTTTCCATTTGGATCATCAACAATCCAAACTCTATTTGAACATTCTTTAACAAATTCTTTATTTACAACTGTATCATAATTAGGTCCAAAAGCTTTATATGCTTCTTCTACTCCCCAATTATCAGCATTATAAAAATATACTTGATTGTCAGCAAAATGAATAGATAAAACAAATCCTCCACCTAAATTTGCAAATGCAATTGTATCTCCTTCTTTGATATTTTCTTTCATATAATTAATTGGTTCCATATTTGTTTTACTATAATTTTCTTGCATTAATCCTACATTATTATAAATTCCTAATATTGCAATTACTGAAAGTATTGAAACTATTTCAACTTTGTTTTGCTCTTTTCCTAATATAAAACTTATTGCAAATATGTATAAACCTGTTATTACAAATAAATATCTATAATATAAAATTGATGTTTTCATTACTGCTGTAATTATAATTGCTGCTAGTATTACTGCAAAATATACAATTACCGACCATTTAAATGCATTTAAATTTTCTTTTGCTTTAGCATATTTATATGTTTTGTATATCATATATCCATATAATTCCAAAGCCAATACTGTTGGTACTAATAATCCTGTATATCCTGATGTTCTAGCATATCCTGCTAATTGTGAACTTAGCAATTCCATTGGAGTTTGTGGAAATGAAAATCCTATCCAATATCCACTTGATACATTTCCTAGTTGTCTTGCAAAATTTACTAACCATGGTAGATATGCAACTGCTTGCACAATTCCCATTGAAACTATAAAAATTATTCCTTTTTTTCTCTTTTTTACAATCAAATATATTAATAAAAATACATTTATTAATCCTGCAGCCATTAATCCATAATAATGTAGATATATACTCATTAAGCTTGATACTCCAAATATTATCCAATCTTTTGTGTTATCTTCTTTTGTTAGTCTATATGCATATATTGCAAGTACTGTTACTGTAAGGATTGCCCATGAATACATTCTTACTTCTATTGCATATTGAGCCATTTCTGGTAAAAATGCACATAAAAATGAAAATATAAATCCTGTTTTTTCTCCAAAATCTTTTCTTATATGTGTGTATCCAAGAATTATCATAATTGCTATTGGTATAACTGAAAAAATTTTATATGCCATAATCGAACCACCAGTTAGCAAATATACTATTCTTAACATCCAATAATATAAGATTGGATGTACGTCATTTCCTCCTATTGTCCAAATTTCTCCAAATGTGTGTCTTGCTAATCCTGCCGAATAACATTCGTCAAACCATAAATTATTGTGGAAAGCTCCTAATGATACAAATATTATTCCTACTACTATTAGTACAATGTGCCATTGTTTTAATGTTATTGATTTTAATTTTTCTTTTACTTTTTCCATCTTATTTGTCCTTTCTACTTTTTTCTATTTACATCATATACACTATCTATTCTTCTTAATTCTCGTATAATTTTATTTAAACTTTCTAAGCTATCAACCTCAAGAGTTACTTCTGTTATAGCAATTCTTTCCTTAGTTGCTCTAGCATTTACTCCTAAAATTTTAGCTTTAGAGTCATTTATTTTTTGAACAATATCTGCTAAAAGCCCATTTCTATCATTAGCAAAAACTTCTATTTCTACAGTATAACTTACTTTTTCTTGATTATACCATTGAACTTCTATTATTCTATTTTCTTCTTTTAACAATTCATTTACATTAACACAGTCTTTTCTATGAACAGAAACTCCTCTTCCTTTGGTTATATATCCTATTATCTCATCACCTGGTAATGGATTACAACATTTTGAAAGTTTTACTAAACAATTATCTATACCTTTTACAACAATTCCAGAACTTGATGGTTTTGTATTGTTTCGTCTGGCTTTTGATAATTCTTCTATTTTTTGTTCAATTGGCTCTTCTTTGTGTTCTTTTCTATATTCTATTAGCATTCTCGCAATTATTTTTTGTGCAGTAATTGCTCCAAAACCAACTGCTACATACATCTCTTCTAAACTCTTATATTTATATCTATCTAACATTGGATTAATATATTCTAGTTTAAATAAATCAGCATATGACATTCCAATTCTTTTTAGTTCTTTCTCAATTAATTCTTTTCCTTTTTCAATATTCTCTGACTTCTTTTCTTTTTTGAACCATGACATTATTTTGTTCTTGGCAGCAGAACTTTTTACGAATTTTAGCCAATCCATACTTGGCCCTTTAGAATTATCCGATGTAAGAATTTCTACAATGTCCCCATTTTTTATTGGGGTAATAATTGGAACCATTTGACTATTTATTTTAGCTCCTACCATGTGATTACCAATTTCTGCATGAATACTGTATGCAAAATCTATTGGAGTTGCTCCTCTTGGCAAAACTTTTATTGCTCCTTTTGGAGTAAATACATATACTTCATCTTCAAATAGTTCTGTTTTTAAGGTTTCCAAAAATTGTTGAGGATCTTGCATTTCTTGTTGCCATTCCAACGTTTCTCTTAACCAAGCTAATTTATCCTCTTGAACAGCTACTATTTTTTGCCCTTTTTTGCTTCCATAATTTGCTTCCTTATATGCCCAATGTGCCGCAATACCATATTCTGCTATTCTGTGCATATCCCAAGTACGTATTTGAACTTCAAATGGAGTCCCTTTTTCTCCAAGTAATGTTGTATGTATTGATTGATACATATTTGTCTTAGGCACAGCTATATAATCTTTAAATCTCCCTGGCATAGGGCTATACATTTCATGTACAACACCTAATGCTGCATAACAGTCTTTTACTGAATTAACAATAATTCTTAAAGCAAATAAATCATAAATTTGGTCTAATGTTTTATTATCTCTTTCCATTTTTCTATATATGCTATATAAATGTTTTGCTCTTCCAGTTACTTCTGCTTCAATATGTTGTTTTTTTAATTGCACTCTTATATCTGCCATAATTTTTTCTATAAACTTAAGGCGTTCTTCTCTTTTTTGTTCTATTCCTTTTATTAATTCTCTATATTCCTCTGGATATAAATATTTAAATCCTAAATCTTCCAATTCCCATTTCATAGAATATAAACCTAATCTATTTGCTAATGGTGCATATAACTGCATAGTTTCTTGAGCTATAGCAATTTGTCTATCTCTTTTTAGATATTCTAATGTTCTCATATTATGTAGTCTATCTGCAAGTTTAATTATAATAACCCTTATATCTTTTCCCATTGCTAAAAACATTTTTCTATAATTTTCAACTTGATTTTCTTCAATAGAGGCATGCTGTATTAGTTTCAATTTAGTTACACCATCAACCATCTCTGCAATTTCTGTTCCAAATTCTTTTTCTATGTCCTCATATGTGGCATCTGTATCTTCAACTACATCATGTAACAAAGCTGCACAAATTGTTTTTTCATCTAGTCCTAATTCTGCTATTGTATATGCTACATTTGTTGGATGAATTATATATGGTTCTCCAGATTTTCTTTTTTGGTCTCCATGTTTTTCAACAGCATAATTATAAGCTCTTTGAATTAGCTTTACATCTGGCCATCTCTTATTTTTCTTTACTTTATCTATAATATCTTTTATTGTATAATTTTGTGTCATATCTTTTCCCCCTTTTGCTAGCTCTTATTCTATATCAATTTTCTATAAATTAAAAGAGGTTATTAAAATTTTTTCATAATATTAAAGAGGTAAGGAACTAATTATAGCTCCTCACCTCTTTATAACATATACGAATTATTCCGTTACCAGAATAGGTAATTTCATGTTAGTGATATCCTTACTTCTCGTAAAGATAACACAAGTTCTTTTTTCAAAATTGTACTTCAGGTTTTGCATCTGCTCCTTAATAACAAATGTAGCGCCTGTTACCTTTACTTTAGTAATGGAGTTTTCCATCAACTCATTCGAAATGTCCATGGTCGATGTTGCTTCACAATAGCCATCGGTCAGGAGTCTTTCGTACTGATATCCATCTCCAGTTTTACACGTTTTATTCTGAATAGAATATAACGTGTTCGGATTTGCCTGATGAATTGCCGTAATTCCATGACTATGCATGAAATTATTTAAGTCTCCTTTCCTAACATAAATCTTCCTTCCATCAACCCATCCATCAGACAGGCCAATAAGAAGATTCATAATTCCAAGTTTCTCACCCTTACGGGTTAAGTAAAACTTTTGTACAGTCCTACTTTTGTCATTTTCGCCAAGTTTTTCAATAATTTTAACTTGGCCTTTCTTGTTGATGATCAGCCGCTTAATGTGCCATCCGTCATACGCTTCCTGAGCATTATAACAAATAATGGTTTCGTTTGGCTGAATCGAACATTTCCAACCAAGCATTTCACATTTTTTGGATTTTTGAAAACCTCCGTTTTCTTTAGGAAGAATAAAATAATTTCCAAGAACCTTTAACTGTGCTGTTGCCATTTTTTACTACCTCTTTATTTTTATTTGCACATCATTCGTATATGTTGCAACAATATACTTGTCGCATTCACAAAGCTGTGCCTTATTATATTTTACCATTTTTTGCTAGTTTAGTCAATATATCGATAAACTCTTGCTATTTTGCGCATAAAATAGTAAAATTAATTCAGAAAATTTATTATTTGAAAGGAAATAGATATGAACAAAAAGTGGCAAATATATCAAGTAAATGATGAGAAAGTAAAAGAACTACAAGAAAAATATAATATCAATAAATTACTATCAACAATTCTAGTAAATAGAGGGATTACTGAAGAAAAACAAATTCAAAAATTTTTAAATCCTAAACGAAATGATTTTTATAATCCTTATGAAATGCCAGACATGGAAATTGCTGTAAATAGAATTTTACAAGCAATAAAAAATAGTGAAAAAACTATTATTTATGGTGATTACGATGTTGATGGAATTACAAGTGTTACTGTATTAAAAAGCTTTCTTGAAGAAAGAGGTCTTAAAGTTGATGAATATATTCCAAATAGACTAAATGAAGGTTATGGTTTGAATAAAAAAGCTGTAGAATCTATTGCTAATCAAGGTTATACTTTAATGATAACTGTAGATTGTGGAATTTCTGCTGTAGAAGAAGTAAATTATGCAAATGAATTAGGCATTGAAACTATAATTACAGACCATCATGAACCAGGTTCAGAACTTCCAAAAGCACTAGCAGTTGTTGATGCAAAACGCAAAGACAATAAATATCCATTTAGGAATTTAGCTGGTGTTGGAGTTGTCTTTAAACTAACTCAAGCAATTAGTATGAAACTAGGCCTTGAGGAAAAAGACTATTTAAAATATTTAGATATTGTATGTGTTGGTACAATTTCAGATATTGTTCCTTTAGTTGATGAAAATAGAGTTATTGTTAAATTAGGTTTAAAACTTGTTGAGCAAACAAGAAATTTAGGATTACGTTCAATTCTTCAAGCTTCTGGTTATAACAGAATAGATTCTACAACAGTATCATTCGGAATTGCTCCTCGTATTAATGCTTCTGGAAGAATGGGTCATCAAGAAGACGCTCTTCAATTATTCTTATCTAAAGATATAAACGAAGTAAATGAACTTACTCAAAAACTAAATGAATATAATAAAATAAGGCAAGATACTGAAAAAAGTATTTATTCTGACGCAATTCTTCAAATTGAGCAAAATAATTTAGCAGAAAAAAATACTATTGTTGTAATGGGAAAAAATTGGCATCACGGAGTTATAGGGATTGTTTCTTCTAAAATAACAGAATTGTATTTCAAACCAAGTATTTTACTTTGTGAAGAAGGTGATTATGGAAAAGGGTCTGGAAGGAGCATACCCGGATTTGATTTATATGAAGCTTTAACAGAATGTAAAGATTACATAGATAGATTTGGTGGTCATTCTATGGCTATTGGAATAAATGTAAAAACATCTGATTTTGAGAACTTTAAAAATGCTTTAGAAGAAGTCTCTATTCAAAAACATATAAACGAACTCGTACCAATTCTAACAATAGATGCTCAAATAAGCTTAGATGAAATAAATAAAGATATGGTTAATAGTTTAAAGCAATTAGAACCATTTGGTGAAGAAAATAAAAATCCTTTATTTGTATTTAAAAATCTAAAAATAGATTCTATTCGAGCACTCTCTGAAGGAAAACATTTAAAATTGACTTTAAAAGATAATAAAAATATTGTAAATGCTATTGGATTTAATTTAGGTTCTCTTGCTTCTGAGTATAAAATAGACGACAAAATTGATGTGGTTGGAAATCTTGAAATAAATTCTTTTAATGGTGTTGATAATATACAAATTAATATAAAAGATTTAATGAAATCTTTATAAAAAGTTAGGCGATGTAAAAAAATCCATTTATTTTTTTACATCGCTTTGAACTTGTGAAATATCTGAAATCTTTGCTGCAAAATATGGTAAATCTTTATTTCTTTCTTTTAAGAAAATACAAAATGTATCATCAACAATAAATTCTCTTGGTCCTCCTGGCGCAAGAATTGCTGTATTTTTTGCCATCATTCCAGCTTCACTCTTAATTTTTCACTTGCATTTTGTATTTCACCATATATTTGTGCAAATGTATTTTGTGAATTTCCTTTTGAAATAATTACTTCATCTTCAGATTTTGTAAGTAATTTTACCGCAAAGTCTTCCTTAGAATTATAATACAATACCTTAATTTGGTCTCTTACAGCTTCTTCTGTTGAACTATTTATTCCAAAATAACTTACATTTTTATACTCTCCAAATGTTCCTTTATCTAATTTTGTAAATACTTTTGGGAACTCAAACTCTTTCTTTAACATTGCATATAAAAAATAGTCTCTTGGCCCACGGCTTTCCCAATTAAAGTCATTTAATATATCACTTGTTTCATTAAATTTTTCTTTTATAGCATTTTCTATTCTTTGCTTTAATTCAATTGATGGAGTTCCATATACTTTGTAATAACTTTTATCTGATAAATATGATGTATTAAATGTTCCTTTGTTTAGATTATTTACTATTTTAGGTTGATTTTCAAATACAATATCTTGCTTTACTAAGTCATTTTTTAAGTCATTCCATATTAAATTAAATGTTCCACACCATGTTGTATTTTCTGTAATTTCATCTTCTAATGATGGTACTACATTAAAATTTGATATCACTGATGAACTACGTTTTCCTTCTGTCTCACTTCTTATTTTGTCTATTTCATAAAAATATAGTGCTACAAACATTACTATTAGAATAATTATTAATGATAATATTATTAACCAACTTTTTTTACTCATATTTTATAATTCCTTTCATTAATTATTTGGCAAAAATTCAAATTAGTTATATATTTCCTATATTTGTTATTATACTATACAGTTTTATTTTTGTCTAACAAATTACACTAATTTTCGTTCTAAAATTTAATAATATTCAAGTGCTCTAACAATATTTTTATTCCAAGTAAAACCAATATAATTCCACCAACTAATTCAGCTTTGTTCTGATATTTATCTCCAAATCTATTTCCAATTTTAGTACCAATAACAGCTAAAATAAAAGTAATAACACCTATTAGAGCAACAGCTAATATCAAATTAACCTTCAAAAATGCAAAAGTAATTCCAATAGCCAATGCATCAATACTTGTAGCTACTGCCAAAACAAACATTGTCTTAAAGCTCACATCATCATTACAATTATCACTTTCATCTGCAAAAGAATCTTTTATCATTTTTCCGCCAATAATTCCTAACAATATAAATGCAATCCAATGATCGATATTAGTTATTAGACTTTCAAATGCTGAGCCTAAAAAGTATCCTATAACTGGCATTAGTGCCTGAAAACCACCAAAATACAATCCTATTATGATTGCTTTTTTCCAATTCATTTTTTTCATAGAAATACCTTTGCACACTGATATTGCAAAGGCATCCATTCCTAATCCTACACTTAATAATAATAATTCTATAATTCCCATTTTTTCTTCTCCTGTCTTGTTATATTTCTTTAAATATTTTTCCTAAACTTTCATTTATAACTAAGTTACCTTTTCTATTATATTGAGTTTTTTCTCTATTTATTACTATTAGTTTTGAACCATTATAAAAATTTATTAACCCACTTGCTGGATATACTGTTAGTGATGTTCCAGCTACTATCATTAAATCTGCATTTCTAATTGCAGATATTGATTTGTTTAAAATTTCGTCATTCAATGCTTCTTCATATAAAACTACATCCGGCTTAATAACTCCGCCGCAAGTGCATCTAGGAACTCCTTTGCTACCAAATACACATTCAGCATTATAAAATTTTCCACATTTCATGCAATAATTTCTTAATACGCTTCCATGTAGTTCAAGAACATTTTGTGAACCTGCCTTTTGGTGTAATCCATCTATATTTTGAGTTATTATTGCTTTTATCTTGCCTTTTTTCTCTAATTCAGCCAATTTAAAATGAGTTATATTAGGTTCATATTTTAATGAATTCAATTTTTCTTTATAAAATTTAAAAAATTCTTCTGTGTTTTCCATAAAAAAAGAATGACTTAATATTTCTTCTGGAGGATACTTGTATTTTTGATTATATAATCCGTCTTTGCTTCTAAAATCTGGTATCCCACTTTCTGTTGAAACTCCTGCTCCTCCAAAGAAAACAATATTGTCACTACTTTGAATTAAACTTTTTAATATAGATATTTTATCTTCCAAAGTAACACCTTCTTCTATTAATATATATCATAAAAACAGATAATTATCAACTAATTATCTGTTTTTTTCTTTTTGTCATAATGCTATTTTATTACATCCTAATTCTTGTGCTTTTCTATATAAATATCCTCTTCTCATTCTTGCACATACATAACATGGATGGTCATCTATCTTCTCTACTGCTTCGAAAATATTACTTTCAAACATTGTGATTGGTATATTTAGCAATTTTGTCTCCTTCTTGTACCATTTCAAATTCTTTTATTCCTTTTATAAATTGGCTCCATATTTTTTTACGATAAGTTGTTGTTATACTTTTTTCTATTTCTTCCTCTGTTACTAAATGGCTTAAACTAATTCTCCAAGATGCCAATGCTCTTTTTCTATCATGTATCATTGACATTACTATTCTTGATGGAGTGATAGTTACTGTACATTCTGATTTTATTGAAACACATACACCATTTTCTTCTAGCTTCTTTTTAAATTCTACAGCTTTTATTCCTGCTATACTTAAATTTAATATAAATGGATTTTCTTTACCTAGTGTATTTATTTGAACATCTGCATTATATGTTTTGTTGAATTTTCTATTTTTTTATTTGATTTTTAATATCTTCTAATTTTTCTTTTAAAGTCCATTTCTTAAAATTAACTTTTTCTTTTATGTTAGGGAAAGCATTTACCAATCTTCTATGGAATATAGATTTATTGTGTATAATCTTTCTAACTTTTTCTGATATTTCAATTGTATTGTCTTTAACTTCTTTAGAAACTTGTTTCAAGTTAAGAATAATCTTGTATGAAACAATATTATCTACTAAATGAATAGCTAAAAGTATTGAAATTATTACTGTTTGAACAGTACTTGGTATTAATCTTAATTTTCCAATAATAAATGGATTTACAATATAAACTATAACACAACTTGCAATTCCAAATAAAACTAAATTTTGTAAGCAAACTCTTCCATTTATGTTGAATTTTCTTTGGCTGTAATCCCACCATCTTGCATTAAAAATTTTCTCCATAAAGAAACTTGTAAGATATTCTAGGATTCCACAAATTATTATGGACATAAAAAATGTTACAATCATATCATCTTGATATTTTTTTAATAAAATACTTACTAATACTACTCCATATCCATATATCGGACATACTGGACCTATTAAAAATCCTCTGTTTACAAACTTCTTATTTCTAATAGAAATTGATGTTGATTCCATTATCCATCCTGCAACTGCATATATAAAGAAAACTAATATATATATCTTTATTTCTTCTATACTCATTATAATTCCTCATTTCTTGATTTATTTATTACTTTATTTAATTCTGCTCCTAAAAATACTGTATAAAAACATGAATATGTCCACATCATAATTAACATCAATGTTGTTAAACTTCCATATGTGATTGAAAAGCCTTTAAAAATAGTTAAGTATCTTGAAAATACAAAAGATATTACGTTTAAAGCTATCGCACCAAATATTGCTCCGTAAATTTGGCTTCTAAAAGTCACCTTATGGTTTGGCATGAATTTATATAGTAACAAGAATACTATAAATGTTACAAATATAAAGCTAACTTCTGTTATTATTGATGATATAATATTATAATTTTTTAATCCGTTAAAATGTTCTTTTATCAATTCTATTACACCATTACCAAATACCAATAATGTTAAACCTATAACTATCAAAAAAATAAACATTATAGTTTCTAACAATGCTTTTATTCTTAAATAGATATATGATGTTCCTTTCTTACTGCCTGTTTCATAAACTCCATGTAAACCACTTGTTAATGCATACAATCCTTTTCCTGCAGCCCAAATAGTAAATATAATTGATACAGAAATAGTTCCAATAGATTTTGAATACACTTCTTGTACAATACTTAAAACCATTTCACTCATACTTGATGGAATAATCTTAGAGATAGCATCAAAAAGTGTTTGAGGTGCTATCCCTGTATATTGTATCATTGTTATTAACAATATTATAAATGGTATAAATGATAATATTGTATAATAAGAACACTGTGCTGAACTTTCGCTAATGTGATCTTTACTCATATTAGCTGATAATTCTTTTATTAATTTTTTATTCATATTTCTCCTCTATTCTCCACATCCAGAACAATGTGAACAACATCCACCGCAAGAAGCTTCATCATCTTCTTCAGCATAAGAATCATCTTCTACAAATTCATACATATCTTCTTTCATATAAGCTACATCTTTTTCAAGTTCTGCAACTCTTTTTTCTAATTTTTCTATTTTTTCAAGTAATTCTTTTTCTGACATTTTTCTCCTCCTATAAAATTTATTTCTGCTCAATTTAGGACCGACCCCAAATTCGCAAATGTAAATTTGGGGTCGGTCCTAAAATTCGCAAAAGTGAAAAAGGTCCAACCCCAAAAATTATTTTCAATTATACTCTTTCCATGTATTCGCATGTACGTGTATCTATTCTTAATACATCTCCTATATTTACAAACATAGGAACTTGTAATTCTAAACCTGTTTCCAATTTTGCAGGTTTTCCTGATGTTGTTGTTGTGTTTCCAGCAAATCCTGGTTCTGTATATACTACTTCTAATTCAACAAAGATTGGTGGTTCAACAGCAAATACTTTTCCTTTAAATGATAGGATTGTTACTTCCATATTTTCTTTTAAATATTTTAAGCAATCTCCTAAATCTGCTTTGTTTAATGGCATTTGGTCATATGTTTCATTATCCATGAAATAATATAAATCACCATCATTATATAAATATTGCATTGCTTTTTTCTCTATTTCTGCTCCAGGATATTTGTCTGATGGATTAAATGTTTTTTCTAAAACAGCTCCTGTTATTACATTTTTTAATTTTGTTCTAACAAATGCAGCTCCTTTTCCTGGTTTTACGTGTTGGAATTCAACTACTCTGAAAACTCCTCCGTCCATTTCAAATGTTGTTCCATTTCTAAAATCTCCTGCCATGTATACTCCTGCCATGTCAATTTCTCCCTTCTAATTCTTTACATAATTTTCAATCTATTTTATTTTACACCATATTAGTGCAAAAATCAAGCTTTTCATTGTAATTTATTTGATTACGATTATTTTTTTTGGCGATTTAGTAAGTGGTTCACAACTTCCTTTAAAGATTTGCACTGTATCCTCTATTCTAACCCCAAATTGTCCTGGAATGTATATTCCTGGTTCATCTGTAACTATCATCTTTTCTTTTAATGTATGTTCAGAATTTATGCTTAATACTGGGCCTTCGTGTATATCAAGACCAACTCCATGTCCTAATGCGTGTATTAAATCAAAATTGTGTAGTCTAAAATCATTATCTACCATTTTTGAAATTTGTTTTGTATTAGCTCCATCTCTCATATCTTGTAATACTTGTTCTTGATTTTTTAATACCAACTCATAGACCTTTTTCATTTCTTCTGGAACGTCTCCAACAAAGATTGTTCTAGTCATATCTGAACAATATCCTTTAATTTTACATCCCATATCTATTGTGATAATATCATTTTTCTGAATTTTTCTATCTGATGGAATTGCATGTGGCTTAGATGAATTTTCTCCTGATGCAACTATTGTATCAAATGATAATCCTTCTGAATGTTTATAATAAAAATAATCTATTTCTCTTGCAATTTGCTTTTCTGTCATTCCTGGTCTGATATAATCAACTATATGATTAAAACATTCATCAGTAATTCTGCAAGCTTCTTTTACATTCTCAATTTCTTCTTCATCTTTTATCATTCTTTGTTTTTCTATCATGTTTTCTGTTTCTACAAGACAATTGACTTTATAGCGATGCATATATTCTTTATATTTAGCATATGTAATGTAATTTTCTTCAAACCCTACATTTTCGCAAAACATAAAGAAGTTCTCATAATCTTCTTTAGTTAATCCTCTTGCATCATAAACAACAATCTCATCAAACAATGTTAATGTATTGTGCACATCTTCTATATATCTTGAATCTGTAATAAAAAGATTTTCTTTTCTTGTTACAAGCAATATTCCTTCTGCCTGAATATTAGTTAAATATCTAATATTTACAGGATTTGAAACTATCATTCCTTGTAAATTTAAACTTAGCAGTTGGTTTCTAAGCCATTGCATTTTTTGGTTCATTTCTTTTTCCCCCTACTTTGATATACCTAATGTAAATATTGTTTTTAATACATTTAGCAATATTTCTGATGGAACAAATATGCAGATAAGTGCTGCCATAACTATAAATGGTCCAAAAGGCATATATTCATTTGATTTTTTCACTTTAAATACAATTAACATTATTCCTATTATAGCTCCTAATAAAAATGATGTTAAAGATATTAAAGCTGTATTTACAAATCCGAAATATAAACCTAGTGCAGCCATGAACTTTACATCACCAAAGCCCATTGCTTCTTTTCCATATATTAATCTTCCAATCAATGTAATTATTAAGAAAATTCCTCCACCAATTAACATTCCAAATAACATATCTATTGTAATTGCTACATTTGAAAATCCATATAGAAATGCTATTACAAGCCCAACTTCAAACATAGTCAAATTTAATCTATTAGGTATTATTTGTTTTTTGTAGTCAATTACAAATACTGATAAAAGCATTGGAACTAACAGTAAATTTTTTATCAATTCTAAATTTTCAATAATTGAACTTTTTACACCAAAATAATAAACTAATACAACATATATAGCTGATGTTACAAGCATTAATATATAATTTGGTCTAAAATCAATTTTATATTCTCTAAATAAATCTGTTGTTAATATTTTTTTGTTTTCTGGCAATCTTTTATTTACCCAATCAACAAACTGTCCTACCAGTAATCCTACTATAGCAGCGACTACATAAAATCCTATATGAGTATCATTAATATACATTTTATTTTCATATGACTTTTTAAATCATATGCCCCTTCCTTAGTTTTGTTTTTGCTCTATTTTTTTGTGATATTTCTGTTTAATTTTATTTTCTATTGGTCTTTTTAGCATTGTTATCCAAATATCTTTTTCAGCTATTGGTTCTACTAAAATCGTAAACATTTTGCATCTATTTCCACCAACAACATCTGTAAAAATTTGATCTCCGACAACTGCAATATTTTCTGGCTTTTCTTTTAAAATATCTTGTACTTTTTTAAAACCTAATTTTAATGGTTTTTTGGCAAAATACATATATTCTATGCCTAGCTTTTCAGCAACAGTTCTCACTTTTTCTTTTTTATTAGAGTTTGATAATATGTATAATTTAACACCATTCTTCTTTAAGTTATTTGCCCAATCAATAGTTTCATTTGGTAAATTTTTATCATAATCTATAAGTGTATTATCAACATCCAAAATCAATGCATTTATATTATTTTCTTTCAAAAACCCTAGTTCTATTTTCCTCACATTTTTAAAATGTGCATTTGGATATAATATCATATTTTTCCTCCTCTTATTTATATATTAACAAAGCAAATTTGTCAATATATCAATCTTCAAGTTCCATATAAATTTTGTAATCTCTCAATATCTTTCTAACATACATATTTGTCTCTTTATATGGAACATTTTCAATATCAGATCCATCCTCTTTTATGGTTCCATTTTGTATCCACTTATCCACATTTCCGCTTCCTGCATTATATGCAGCAAGTGCTACTTCAACAGAACCATATTTATCTAGCAAAGTAGATATATATTTAGCCCCAATATTAATATTAGTCTCTGGTTCTAGAATATTATCATCAGTCAACTCTATCCCAAATCTTTTAGCAACATCTTTTGCAGTAGGCTCCATAAGTTGCATTAGCCCTTTTGCATTTTGATGTGAAATTGCATTTGCCTTAAAATTACTTTCAGCCTTAATAATAGCATATATCAAATTTTCTTCAACATTATATTGTTGTGAATATTTGCTTACATACTCTGAATAATCTTTTTTATAAATTTTCTTTATCACTTGATTTTTTATCGGCTTTATCAAAATAACTATTGCTACCACTATTATCAGCAATATTATTATCTTTGTAATTTTTTTCAATTAGTTTCCTCCTTTGTCAATTTGGGGTCGGTCCTTTTTTTCGCATGCTAATTTGGGACCGGGTATTTTTTTGGCATTATTTGCAGTCGTACCAGTCAGTTGCCTCAGCCACTTCAGCGATTAATGGTACTCTTAATTTACATGCATTTTCCATGCATTTTTTTAATAAATCTTTAACATTTTCTACCTCTTCTAATGGAGCTTCTATCATCATTTCATCATGTACTTGAAGTACAATTTTTGACTTCATATTCTTTGCTTTTAATTCTCTTAAAACATTTATCATTGCAATTTTCATTATATCAGCAGCAGTTCCCTGAATTGGTGTATTCATTGCTACTCTTTGTCCAAATTGGCGTACCATGTAATTATTTGATTTTAATTCTGGTATATATCTTCTTCGCTTGAATTGAGTTTCTACATATCCTTTTTCTTTTGCTTCTTCTACTACACTATCCATAAATTGTTTTATTCCTGAATATTGCTCCAAATATTGTTCAATATATTGTTTTGCTTTTTTTCTTGATATGTGTAATTGTTCTCCTAATCCAAAATCACTAATTCCATACACTATTCCAAAGTTTACTGCTTTTGCATTGCTTCTTTGCTCTTTTGTTACTTCATCTATTGGCGTATTAAATACTTTGGATGCAGCTTGTTTATGGATATCTTCTCCATTTAAGAAGGCTTGAACCATGTGTTCATCATTTGATATATGTGCTAAAACTCTTAATTCTATTTGAGAATAGTCAGCATCTATATATAAACATCCATCTGCTGGTTTGAATACTTTTCTTAATTGTTTTCCTAATTCAAATCTTGTAGGAATATTTTGAAGATTTGGTTCTGTTGAGCTGATTCTTCCTGTTGCTGTTATTGTTTGATGGAAAAATGAATGGATTCTTTTTGTTTTAGGATTGATATATGGTTTCATTCCTTCTACATATGTTGAGTTCAACTTAGTCAATTGTCTATATTCTAATAATTTTTCAATAACAGGATGTTCATCTCTTAATTTTTCTAAAACATCTACATCTGTAGAATATCCACTTTTAGTTTTCTTTCCAGCAGGCAAACGAAGCTTTTCAAATAAGATTTCTCCTAATTGCTTTGTAGAGTTTATATTGAATTCTTCTCCACATAACTCGTAGATTTCTTGAGTTAAAATTTCCAATCTATCTTTTAGTTCTTGTCCATAATCATCTAACTCTTGAACATCAACATACATTCCATTCCATTGCATTTCTGCTAAAACTTCTACTGTTGGCATATCAATATTTTTGAACAATTCTACTGCATCTATTTCTTCTAATTTTTTCATTGTTACTTTTGCTAGTTCATAGATTTCTTTTGCATATAGACTGTTTTCTATTTTTTTTCTTTCATCTTTTTTATCTTCTTGTGATACCATATCAAATAATGATGTTTGCTCATTTGAATTGTCTTTTATACCTTGTGCTTGTAGAATTTCTTCATTATCTACTTCTAGATAATCTCTGGTTATTACATCAAATGTATATTTACTTGTAGGATTTAAAATATATGCAGCTACTTTGGCATCATATACTATATTTTTTATTGTTATTCCCATTTGTTTTAGCAAAATATAATCACTTGCCATGTCATATCCGTATTTTTCAATTTTGTCATCTTCCATTATTTGCTTTAATTTTTCCGCAAACTTTTCTTCTGTTGAATTTTCTGATGACATATAATATATTTTATTTTCTAGATATATACTTATTCCTATTATCTCTTTTTTTATTATTTTTTCTGAATCATTGCTATCTGTTGTTTCTAAAAAATAATATAATTTTCCATGTATTTCTGGAAGTTCTGATACTTCTGTAATTTCTAATTTTTCAACTTTGTTTTGAGCTGATGTGTTTTCACTAACACCTTCTCTTAGTTTGAACCTCTCTATATAACGATTAAATCTTAGTTCTTCAAAAATTTCTAAAACCTTGGCCTTATCCCACTCTTCTGTTTTTAAATTCTCTAATGTGTCTTCAATTGGAACATGTGTATCTATCTCTCCAAGTGTTCTTGAAAGTTCAGCCATTTGCTTGTTTGCAACAATATTTTCTTTTTGTTTTCCTTTTAAATCATCTTCTCCTGCTTCAATTTTATCATACAATTCTTTTACTGAATGGTATCTTTGAATTAAAGAAATAGCTGTTTTAGGGCCAATTCCTGGGACTCCGGGAATATTGTCAGAAGTATCTCCTTGCAATGCTTTTACTTCTATTAATTGCTCTGGTTCTAATCCATATTCTTCTAGAACTTTTGCTCTATTGTAGTTTTCTGTTTCTGTTTTTCCAGCTTTTGTTCTTGGAATTCTTATTGTAATATGGTCACTAGCTAATTGGAATGTATCTCTATCTCCAGAAAGTATTGTTACATCAAGTCCTTGAGATTCTCCATATTTAGCAAGTGTTCCTAAAATGTCATCACCTTCATATCCTTCTTTTTCCAATATATCAATATTCATTGCTCTTAATACATCTTTTATAATTGGCATTTGTTCTGCTAATTCATCAGGCATTCCATGACGATTTGCTTTGTATCCTTCAAACAATTCTTTTCTTTTTAATTTACCTTTTAGATCAAATGCAACTGCAATATATTGTGGTTCTATGTCTTCCAAAATCTTGAATAATATGGCTAAAAAACCATATACTGCATTTGTATATTTTCCATCTTTAGTTGTCAACATTTTACTTCCCATAATTCCGTAAAATGCCCTATTCATTATACTGTTACCATCTATTAAAACTAATTTATCCAATTTGTTTTCTCCTATCCTTAAATATGTATTTGTTTGTGTTTAATTGCCATGCAATAAATAAGCATATTATAAATCCTACAAAACAAATATCATATACATACCATTCTGATTTAAGCATATATATGCTATTTGCAATTTCAGTTATAAGTGATAATCCTACTATGTTTCGAATCATGTCAGTTTTTTGCCACATTATTGTTGCAAATAACCACACTAAATACCACTGTTGAAATGTTGTTAATATCAGCAAAAATAAAATTAATGCTGTATTATATTTTCTTAAAGTTTTATATAATTTTATATCTTTTTGTGTTATTAAATCAATACAAAATTTAACGTAATATCCCAAAAATGCAATTTGCAATACAGGTTTTACAATTTTTAATAATCCTTTGTTATTTTGTAATAACACTGAATGTATTGACTTTGTATATTTTTCAGTCTGTGCAAACATTGCTACTAATACTTGAAAATCTCTAAAATATAGTGCATATTGTAGCACTAATATTAATGCAAATAGTATACCATATTGAAAACATTTTAAAAATCTTACTGATAATTTTTCTTCTTTTCTAAAATGATAAATGATTATTACAGGCAATAATAAAATCGTAAAATATTTTATTCCTGTTGCAATTGCTAGAAATATTACACTTGGCACAATTTTTTTATGTTTTAACATGTACAATGCTAATAATACAAAAAATACTACTATTATATCATTATGAACATTTGCAAGGAATTCTAATAATATAAAAGGATTTAATCCATATATTACTGCAAATTTTTTATTACTCAATTTATATATTAAATAACAATTTACTAAATGTATAGCTAAATTTAATAATTTGAACACCGCCAAACTTATATCTACATTTTTAAATGATATAGCTGTACACAATTTAAAAATCAATTGTGCCATTGGCCCATATACTACTGTTGTATTAGCCCAATAGCCTTTTGCTCCTTGTTCGAAAATTGTATCATCTATATTATTTTTATTTTCATTATAATAATCTTTCATTGTTACATAATATGGATTTTGATGATATCGAGAATCCAATTCACCAACTCCCATATAATAAAAGATATCAGAGCTTGTCCATGGTAGCATTATTGCAAATATTGCACTTACAATTAATACATATATTAAAATTTCTTTTATGGCTTTAAATGGCTTTTGTTTTACAATAACTCCATATATTATAGACATTCCAATAAACAATACTAGAAAAATAATTGTAGATATTATCTTATTTGCATTTTTATCTATAAAAAAATTATAATATGTATCAAATCCCATCACTGTTTGATTTTTAACCAAATATACAATTGATGGAATTATCAATAATACAGTAAATATTATTAGCACTATTTTTATAATTTTGTTTTTCATTTAATTTTTTCCTTCCAATATTGTATCACATTCAGCATTTTCAACATTAAGCTCTTTTTCTCTCCATTTTACTATTCCGTAAACCATATAAAATGGTAATGTCATTTGTCCTAAGCTCATTACTAAAGTAAATAATGGGCCTGTTGCATTATAAATTATTTCTATTGGCATTCCTGGGAAGTTTTGTGATATGAACATCAAATTACTTCCAAATATTTTATTTACTATATATGCTAATACACATATTGTTCCTACTAATGCCGCAAAATACTTGATATCTGAAGCTTTTAAATCAATATAATGTGTCTTATTTATTAATAATCCTAAATATATCATCGTTCCATGGAAAAAGAAACTATGAAAACTTACCATATGAAACATTGGATATGCTGGTAAAGAGGTTGATGGATATATTATAAATACAATTCCTCCAATAATTCCACCTGTTGCTAAAAATACATCTCCAATCCTTTGCAATTCACCTGTTGCAAAGGAACTTAATGCCCCTGCATATAAAAGTAAACTACAATAATATAATGGCACATAATTATTTAAATTCTTTGGATCTCCTGTTGACAATTTGAATGCAATCATCACTACTTCAAAAATCCACATTATTATTGTACAATTTTTTATAATTTTTTTTACTTCTTTTTTAGTCTTGTGTACTGTCTTTTTTAATGCTACTTTTATTCCTATAATTGTTACTATTATTAAAGCTAAATGTCCCCATGAAAATATTCCACATGGTTCATATTCGCCTGGTCTTGCAAAAAATCTCATATATATTACTCCTTTCATTATTCTGTTTCATATATTGTTTGTTTTAATAACCTCATAAATTCGCTTAATTCCTTTGGTAAATTAGAAGAATCATATCTTGCTACAATGTAATTAAATTTTATATCTTTTGAACTACCATCCATATTGATTTTTATTTCTTCATAATTTCCATTTCCATAAACATTATATTCTTTATTTAAATTATTGTAATCTATTTCTCTTAATTTTTCTTTTAATTTATTAACCTCTTCTTCTGTTATTTGATTTTTTACTTTTCCCTTTTCAACTGACCTTGCCCAAATTTTGCCGTCATCATAAATATTTATATCACTTGAGCCATATGGAAGAGCTAATATATCTCCTGTGTAATTTATAAAAAGAGTACTTTTACTAATATCTTCTTGAGGTTGATTTTGCAATGCACTATATATTGCAAATGCTATAATTATTATAGCTACAATCATTATTAATATAACTTTCTTTTTGTTCATTTATTTTAACCTTCCTATTCAGTTTGTATTATAGCACAAATTTTCTAATTTTTCGATTTTATTTTAATGAAAAACTATTATTTATTAAAATTGTACTATAAATAAACAAAATATCTTGATTTTTAAATTCAATATATTTTGAAAGTAGTTTTGGCGAAATGTATCGTATATCTACAATTGTTATCTTTCTATATGCTTGAACTAATAATGGTGCAAGACTGCTTCCATAAGAATCTCGAAAAATAATTAGTTCTTTATCATTACTTGAATCTTCATTTTCTATTGTTAAAAGTGATGTTGCACCAGATAAATATATATCATATTTATCTAATGAATTCAATTTTTTATAATCATATATTTTACTATTTTCGTTTTTATCATAATTAAAAACTTTTGCATTTTTTATAATATCATTTGTTAAGATAATTATTTTATCTTCTACATTTGTTGGAAGCCTTCCTGAATATGTTCCTCTAAACGTTGCTACTTCTTCTTGTATGTAATTAGCACCTTCAGCTTCTTGCATATTATCTAATATGATGTCTGCAATTTTCTCTATATTTTCTTGTTTCCAATGTGAATCTGTTCTATAATAATCTTCTATTTTCAATTCATCTTTTATTGGAATATATTTAGCATTTATTCCATCTTTCATTATCTGTTCTAATTTTGAATAATCTAATTTCAAATTATCTTCATCTATAAAATAATTCTTATCTGGAACAATTGTAAAATATACATTATTTTCTGAAGTTGCATACATCTCTTGAATTTGATTTATTTTATTTACTACATTATTTACAGATTTTATATTTAAAGGATATAAATTTTCTACTATATATCCTTTGTATTCATATAAATTATTATAATCATTTTTCCTTAATATATTTAGTTCTGTATTTACTTTTAATTTTCTAAATGTTTCTCTTTTTATAAACTGATCTGTTGTATAATCATCAAACTTCTTAAAAAATGTTCCATCAAATATTTTAGAAATTGAAACCTCTGGAAAACTCGCCAATTTACGCCTTTCTGATATAGAAATCTGCTCATCTTCTTTTATTACATTCATAAGGAAAAATCCTATAATTATGCTAAAAAACACTATTGTAATTAAAATATTTTTTACTTTATCGGTCATCTTTCCTCCTTAAAATCTAAAATATAAAAATGGATTATATGAACTATCAACCAAATATGATGTAACAATTATTAACAAGATTGGTATCAAAATTAGCTCACATATATTTAATATTTTATCATATTTTTTTAATTTTTCTATTAACTTTTTAAGAATTGGAGTTGCTCCTATAATTGCTATTATAAATGTTACTAGATAACTTTTTAAATAATATATTGTATATTCATTTATAAATTCATTACAATTAACTCCAAATAATCCTGCAATATTACTCCAAGCTTCTTTTAATGTTGGTCCATTAAATATGATAAAACTTATCATTACAATAAATAGTACATATATTCTTTTTACTAAATTAGGCAATTTATCTAAAACTTTTCCTAGCCATAACTTTTCTACTAATAAGAGTATTCCAAACATTAAGCCCCAGATAACAAAGTTCCAACTTGCCCCATGCCAGATTCCAGTTAATATCCATACTATTAAAATATTTCTAATTAATATTGTTGTGCCTTTTCTATTTCCACCAAGTGGAATATACACATAATCTCTAAACCATGAGCTTAAAGAGATGTGCCATCTTCTCCAAAATTCTGTTATACTTTTTGCAATATATGGATAATTGAAGTTCTCTAAAAAATGGAATCCAAATATCCTTCCAAGTCCTATTGCCATGTCTGAATATGCTGAAAAATCAAAATATATTTGTAACATATAGCTTATTCCAAATGCCCAATATAGCACTATACTTTTCTCGTCACATGAATTAAATGCATTGCAAAATTCTCCCAACATATTTGCAATTAGAACTTTTTTTGCAAGTCCAAATACAAGTCTTCTTATTCCATAAGCGATGTTTTCAAAATTGTGTTCTCTATTTTCAAGCTCTTTTTCAATTGTTTCATATCTTACTATCGGTCCAGCAATAAGCTGTGGAAATAAAGATATATATGTAGCAAGTTTTAGAAAACTTTTTTGTGGTTTTACTGTTCCTCTATATACATCAACTATATAACTGATAATTTGAAAAGTATAAAATGATATTCCTATTGGTAATGCTAATTTTAACAATGGAATATTTACGTTAAATATAGAGTTTATATTTTCTAATGCAAAATCTGTATATTTAAATATTGCAAGTAATCCTACATGAATACCTACAAATGTTATTAATAAGCTCTTCTTTTTATATTTAACTATTAGTATCGCTCCAATATATGCAATTAAAATTTCAGCTAACATCAAAAAAATATATTTTGGTTCACCATAAAAATAAAATAACATTGATGCTATAAATAGCACAAAATTTTTCATTTTCTTTGGAACTACGAAATACAAAATTAATACTACTGGTAAAAAATAATATAAAAAACTAATACTCGTAAATAGCATATTTCCCCCTTTATATAACAAATAAAGGCTTCAATTTATTTGAAGCCCTCTTTTATTTTATTGTACAATCATTTGTGGTGGAAGTTCAAAATCTTCTTCTGCGTTTTTTTCTAATTCTTTTCCTATGTTATTATTTACAAATTTTTTGAATTCATCATAAACTGGTTTTGCCCATTCTTCATCAGCCATTACTAAGAATATTACATTATCATGATTTGTAACATAAACTTTGCTAGCTGAGACACATATCCATTTGCTTGTATCTATATTATCTAGCATCTCTTGTTTTAATGTTTCAATATCTGCATTACTTTTTACTTTTACTGCAACTGCTGAATATGCCTGTGAACTCATCATAGGTTCTGAAACAACTAATGCTTCTACATTTTCATTTGATTTTAGTCCTGTGTATGTTTGCACTTGCATTTCATCTGAAACATCTATTTCTTGTGTTTCAAGACTTGGTAATTTTTCTTTTAAATTTGAATTTATTGTGCTAAACATTTTTTTCATATCTTTTGCACTTTCGATTTTTACACTGTCTTTGTTTCCTGAATTGTTATTGTTTACTGCAATTACTCCACCTATTATAATTGCAACAATTAGTACCGCTACTATTGCTATTATCGTTTGTTTTTTCATAATTTTTCTCTCCTTTTTTATTTATTCACTCAAATAATAACATATTAATTATTTTTAAGCAATATATTTAACCAAAAAATATTTGTTAAGTTTAGGATTCGTTCTTCTCATTATCTTTTACAACAAATGCAAATGGCACATAGTTGCAAGTTACACCATTCTTAACCGCAAATTTATTGAGCTCACTATCTATAATATTATAAAATTCTTCCTCTAAATTTTCTCTATATTCAATTGTTATCATCTTCTTTTATGCCTTCTTATTACTATACTAATTGCAAATCCAATAATTATCCCTAAATCAAGGCTATAGAACAAATTATGTGATATCCAAACATTATACCACCCATATATTGCAAATAATAGTCCACTAATAGTCATAAAAATAAAATTGTGTTTTAAAATAATATTATTTTGCTTATGATAGCAAGCTTTTATAAATGAACATATAGTTACAATATACAGTGAACCAGCTATTCCTGTTAAAGTATATAATTTCCATGCATCTATATCAGTATAACCTGATTTTATTAATCTGATTATATAATAAGTGGCATTCATTAGAGTTATAATTAAACTCGAATTTGTAAGTGATAATACATAATTCTTTGATATAAAAGCACATATACACATGACAATTCCCCAAAACATAAATGATTGAGTTATTCTTATTAACCAACTTATATTTAGTATTAATGCAATTTCAGTAATGCTTCCTAAAATTACTCCAATAATTATTGATATAGTTATATTTTTTATTATTTGTTTTTTCTTCATTGTTTTCTCCATAACTTACTATTTTTTAATATTTCTATTATCCATTTTCAATAATCTTTTCTACTTCAAATTTTATTTCATTCCAAAAATCTTTTAAATTTTGATATGATAAAGTTTCTTCAACTTCATCGTATTTTTTCCATACAGTTATTTCTTTATCTTTTTCTTTAATTTCCTTTTCTGTCTTTCCATCATCAATAGCTAAATAAAAATAATTTTCAATCTCATTTCCTTTAGAATCTTTATAATGATTAATTGATATTTCTTTGTTATTTACCAAGTGACAACTATGTCCTGTTTCTTCTATTGTTTCTCGTATAGCACATTCTCGTATAGTTTCATTAATTTCTAAATGTCCTTTTGGAAATGAATATTCTCCATTTCTGCATACTAGAGCTATTTCTTTGTTAACAATATTTATTAATATGCAACCTGCTTTCTTAATCATTTTTAGTTTTCTCCTCATTATTTATTATGAATTTTTTAAATCGTTTTAATTAATCATTGCATAATCCAGCGGCTATTATCGCATACAAACTGTAAAAGTTTGAATTATAGATTTGCAGTTATTCGAAAAATTTGAATAACTGATTCTTCTGTCAATTTTACTAATAGAAATAATTCTTTTTGCTGCTTCTTTCTTAAAAATACATGTTATCCTTTTTTATTTGCTTACTATATCTTTCTTACTCTGGCTCTTCCTATTTAACTGTCAAAATTTGTATTCCCTGACATTACTTTTTTGAAGTAGTTGATATAACTATATCTGGAGTCATTATGATTAGTTAAAACCACAGATTTTAGCCTATTTTCAAAATTCATCTCTTTTCCTTTATATATAAAGGGTTGTCCGTTTTTGTGGCTATAATAATAAATTTTCATATTTTCTTGACTTTATTACTATAATTAGAGTATAATAAATATAGGAAATGACAAATCCACAAACGTGGTTTTGCCAAATTAAGTTTGAAAAAACTCACACCTAACTCGCCAAAGTTACAGATGTGAGTTTTTTTATTTATGTAGTTACTTATAAACCCAGTTCTTATACAGAACTGCTGTCAAGGCAACGTTCAATGTTAAAGAAAACATTAAGGATAATATCAAAAATACTATTACTTTAATCATAAACATCACCACCTCTCCTACGATATTTCGTAAAATTCAGGTGGCAAAACCACATCTGTTTCTCGTCATTTCCTATGCCAATTATTTTACTATATCATTTTTATTTTGTCTACAATATTTACAAACTTTTACAATTTATTCTTGTAGGTTTGTCAAATATATGTCACACTTTATTGATAAATATACCATTTTCCTCTTCACATAAATTGTAATTTATCGAGATGATTGTAACATAAAAGTTAGATATTTTCAAATCAATATATAACTTTCTAAATTTTATTATGCATGTATAATATTTGTATTCTTTGAAATTTCACTATTAGTTGTTACAATATCATAATTACTCAAATTATGAATATCCTTGTTTCCTGTTATTCTTGCAAAAGTTTTTAATTCATCATTTACAACATTAAAATAATTCTCTAACCTTTTACTGCTTTTTTCAATATTTAATCTTTTTCTTAATTCTGAATCTTGTGTTCCTACTCCTACCGGACACATTCCATTATTGCAAACTCTGTACTGTTGGCAAGCAATTGCCATCATTGCAGCTGTTCCAATAGCGATAGCATCTGCTCCCATTGCAATTGCCTTAGCAAAATCTGATGAAGTTCTTAGTCCTCCCGTTATGACAAGTGATATATCTTCTCCATGCTCATCTAAATATTTTCTTGCTCTATATAGTGCATATATTGTAGGTACTGTTGTTGCATCTTTTATGATTTTAGGGCTTGCACCTGTTGCACCACCTCTCCCATCTATTGTAATAAAATCCGGCTTTGCAAAACACGCAAATTCTAGATCCTCTTCTATATGTCCTGCTGCAAATTTCACACCAATTGGTCTTCCTTCTGATTTTTCTCTTAATTCATCTACTAGAGATTTTAAGTCTTCTTTTGTTTCAATCTCTTTAAATTTAGATGGACTAATAATATCTTCTCCTACTTTTTTACCTCTTATTTTTGCAATTTCTTCTGTTACTTTTTCTCCGGGTAGGTGTCCTCCCATTCCTGGTTTTGTTCCTTGACCTATTTTAATCTCTATTGCACTTACCTTTTTTAAGTTTTCATCCGTAACACTATATTTATTTGGCACATATTCAAAAATATATTCATAAGCATTTTCAAATTCTTCTGGTAATATTCCACCTTCTCCGCTACATATTGCTGTTTTTACATTTTTCGTTCCTATGGCCAAGGCTGTTTTGGCTTCTTTTGATAATGCACCGAAAGACATGTGTGTTACAAATACAGGTGTTTCTAAAATCATTGGCTTTTTCGCATTTTTACCAATTACTGTTCTTAGACTAACTTCTTCATCCTCAAAAAGTGGCATTTTGCTAAGTTGTCCACCCAGAATTAGAATATCATTCCAGCTAGTTACAGGTAGCTTTGTTCCCATTGCTGAAATAATACTTTTTCCTGTAATAGCCATTGTATGGATATCTTCCATTCTTTGTTCTACTTCGTCTGTACTACGAGTATATTCTTTTAAATAGTTTTCTAGCTTATTTTCATTCTTTCTTGTTTCTTCTTTAGATTCTACTTTTTCTTCTTGTTTTGCATCTTCTTCTACTAATTTAAACATATTCTTTGGTGCAAAACACATTGGACATTTCCAATCATCTGGTAAGTCTTCAAATTTAACTCCCTCTTTTTCTTCATCATAAATATGTCCACATAATTGACATTTATATTTAGCCATTTTTCCTCCTTTTTTAATTTCAATAAGAGATACAAAAAGGTATCTCTTATTTTACTAATATATTAATAATTTTCTGCTTTTATTTCAAAATATGCTTTTGGATGACTACAAACTGGGCAAATTTCTGGTGCTTCTTTACCAATTACAATATGTCCACAATTTCTACATTTCCAAATTTTATCTCCATCTTTAGAAAATACTAACCCATTTTCTACATTTTCTAATAATTTTTTATATCTTTCTTCATGTTCTTTTTCTATCTTTCCAACCGCTTCAAATAAATATGCTATTCTATCAAATCCTTCTTCCTTTGCTTCTTTTGCCATTCTATCATACATATCTGTCCATTCAAAATTTTCTCCTTCTGCTGCTGCTTTTAAATTTTCAGCTGTAGATGGTATATCTTCATCATGTAATAGTTTAAACCATAATTTAGCATGTTCTTTTTCATTATCTGCTGTTTCTTGGAATATTGCTGCTATTTGCTCATATCCTTCCTTTTTAGCTTTGCTTGCAAAATAGGTATATTTATTTCTTGCTTGTGATTCTCCTGCAAATGCCTCCATTAAATTTTTTTCTGTTTTTGATCCTTTTAATTCCATTTTTTATTCCTCCTCATACTTTATTTTAGATTTACATTCTTCACATATTCCATATAAAATGATACTGTCTAGATTAGTAATTACACTCGTTTGATTATGGATCAATTCTTTTAGTTTTTCCTTCTTAAACTGATACATAAAATCAAAAACTTTTCCACATTTGTTGCATATTACATGATAATGTTCTTTATCAATATAATCATATTTATCTGGTCCAGTTAATACTTTTATTTTCTTGATAGTTTTATTTTCCAATAAAACATTTAAATTTCTATAAACTGTACTTTTACTAATAGTTGGATTATCTTGATGTACTTTATCATATATTTGTTCCACTGTTGGATGATTTAAATACTTAAATGTTTCTAGTATAATTTCTCTTTGCTTAGAATAGTTATTCATGTATCCTCTTTCTAAATTAGGAATTATTCCTAATTTTGTTTTATTTTATATTATTTCATATAGTTTGTCAATAACTTTATGATTATTATTACTCAATTTTTTATAATTAGAAAGATAATTTGAGCGATAACTTACTATTTTTTCTTTATAATCACTTAATTGTAATTTATAATTATTTTTTACCTATCTTTGTCAAAAATCGTACTCCATATTCAATAGATAAAATCCTAGCCATATAGCCAAACTTATTAATTTTACATCTGCCGTATTTTCTGCTCCACTTCCATCGACTTTTCTAAAAAATAAAAATATACTAACGCCTAAAAATAAAATAAGCTGAATTACTTGGAATATTCTCCATTTATTATTTTTCATTCTTACAAAGTCCCAATATAAAAATATTAATTCTTCATTAACTTTTTTATAAGCATTATTTATCCTTTTTTAGTCTTTTAGCCTCTTCTAATAATTTATCAAAATCAGAAATATATATTTTATCCTGAATTATCCTATATTTTTCAAATTCTGTTTCAGCATGTAATTTCGCCATTTCCGCAGATATTTTACCATTGTTTTTTAATACTTCATGATCCCATAATGTTAAAAATCCATTTAATCTCTCTTCCCAATCAGCCATTGTCATAGGAATATGTCTCATTGCTTGCATCTCAGCCAAGTCTAAATATGCAGAAACCATTCTTTCTAACTGTGCAATTTCATTTTCAGATATTGTATATAATTTCTGCAGCAGTATTTCCTGAAACTGCATAATGAAGTTTGTTTTGTACATTAGAAAAAAATCTTATTGTGGATTTTGCCGTCTTATCATAATCTATTGAAGTCGCATAAATGTCTATAATTTTTTGATAAAATTTTCTTTCAGACATTCTTATTTCTCTTATTCTTTCTAGTTGCTCTTCAAAATATTTCTCTGTTAAGATTGATCCACCATTTTTTAATCTTTCATCGTCCATTACCCAACCTTTAATAGTAAAATCCTTTACTATCTGATTAGCCCATTTTCTAAATTGTACTGCTCTTTCATTATCTACCTTTACATTTTTTATATGTTGATTAATTACAGATATTGATACACCATATAATGTTGCCAGCATTTTTTAGGTCGCTCCTCCTTTATATATTATTGCTTTTCCTTATCCTTCTTAATTTGCTTAGCATATCTATCTTCTTCTCAATTCCTCGTATCTAACCATTCAAATTCGCGTACCCTGTCGTTCTTCATTAAAACAGTTATAATATCAAGGGTTTTAGCTTTTTTCATTTTTTCAATTACTCCTCTTCTTTTATCAATTTATCTTTTATAGCTACTACTGCATAACTTCTTAATTTTGGTATCATTT
>USMB01000011.1 GCA_900555615.1 uncultured Clostridium sp. | reverse complement strand
TTTTATATTTTATATCATTCTTTTTTTATCAAATGTTTATTACTTTCCTAATATAGAACAACACAAAGAACTTGTAGATTATGCAAGTTCTTTTGATTCTTTTACAGATATGTTTAAAGGAAAAAACATAGTAAATTCCCAAGCAGATGTTATCAGGGAATATATATATAATAAAAAACAATTAATTAAAGATATTATGGTAATTTTACCATATATAAAGGAAGGTGCTTAAAATGTTTTGTTTATACAAAAAAGGAAAAATAATACTAACGGCTCCATATTTGGAGGACTTGGTAAGCCTTGTAGAAATATTAAAAAAATACAATAAGAAATTTATAAACAGAAAAGATTTTGTTGTCAAATGCAATAATGATGTTATGTATTCATGGAATAAAAAATAAACAAAGAAAGGATAAAAAAATATGGAAAAATTGGATTTTCAGGAAGTACAAAAACACATAAATATTCTAAATGTAGCATATCATCTATGTTTAGAAATAGTTGAAGAAAATGGCTATGAGCATAAAGTTATATGCCCTTTTTGCCGGTTATAACAAGAATAGTAAAATATCAACAATGATTTTAAATTCACAAACAAATAAATATTGTTGTTGTAGATGTGGTACTGGAGGTTATTCAGTAGGATTGTATGCTAAAATAAAAGGAATAGATAACAAAAAAGCATACAAAGAATTATTAGAAAGAGAATGTTTTTCACAAAATAAATCACCTATTGAAATAAGTCCAATTAACTTATTAGCAGATATCGAAATCAGAGATGCAGTTTATAGAGAATTTTTAGATATGTTAAGATTAGAACCTAAACATAGAAAATATCTACAAAATTTAGGCTGTTTAGACAGTTCAATAGATAATCAATTATATAGGACTGTGCCCAAAAATTATATTAAAAGAAGATTAATTGGAAACGCATTATCAAAAAAATATAACCTTTGCGGAATTCCTGGATTTTATCAGGAAGAAGATTTTAAATGGTGTTTTAGTAGAATGGATGGATTTTATGTGCCCGTATATGATTCAAATGGATATATACAGGGATTATCAGTTCATTTAGATAAGCCATTTAATAATAATTCAGATATATGGTTCTCTAGCAATAATAAAATAAATGGAACAAATGCAAAAAGCTGGATTATGAGAAACAATATAACACAAGACTCTACAGATGTTATATTAACTGATAATTTCCTATTAGGCAATTTAATAAAAGAAACTATAAATCAACCTATGATTGCATTTCAAAATATATCTAATTCATATATGATTTTGAAGGAAATTGAAAATACAAATATTAAAAATATTATATTTGTACTTAGATTACCACAGGCAAATACAAATTTAGATTATATCATAAATCGTATATTTAGGGATTTGATACCATTGGACTATAATTTAGATATCAAATATATTAACAATTATAAAGATTTTTTTGATGAAGATTTTAATGTTGCATACGAATTGAAAAATGCAGCATAAATATAATTTTTTATACCTACTCTATTTTAAAATAGGGTAGGTATTTTTTTTATAAATATATTTTCTATTTTATTATACTTTGATAGAAATTATGAAGTAATATTAACAGAATTTATTAAAAAATGTCAAAATCTGTTTGATTTTTTTATATTTTATGCTATGATAATAAAAAATATAAGGAGATGTATGCACAATGAAAAAGATAGTATATTTGGTAGGAATATTGTTTTTAACAATAGTTTTTTGTTTGAATTTATTTTTAACGGCAAATCTAGATGTTTCGGAACATATTACTATTAATACAAATAGTTTTATATATATTATAGGACTTGTATTGGTGGGAGGATTAATATATGGATTTACTAAAAAAATTAATGAGAAAATATATAAAGATTCAGATTTTCAGTATAAAAAGAAGTTTAAAAAGTATTTATTAATTACATCATTAATTACCTATATAATATTTAATATAATATGGATAATTGTAGTAAGACCACCAGTAGTAGGAGATCAAATTCATATTTGTAATTTGGCCCAAACTTTTTATAGAGGTAATTTAGAAGAATTTTTGCCAAATATGACATATGCTGGAATCCCACTAAGTGAATATATGCAATTATATCATCAACAAATTCCATTAGCGTTTGTATATAATGTTTTCTTTAATATAATACATTTTGACACGCTTGAAATACTTAGAGTTTTAAATGTTATTGGAAATATTTTTATTGTTATTGCATTATATAAAATAGTAAAGCAATTAGATAAAAAATATAAAACAAATAAAATATTATTCTTTACATTAATATTGACATTTATATCATTGCCAATGTTATCAACTTTTATATATGGCGATATACCAAGTTTAGCTTTGTGTTTATTCTCTGTTTATTTTATGATGAAATATACAGAAACACAAAAAATTATTTATCCAATTTGTTCTTCATTACTTACAATGATAGCATATATGATGAGAATGAATAGTTTAATATTTATAATAGCAACTGTAATTTATTTGTTGTTAAATATATTCGAGCATTTTACCGAAAAAAATTATAAAAATAATATAATTAATATAATAGTAATTATATTATATATTATCATATCCATTATTCCTTCAACATTAGTTAAAAATTATTGGTTAGACAAATATAATATGCCTAAAGATAAAGGATATCCTACTATAAGTTATATTTTAATGGCAATGGAAGAATCACCAAGGGGAAATGGATGGTATAGTGAAAGTATAGCTGAACCAGCACAAAAGAATCCAGAAAAAGCCAAAAAAGAATATGTAGATAGAATTAAAGAGAGACTTGTATATTTTTCACAAAATATAGGATACACCTTTGATTTTTATACTATGAAAATAGCATCAATGTGGACTGAAAATACATATTCAGCAGTAAGAAGTAACTTGACACAGGAAAATGATCCTTTAGAAAATTTTACAGTTCCATTAACATTTTACCAAAAAGTATTATTAATGGTAACTTGCTTATGTTGTCTAATAAATATTATACAAAACAGAAAAAATCTTTCTTTAGATATAATATTTCTAGTTACTATTTTTATTGGTGGATTTGCATTTCATATATTATGGGAAGCAAAATCAAGGTATATAATTCCATATATAGTAATATTAATACCAATTGCTTCTGTATGTATTAATCAAAGTAAAATAAATGAATGTGTTTCTGAAATTATATCAAAGGTGAAATCTACTTTTAATTGAAAAGTTTTTAAAGAATATATATATTATATATTAGAAATAAAGCAACAGGAGAGATATCTTGGAATACAATAAATTCAATAAACCACTATATTTTATACATATACTGATTTATTGGATTTTATGCTATATAATATATTATATTCATTTGAACGTTTTACATTATTTTACAATTTTACTTGAAAATATTGACATTTTTTTAGCTGTATTTTATAATAATTCTGTTCTTGTTAAAATGCAAGACAGTAGTACTTAGTGGAATTGAGCATTAGCAAAACAAAAACTAGGAGGATATTAACATGAAGAAAATTTTAGCAATTTGTTTAACTTGTTGTATGCTTTTTACTTGTGTATCTACAACTGCATTCGCAGCTGAAAACAATGATAATTCGGTTGTTCGGAATGAAAATGTAACAGATGCTACAGGTGAAACAGGTATTATGCCATGTAATGTGGATATTTGGAGTACTAATAATTTGCCTCATTACGTTGGTACTAGAGGAATGCAAATCACAGTAACTCCACCAAAGGGTAGTAATCTAAAAGTCCATTTTTTTATGACTCAGTTGTACGAACCTACATTGAATCTTAGTATCAATGTAATAAAAAATGGTGTGACAAGACACATTGCCACTTGGAATACTGAAGGAGATCATTGGGCAGATGTTGTGACGAATACTGATGGAGGCTCATACATTATAAAAATGGTAGGTCCAGCATATATTAATGGTGCCTTTTATACGGAACCATAACACTTTATAACCCAAAGCTTAATTTCACTGAGGGGGAAGGGTCATTCTAGGCTCTTCCTTTTTTATGTGTATCCAATATGGCAACAGCTTGAATTGGAAATAGAAACCTCTTTACAAGGATATGTCATTAATAATGATGAAAAGCTAAAAATAGGAATCATTTTTAATTTAGTAATATAAGGGCTAAAAACTAATAAAATCAATACTCTGCATCCTCATTTATCACTTCTAAACTTGGATAAGTACAATAAAGATAGGGAATTTCACACTTAATATTTTCTAACTCTCCCCTATCCTTAAAAGCTAAAATTAGTCTGTCAGCCTTAGGGAGTGAAGGAGGATAGGCGTTTACGAGTTTAACAATTCCCTTTTCATTTCCTTCATCTGCTACAATTATATGATATAGTATATTTTCTTTTGTTAGAAAGGTTATATAAACTGGTTTATAACCCTTGTAGAATTGCTTTAATCTAACCTTATATTTGCATAATACATCTAATGCTACAAGCATATTATTATCAATAGTTTTAGTATTATGAACAAATACATCTCCTTTCCTACTTACCATATTCCCTGTTAAAATGTTTTTGAAATTATCTTCAGGTGCATTATATAATTTCTGTAATTGGTCTAGTCTAGCACACCCAAAGTCTTGCAAAAAATTAATTACTTTTAATTTATCTACCATAAAAATTTCCTCCTTTAAATTAAAAAATGTTTTACAAATTTCAAAATATGTGTTATTATTAAGTTACAAAAAAATGTATTTGAAATATCGTTAGCAATTCAAATATGTAGTCGTATGTGTACCACGAATGCACATACTTTTTTTTATAAAATTGTTGAGTTTTCAAGCATTTTTGTATATACTAATAGTAGTAACATTGATTTTTGAAAATTGTTTGACAAATTCCAAAATATGTGTTATTATTAAGTTACAAAATAAATGAGCTTTGAATATCACTGTTATTCAAGACATAGTTGTATGTGTACCTGCGAATGCACATACTTTTTTTATGCCTAAAAAAATAGAGCAGGCTGCGAATCCCACTCTATCGACTATGTATTGCTACTCTTTAGTCTTAGCTTTGCTGTCATCTTGCATTAGTTGTTGCTGTTGTGCCTGCTGTAAGATGAAATTTTTTTCTTTTTCTGCTACTAACTGCTCAACTAAACGCAGAATTAATTCACTGTTATTCAAAACAATAGCCTCCTTTCCGCCCTTCAGAAAGGGCTGGCCTTTCATACTGCGTAAGGTTGCCAATATTTTATAACATTTCATCAACAAAATCAAGCGAACAAAGACATTTTATACAAAAAAATGTTCTATCGAATTATTCGCATCAAATAGCCATAAATCATCTTTTTATTTTCCCTAATTTCACTTATTTTTATTAACACTTTATCCAAATAATGTGGATAATCATTAAATCTTGCAGGAACCCTTGTTAAGCAAGTCATACCTGTATTATCAAGTTGAACAATAATTCCACTTTTATTTTTTGGAAAAGCCACAACTGTTCCGGTATATTCGCCATTCTCTGTAATGAACCTTCTAATAAATTTGAATGGATTTATTGTAAGTTCTTTGGCATTTAATTCAAATATGTCTTTTGGGATATCTATGTTTTTTATCCTAACCTTTAGATATCCTCCTGGCATATAATAATTTTTACAGTTTAAAATATATGTATGCTGAAGATTATCAGCTTTTATAATTACCTCTTTTCCATATAGTTCTACTATAATATGTTTTACTCCAACAGCTAAAATTCTAACATTAACGGTATCATTTACTTTTAATTTAGGTAGTTCTATTTTTGACCTCAATTCCATAGCATCTTTTCTACTTGCTATTGCTATATTAGAAGTTGTATCTATTTCCATTACAATAAAATCAATTTCTGCTCCAAGCATTCCTCTTATCATAGATTTGTTTATTGTCTTTGTTCCTAGATGTGTACTGGGTATTAGTATTTTAATTTCTTTATACCAAACTATTGCACATGGAATATTTTCATTTTTATATTTGTAGTATTCATCTTCAATACCACTGATTCTGCCTGTTAATATTCTTTTTTCTTCTTTACTTCTCAAAAGTTCCTTTATTGATAAGTCTTCCAAAGTATCACCCCTTTTCATTAGAAAGTATCAAAACTTAGTTTTGCTTTCTTTTTATTGTCTTTTGTTATTTCCTTTTTTTCAGTATTTTCAGTGTTCTTAGCATTTACAACTGGATTGTTTTTAGTCCATGCTGGATTATAATCATAAATAGAGCTATCTTTTAATTTTTTGGCCAAAGGATGTGTTTTATAAAACATCTTATCTAACAATAATGGTTTATTTCCTCTTAATATAACAAGCAATTTATTAGCAGGTAATCTCATTATTTCATCTATATTTAATAAATTTCTTTTCAAAGTAGATACATTCTTTTGTCCATACTCGCCAATATCTCCTTCAATAGAATTTGATTTTTTCACGCTTTCTGTTTCTACAGTTGATACTCCTATGGAATCACAGAAATATTGAGCTGTTAAAGTATCAGTTGTTCCTAGACCAAGTCTTGTATCACAATTTCCTATTATCTCTTGCCATATATCATTTGGATAGCGACTTCTAATTTGAGCTATATTTTGACATATAGGAATTAATGCTATTTGTCGACTACGCACTGTACTGATTTTTTTGTTGAAATCCGGAATAGCTCCGATATTGCAAAACTCATCTAAAAAACAGAAAACATCTATATCACATTTTCCATCAGTTTTTGAGTCTGCATAGCGTACTAATTTTATGAAAAGAAAAGTAAAAAAAAGTGATGCTAAAAAGTCATTACTTGAATCTACATCACTTGTTACAACATAATAAATACAAGGTTGCTTTGCAGGTAAAGTCAAATCAATATCTGTTTCAGAAGTTAGCCTTTGTAAATCTTCATTTTGAAATGCCTGTAATCTAGTTCCTAAACCTGTTAGAACACTTGCTTTTATAGTATCACTACCACTTGCAAAAATATTATAACTCATTCTTGCTGGACTTTCTGGAGAAAGACCTTTGAAAATATTATCTATTTCGTTTATATCTCCACTTGCCACTTTTTTATATACATTTGTTAAATTATTTTTATCAATCAATGCTTCTAAAAAATAAAATTCAAATGCTTTTAATAGATTTTCTTCAGCACGAGGCCAAAATTCATCTCCACCTTTGTCATGTCTTTGTGTATTACTTATAATAACATCACTTGAAGTTTGAACATCTGTAATTGTTTCATTTTCGCCAAGTGGGTTCCACCTGTCAGAGTGTCTCATATCCTTTAAATTGAACACTTTAACAGTATAACCAATATTTTTAAAATAACTTGATGTAATTCTATAAATTTCTGATTTTGGATCTGTTACTACTATTGATTTTTTATATTTAGATAATTCCAACAAATTTGTAAGCAAAAATGATGTTGTTTTCATACTGCCACTACTACCAAATACACTTATGTTTTTATTAAAATAACTGTCAAATGGTAGTTTTATAATATCATCATTATATTTGCCTAAGATAATACCAGGAGTTTCATTTGCTCCTAGTATATTTTTCATTTCATTTTCATTCATCCAATTTGCAGTGCCATGAGTTCCATCTTCTGTTTTAAATTTAATGCCCTTATTTTGAACTTCATTTTTAAAAAAGACAAGTAATATGTCTATGATAATAAAAATTGAAATTATGGCAATTGTGGCACAAATAAAAGCATATAGTTTGGAAGTTATAATAATATTTTTTCCAAAGCATATATTTAAGATATAAAAATAATTTTTTATATTAATATCTATCACAATATTTAAGAGTAAACAAAAAAATAAAAATATGTAAAAACATACTTTTTTAATCATACACAAATATTTCTTTATCAATATATTCTTCCAAGTCTATAACAATATAATTACAGTTGGGAAGTTCTTTTATTAATTCAGCTTTAAGCTTAGCACTACAAATAATATCTGCATTTTTATTTTTGTTTTCTCTTAGAAAATATTTAATTCTATTTATTTTTTCAGTATCTAAAAAGTAAAATGTTGAGATATATTTATTCTTGTAATTGGTATATTCGCAAAAGTTATAGTCAGATAAATATATTTTATCGTTTTTATAGATTTTTTTCACAACATTATACCAATCAATACTGTTTAGATACTTTAATTCTTCTCTATTTTCTTCTGTATCTTCTAATATTAATACTTGATTTGCACCAAATGTAAAATCATTTATTTTTATTCTATTTTTATCATTTACAAGAATAATTATATTCTTATAATTTCTTTCTTTTTGAATATCATATATAACTGATTTCAAATATTTTTCGTTGTGTTCTTCTGATATATAATATGTTAAATATTCAATTCCACTAATATCTAGTATTCCAACGAATCGTCTTGCAGTAATAGTAAATTGTGCTTTATCTTTCATGTCAAATGATGGTATGAATTTTACTGTATTACAATTATTATAAAATGCTCCTAAATTGCTTAAATATAACAACCTTGATAGATACTTTTTATCTCTATTAAGTTTATTATATTCAAATTGAAACATTTTCGAATATTCAATACCTAATTCATCTAAAACTAAGTTTAATTTGATTCTTCTTAACATCTTTTTATTAACCAAATTACTAATTCTTTGTTTATAATATTTCTTACTACTAAAAAAATATTTAGAATCATTCACATTCAGATATTGATACTTAGATATAAACTTAATCAAATTTATTTCTTCATCACCGTTTGGAAAATAGTTCAAAATATCACCTCCAACTAACTAAAATTTTTTCTTGAATAGTCCACTTATGGTATTCCAGCTCGAGCTATCGCTCTTGCTTCCATACCTCCATACGCCAAAGTCGGGATTGAAAATTTTCTAACCCTTGAAACCCTAAGCAGTTTGCATTTTGCAACCTATGGTAAAATTTTTTTTGAAAATTCTTGAAAAAACCATATTTTTTGCTACTGTATTTTCCTTAAAATTGGCTAATATTTTTACTATCAAGAACATAAATTTCAGTATGAGGATTATCAGAAAATTCTCCTTTTACAGCATAAAACATTTTATCAATATTATCATCTTGAATAACACCTGACATTATCAAAGCATCTGCAATAGGCTTTATATATTTATTGTCAATATCCCACCCAGTAATATTGTCAAATACTTTTATTAGAATAAATACTTTACTATCAAATGCTCCTTTAAACTTTTTGGTAATTTCTGCAACATTTAATAATATTCTTTTGTATGTATGTGTTTTTAAATTTTTATATCCTGGCATTGTCTCTGGAACATATATTTTTAAAATATTGTCCTCAAGCTTGGCCTTATATTCATTATCAATAGTTTTTATTTTTTCATATTCATATTCTACATTTTTATTGTATAGTTTTATTTCACTTAAAATATTATATCTTCTTTTTTCAAAATTTCTAAAGAAACTTTCTATTTGTAAATCTGTTAAACTATTATTCTTTAGTACATTTTCGATTTCTATATTTAAAGTTTCTAATTCTTTGAATAATTTTTCACTTATAATCATAGCTAAAGTCCTTTCTTATGTAATGATAGGGCAAATAAAAAGGATTTTACTTTTATTCTACTGTTTTTATAAATTCATCATAAGCTGCAAAAACTTTCTTTGTTAGTTCTTTTCTAACATCATTATTTAGTGGGTGGCAAATATCTCTATATTCTTTTCTGTCTGCATATATTGATTCTCGTGTTATCGTGGCAGGCATTGATAGATACCTTTTACCATTTTTCTCAATTAAAGTAATCCTTCTAATAATAAAGTAATTATTTAATATAATATTTGCATAGGCCAATACTGGACCTCTCTTTTTTGCTTTAAAAATTTTAATATCTGTAATTTCCATAATTAAAAATCCTCCTATAAATTAAATTTTTGAAGGGCAAATTTATAAAGGATTGCTAATTTTTTTTTTATTTTCCGGTCCTTGGTAAGACTGGCTCGTGTTTTTCTTCTGGTACATGTGTAATTGTAGTCCATTTACTAATTGCTTCAGCAGTTACACCAAAATAAGTTCCAACTGTTTTTGTATGATTTGTAAATGTATCATTATCTTGTAATGTATCAAATGATTTGCATTGCATTGTAGGGGATGTAATTTCTTTGAAGCCCACATCTATTTTTCCAAAATCAAAACAGGTTTCTGTAATATATTCATCTTCAGCAAGTTCTACAGTTGTAAAATCTAAATCATAATTTTCTTTTGTATTTAAGTTTTCTTGAAATAGTATATAATCATCAGACTTATTTGTTTTATAATATACATTATAATTTAAGTCTTGATTCCAAGTTCCTGTTGTCATAGTTTCTAATCTTATATAATCTGTTGGAATATAATCGAACCATTTAAAATTTTCTAAATATACATTAGATGCGTTTCCGACATTAGTGAAAGTATAATTAACTTTTTCTCCAGGTTTAATTTCAGTAGTTCCTTCTTTATCTACTGTAACCTCAATATCTACACTATCATTATCTATTGTTACATATACTGTTTCATAGTTTTTAACTATTTCAAATTCATAGGTATTTTCATTTAACAAATAATAAACAGAACCAGTATCTAATTCTTTTAAGTAATATTTTCCAATAGGGAGTAGCTCACTTGTAGCTTTTCCTGTTTCATCTGTTGTGATTTGTGCTATTTCATTATCTCCCATATCATATATTCCAAAAGTAGCATCTTTTAATGTTTCTTTTGTTTTACTATCAACTTTTGTTATTTCTACATATCCTTTGATTTTTTCATTTTCAAATGTAATTGATGTGATTTCATTTTCTTTTAGTTCTACTGTTTGAGTTTCTTCTGTTAATACATATTCATTTTTTGTTTCCGTTTCAACTGCTGTATATTTTTGGTCAATAGGCAATCTTTTTGTTATAGCTTCGCCATTTTCGGCTGTTGTAATGATATCTACTACATTTCCTGTTTCATCTTTAATCTCAAATGTAACGCCTTCAAGTACAACTTCGTTATTGTCTTTATCAACTTTAATAACTTTTAATTGTCCTTTGCGTTTTTCATTTTCAAAAGTAACATTTTTTATTTCATCTTGTTTTAAAGTTACTGTCTGAGTTTCTTTTGTTAGTACATATTCTTTTTGGGTTTCTTTTTCTATTACAGTATATGCTTGGTCTATTGACAGACGCTTTGTTACTGCTTCGCCATTTTTGTCTGTTGTAATTGTATCCACAACATTTCCACTTTCATCAGTAATGTCGAATGTAACACCTTCTAGTTTAACTTCGTTGTTGTCTAAATCTACTTTGATTACTCTAATTTGACCTTTTTTCTTTTCATTTTGGAAAGTAACTGTTTCGATTTGATTTTCTTTTAATTCTACTGTTTTTACTTCATCTGATAACACATAAGTCTCTAGTGTTTTAGACTCACGAATTTTTAATTTTGAAAAATCTCTTATTGGATATCTAGCAGTTAATGCCTCACCATTTTCATCTGTAGTAATCTTTTCAAGAACATTGTTATTCTCATCAAGTACCTCGAACTCAACGCCTTCAAGCTTAACATGATTGTTGTCTTGGTCTATTTTAATAACTTTTACTTGCCCTTTTTTAAGTTCATTTTCAATAGTATTTTCTTCTGTTGTATTCCATTTTACTTCAACTGTTGTGTCATCTGCTAAATTGTACCATTTTCCTGTATTCTTTTCGATTAATTTATATTGACCAATTCTTAAATTATCAATTTGAATTTCGCCATCTACATTTGTTGTATATGTTCCAATTACTTTTTGAAATTCTTCAGAAAATAAATCAAATTTTACATTTCCTAATGCAATTTTATGATTGTCTTTATCTACTTTATATATTTTTAAAGAACCTTTTTTGTGGATATTTGTTATATCTTTTGTAGAAGTTCCATTATATTCTATATTTACATCATATGTAGATGTATTTAATATATATTTTTCATTTGTAGAAATTTCTTTTAGTTTGTAATCTCCTTGATATAGGCCACTAAATGTTGCAATTCCTTTATCATTTGTAGTAGCATTTGCTACAACTGTACCATCTTGCTTTGTTAATTGGAATGTTACACCAGATATTGGATTACCTGTTTCATCATCAGTTTTGTTTATTTGTAGTTTTCCTGTGTTAGTTTGTATATCCAAGTTAGTAACTCCATATACATCACCAAGTGGATCAAAAGCTAAAGCGTAGTCTTGTGTTCCATCAATACGAGTTTTTCCATAAAATACAGGATAAGTGTCTGCTTTACCACGAATTCTTAATACAATATTAATATCTTTATTCATTTGTGATATAGGAATTTTTACTTTAAAATTTTCAGTACCAGTAAATGTAGTCTTTTGTGTACCATTTACATCTGTTATTATTGCACCACTTGGCATTCCAACTGATGAAGCAATAGTGTATTCATATGCAGTTATTCCACAATTTACTTTAAATTCTTGTGAATAATAATTTCCGTCTTTTAGAAAATTTCCTACTTTATCTGCACTAATTCCGGCAGTGTATGGGGTTTGTGTACCATATCTACCTTCATTAACCATATTTATAATTGCTGTTCTTATTGCATCTCCTCTAAGGTCTGCACCATTTTCAGCACTTCTATATCTTGTAGCAGGGTCAAAATCATATAATATACAGTAAACTGCTTGTTTTGTTGCTTGGAATGCTTCCAAATCATTAGCAACGCCTAATTCTGCTGCACTTTTATAAGGATAACCATTTATAATTGTTCTCCAAACTCGTACATCATCTATAACTGATTCTATATCAACTGTGTAATTTTCTCTTTCTCCAACGCCAGGAAGTTCTTTATTTAAACAGTAGGCAGGATATTCTTTTCCATCTTTTGTGTAAGTTACATATGTTGTTTTAATATATGACCATACATTTTTTGGTTCATTCCAATACTGCAAGTGCCATTCGACATCACCTTTATCTTCTATATATGCTTGGTCTATTTCTGTTACAGCTAAGACAATGTTCGAAATACTTGAAAATATCATTAATAGTAGCATAATTACTGCTACAGACTTTTTAATTATTGTTTTACTCATAATTTTCCTCCTTTTTTCCATTAAAATAGACACCTTAATAGGTGTCCTAAAATGTTTACAATTAGTAAATATAACAATCTGTCATAATTAATTGTCCATTTTTGTAATAATCTTCAGCGTAAATTTTAATCGTACCGAATGTATATGTTATATAGCCTTTTACTCTAGTTTCAGTAAATGTAAATGGATTTGCTTGTCCTTTTATAGAACTGTCTACTACTATTTCATAGCCATAATTTTTCATATATTCAGATTCGTTTGATTGTATAACTTCTTTTATTTTATTAATCATTGCATCATTTCTTACATATTTTTCTTCATCTTTTGTTTCTTCTATTGGTTCAACAACAGGAGTGGAAGTAGGTACATTAACTGTTTCTTGCTTTTCTTCAACTTTTGTACTTTCATCCTTTTGGGGATTTTCTTTTGTTTGTTCATTTTGTTGTTCTTGTATAGGCACTTGCGTAGTCGTTTCTTGATTTTCCTGTATTTGAGGTTTTACTTCATTTTCAGTTTTAGTTGTAACCTCAGTTATAACTTTAGAGTTAGACTCGCTTGTTGTTTGAGGTTTAGAATTAGAAGATGTTGTTGTTTCCTCTTGTTCAGCTGTAGAGGTAGTTTCTGTTGTTTTCTCTATAACTGGATTATCTCCAATAACGATATCTTCTGGAATATCAATATTTTCTTCGATATCATTTTGAGGAATATTTTCATTTTCAATTTTTGCTTGTCTATTATAAAAAAACATTTTCATTAAAACAATAACTATGACTAAACTTAAAATAATAATTATACCTATACATATTTTTTTCTTATTCATACTTTATCACCCTTTCTACATTTATTAATATATAGGGTAACACCTTTTATTGCGTTTTGGCAATGGTGAAATAAAATTTTTTTAATTGACCTCTAACGCTTGAACACAAAGCCTTTGAGACGGTATTCCTTTTACACAAGTTATAAGTGTTAAAATATTTTCATTAGTATTTTGTAATAAAGACCAATCTGTTTCAGAGATTTTTGTTACATTATTTACTTGATATTCTTTTGTACCAAGAAAACTAATATATGTAATTTTATCTCCGTTTTGTAATGTGTGTAATTTAGCCCAAAACTTATTTGTGTTATGTGCTGCTAAACATACATTACCCTCTAAATATGAAGAATTTTCAAAATGTCCTACACCTTTTGAGAGTGTGTCAAGTGTTGTTCCTTCATAAATTAAACCTTCAAAACCAATCTTTTCTATTTTAATAACACCGATTACTTTTTCGCCATCAATTTGTAATACTAAATCATCTTTTGTAGTTGTAACCTTATCATTTAGTCTTTCTTGAATATTATCATTAGAGTAAATTTCACAAACATTATTTATTTGCTTTTTGTTATTTAAATTTTTAAAAATAAAGAATGTTGAAATTACCACTACTATAATAAGTATTATTATAATTGATAGTGCAATAGCTTTTTTGATTTTTTTACTCAAATTTTAGACCTCCTTTCATTAAAGTTTGGCAATAAAATAGAACTAGGAATTATCTAGTTCTAAGATATCTTTGATGTATTTTGAAACATTAGAGAAATGATTTGGATTTGTAATTTTTTCAGTTATATCTTCTAAACTAAAAGAATCAAAAACAATGTCATAAATGCCAAGTAATAAAGCATCTTTTAATTCTTTTACTTTTTCATTCTCTAAAATTAAAATAACTTGTATATTTTTTTCTCTTACTTTAAACATAAAGTCTTTGAAATTATATTTATTTGTTTGTACTGTGGCAATTAGAGTTGTAGCATCTTTTTCTTCTAGTACATAGTCAGGATAATAAACTATTCTACTATCTTCAATTTTTTTACTTAAATCTCTATCTAGTTGCTCATTATCAGTAAATATTAACACCATTTTTCAATCACCTCCTTGAAAATAATCTTCTGGATTTGTAAAACTTCCATTTATTCTAACTTCAAAGTGAGCATGAGGTCCTGTAGAATAACCAGTTGAGCCTACTTTTAAAACTGCTTGTCCTTGTGTTACTGTTTGATTTGTCTCAACTAATATTTCAGAGCCATGTGCATATAAAGTTATAATATCATTCCCGATGGTCTATCATAACCATATTTCCATACGAATTAGAGTAAGTAGCTTTTATAACAGTACCATCAGCCATAGCAATAAAATCGCTACCTGTGGGAGCTCCTACATCTGTGCCACTATGTAATTTATAGGCACCGAGTAATAGGATGTGTTCTCATACCAAAATGAGAAGTTATATTTGTATATCCAGGTATTGGCCAAATGAACATTCCAGTTGGAATAAGCCTTTTGCCATCTATTATTGTAGTTGGAGCAAATTCTTTTTCATTTAACCATTCAGCATATTGTTCTTCATAATTATCACTAGAAAGTTGCTCAGCAACTTGCATATCATCTTCAGTAGTAAATAATGAATCTATAACAGTACATACTGCGAAAACTATTCCTATAATTACAATGATAAAGGGAAGAAATGGTTTTAGTACTTTAAAAGCTACTTTTTTTATTTTTTCATTTACTTTTTTTCTAGCCTTGTCCTTTAGTTTCATTTTCATCACCTAATTTCTGCACTGTCTTGCTATTTGCGACTTTATTTATGTATTCGGTATTTTGAAAACTATTTTTTCTAACATTTCTATTATTTCTTTTATATGGTGAGTTACTAAAATCGCCTTCTGCCATTTTAGCACCCATACTTAAATATGTTTTTGTAGCATTAAAACCAGTTTTTGCAACTTTATTCATAACAGATTTTGGAGTATTGTTACTGCCATTTAATATGTTTTCTTTATTTGCACCGTTTGAAGTTGGAATTGCTACAGTATTGGTTGTTTTTTCTTTTGAAACAACGTTTCTAATTGGATTTACATTTCCGTTATAATCTTTTTCATCACTTAAATTCATTGCAGGGCTAACAACAGATTTCGCTCGTGATATAAAACCTTTTAAACCTCCAGCAGAATTATCAGTATTTGAATTTCCTGTTTTTACATCTGATGAAGGAGTATTAAATTGTTCTTTTATTGCTCCAAGTCCAAAGCCAAGCATTGCACCCATACCCATAACTCTAGTTGTCATTTGCTCATTGTCAACACCAGCTATTCTTGAAGTTAGATTTTGCAAGCAATTTTGTAGTGCGTCTGCAAGTGGAAGTATCATCATAGCCCATATAAGACTTATAGCCCAGCCACCACCACTAGGTAGAAATGCAAGATATATAAGAAATAGAAAACAATATATAAATTGCATAAATATATTCATTATTAATTGACCAGCCCAAATTGATGCAGCAGTTACATTTTTATTTATAATCCATAGACCAGCTGCAATAGGGGTAAATATAGTAAATATTATAATTGTAAATTGTCTAACAATAAATTTAATATTTAATTTAACAAATAGATATATAAACATTGCTATTACTAAAGCTGTTGTTATTGCGTTTCCAGTTCTTATGGATGTCAGCATATTATTTCCCAAAGAAGCATCTAGTGTTCCGCTATTAGCAGCAGTTACTAATAAATGTACTAGGCTATTATTCATAAATAATAGAAATCTAATAAATAGGGGAGCAAAAGCTATTGAAACGGCTCCGAAACACAGTCTTGTAAGGCTTTCTTTCGCTTCATTTTTTCTTGCTGTATTCATACCTGCACACATTATTTTGTAAGATAGCATAAATACTGCAATTAATATTAGACTTCCAGAAATAATAGCAAATACTTTGTACCAATCCATTGTTTTATTCCACAATCCTTCAGTAAAAGGGGATAAACTGTCACTTTCACTATTATTGTTGAATATTAAAGTATCATAATCTTTAAAACCAACATTTGCAGCTTCTCCAGTTGTAAAGTCAAAAACAGTTTGAGCAATTCCACCAATACATTCAGCGATAATTTTTTCAAATAAAGAACCATCTTCTTTTTTTATTTGTTCTTTAAAATTTACATCATCAGTTGCAAAACACATAGGAGAGCATAATAGAAAAATAGTAATTATTATCAAAATACTTTTTAATAATTTTTTCAATTAGACCGCCTCCTTTTAAGTAAATACAAATTCTTTTTCATAATCTGTAATTACAAATTTTATTGCTGTAACACTATTGTTCAAGCTGATTACACATTCTCCTGGATTTGCAGTTGTAAGAAAATTCTTAGTTCCTTCAGACAAATTAAAAAAGTCCACAACAGAATCTACACTTCCAGGACTTTGTTTAAATAAATATCTAGTTGAACATATATTTATAATAGTTTTACCGTTCTTCGAAAGATAAAAATTCATCTATAAACTGACTGCCGATAAATAATGGAACATTATATTTGCGACCGCCTACGAGCGACATTAACTAAAAACTCTGCTGATTCTTGATATTTTAAGAATAGCCAAGCTTCATCACAAACTATAATTTTTCGTTTTTCTTTATTCTTTAACACAAATTTTTGCCATACCCAAGTTAGAATAACAAAAGAAGCATATAATTTTGTAAATTCATCTTTTATTTCAGACATATCAAAGTTTATAATGTCTGTATCAGATGTTATTTTACTTTCACAATCAAATATTCCTAGTGAATTACCTTTTAGAAAAGGAACTAAAATTTCAGCAAGTTCATTACAATTATTTCGTTCTTTTAATTTCTTTTGAAAATCAGATAGAGTAGGCATTTTCTTTGGAATTCTTCCAATAACATATTTGCCATTATCAAGTTTTCCACCTTTTTTCTCAAAAAGTGAATTAACATCACTTGTAATTCCGTTTTTCTGCATATAATTGATTAACTACGATTTCTATTTCTGTAATTTCTGTTCCGTTTAGAGTTCTGCCCATATAATTCCTACAAATTGTTGCAAGTAAAGCTCGTATTTCTGCAACTTTATCAAGTATATTCAAGAATTGCTTATTGCCTTTTGTGTCAGGTTCTAGTTCAAATGGATTTATTCCAGAACTTTCGCCTTGTGTAATTTTTATGACTTTGCCACCAAGCATTTTTGTAAGATTTGAATATTCACCTTCAACATCAATAAAAAATGCACCACATCCAGTTGTTACAATATTTCTAGCAGTTAAAGTTTTAAGTGCGACACTTTTACCACCGGCCACTTGTACCACAAATAAATACATGAGGATTTGGAAGGACTGGAGGACCAATAAAAGTATCAATATATACAGGTGCATTTGTGAACATATTTCTTCCTATAAAAATACCTCTATCATGGCTTAAATTAGGATTTGAAATAGGTATCAATGTTGCAATTCCACCTGCAACCATATTTCTTTCATAATTAGGAATAGGTATTCCTCCAATAGGGAGCATAGTTTTTAGTCCTTCTAACTGCCTAAAAGTTAGAGTTCTTATCATTGCAGTTTTCTTATTTAATTCGCTTTCAAGTATTTTTGTTTTTTCGTTTAATTCTTGAAGACTTTCAGCATTCAAAGTAATAAAAATAGTAGCAAAAAATAATTTGTCTTGATTTGTTTGTATTAACATTCTTAAATCTTCTAAATCACATATTTGCTTTTCCAACTCTGGTAAATGTAGAATATTTCCTTGCTTTGAATATGTTGCGTATTCAGATTGATTTTGAACTAGCTTTTTAGTTAATTGATTGATAACATTCCCATTACTTGATGGTTCTATTTTTACAGAAATATTAATATTTCCAATATTAAATAAGTCATCAAGCCAACTAATCCAGGTTTGCTCAGGATAGACTGTCATAACGAATATTCTTGAATACTTATTATAGCCTAAAATTAAGTAATCTTTTTTCTCTTGTAACTCATAAGGAAGTAACAAATCCATTTCATCAGGTGTATTATTGAAAATATCAATGTTTTCTCGTTTTTGCTTTTTGTGTTTTCCCAACATATAAATTTTTCACCCCTTCCTGTAAATAACTAATATTTTGAGAAGAATTTTTATTTAATTCTCTGTAAATTAAATTATTTATTTCATCTTTATTTAATATTTCACATACAATCTTTGCTCGTAGCAAATTTCCTTTGAAAGATAATGATTTTCTGTTTAGTTCTTCTATGGCATTTTCATATGTACCATCATAAGAAATTATTGCATAATTTTTCACAACGGAAATTGTTCTATTTTCCATTAGATTTTCTAAGTAGCTAATTAGATATTCTTTATATTCTCGTATTTTAAAATTATTGTGGCTATTATTATTTTGTTTTATAAGTGAAACTACTTTGCTAGTATCAATAAATTCTGTTGTACTAAAAAATTGAACTGGATAATCTATTGATAAAGCTGTTTGTATCAAAATGCTTTCTATTGAATCCTGCTCATGAGTAGATAACATGTTGTAATCAATATTGCCAAGCCTGATTATATTTGAATATCTATTTCCTAAACATACGATATTATCTTTAATTTCAATTTGTAGAATATTTGCTAATTGCTTTTTTGTTTTTTTATTGCCTTTTTCATTTGTGCTTTGGTTAGAGATTTGTGTTACATTTCGATTAATATGCTTCTTTTTATAGTTTAGATAAATAGCTGTGCCTATTACTAAAGCAACACTTAAAACTAAAAATATTACCATTACTACCATTTGCAACACCTCTCATATACAAAATTCTTTTTACGAATTAGATAGTTAATTCCATAGAAAAAGAACTTGTCAAAGTTTTGTTCACTAACTTTTAAAAATGCACATAATAGAAAGAATGTAGATAGCAAAGCGATAAATATTATTTTAATTGCAAGTGGTAAATGTGTTGCTAATATTGCTAAACTAGATGCAGATAGCATTAGATATGTTACTTGCCTTAAACTTAAATATCCACCGAAAAATTTTTTCTTCTCTTTTAAGATCAAAGGGAACTTTAAAAACTCTCATAATATCGCTCCTTTCTAACTGCCTAACAGACTTCCTGTATTATTAGTTGCAACATTTACGATTATTCCTGCAATTATTAGTGAACCACCTAAAATAACCCCTCCGCCACATATCCAAGCTAAACTTCCAATGCTTTCAGCCCTTTTTTGAGGATTATTTGCGTTTGCTATCATCTTTATTGCAGTAATTACCACACTTGCAAAAATTAAAACACCGACCAAGTGGCATAGCAATAGAAATTATCACTCTTTTTATATTTTCCGTTGCAGCTGTTACTTCAGCAGTACCAATAGTTGTTTCTGCAAAACATACATTACTTTTTATAGCAAGTAAAGTAAGTGTTGTTCCGATTGTAGATAATTTTGAAATTATCTGTTTTTTTCTTTTTGTTAAATTCATGTTTTATCAGCTCCTTTACGATTTTTTAGGGCAAATCGTAAAAAGAAAACACTATAAAATAATCAAATCCTTAAAATATACAAAGATGTATGGGATTGCTAAAAAGAAAATAGTTCCTAGCAATAAACTTGGTGCAACAATTAAGAATTTTGATTTTATCTTTTGTGATTTTATCAAGCATCCTATTGCAAGCATTATCAAGGAAAACACAAGTAATATCGTGAGTGTTATTACTATAACTTTAAAACTTACAAAAAAGATGGAAGATATTACATTTTGAAAATTGCTCATATAACTGTTTAGCATAAAATCAGCTCCTTCAGGTGCTATCATTAGTATATTTATTGATAATTGCTCGTTTATAATAATTAAGCAAATCATTCGGCATGTGTTCTTGTGAAATTGTGTATAAATTAAACAAAGACTCTCTACTTACTTTTGAAAGTAGAAAGTCAAAATTGCTATTGTATAACTCATATAGGGTATAAATAATTTCTTTTAGCATTTGAATTTTATCAGGTTTCATCATATTTAGCATTTCTTCCGTATAAATTAATTCAAGGCGATTTAAAATCAAATAAAACTCGTTTGAAATTTTGAAGCTATTATTTATAATTAAATTAAATAAGTCATCATCATTAATATTATTATTTATATTATTATCTTTGACTTTTTCGTCAATACCCTCTTGATCTTTTTGAGGGGAGGGGTATTGATTTTTTTGACAATAGGGGGTATCTACAATATAAATATATCTTGCAATAACTTCTTTGCATTCATTTCGCTTGATTTCAATTTGAATATATCCTTGTTTCTGTAAATGAGATAACCATCTGCTAATAGTTTCTATACTAACATTATATAAATTAGCAAAATATCTATTTTGTGCATAACAATAACCATTTCTATTAGATAGAGCAGTAATTTCACCATATAATAATTTTTCATTTGCTTTTAATTCTTTATCATAACGCACAGTCGCTGGTATAATTGAATAATAATTAATATTGCTTTCATCATTCATTTTCAACCTCCGTTTTTTCAAGTTTTTCATCTGCTTGTTTTCCTGCTAAAATGCAAGCATATAAAAAGAGGCTAGTATTAGCCCCTGTAAATAATCCTAATAAAAAATTTAGCATTATTATCATCTCCAATATATAAAATTTAATAGACTTATTATAATAAAATTATGCGTTCCCCAGTTTTTTATTTTTTGGGGGAACGGTGAAACCTTTGAAAATAAAGAGTTCCACAATTTTATTTTTCTTGCCAACTGTTTTTTGAAAAAGTTCCCCAGTTTTTTTAGAAGTGTTCCCCAGAAATGATGTCATTTTTTAAACTTTTTCAATTATTATTAACTTTTTTTAAATTATTTTAAATTTTTAAAAAACTCTTGAATTATTGATAATACTGTGTTATATTAATTTTAATGAATTAGCAGTGATGTCATGTGAGCGACTACGAACTTCGAGATCGGGGGTTCGAATCCCTCCGGGCGCACCAATGACGAATCTGTTCGAACTACAGATACAGAAATCAATCAGAAATGGTTGATTTTTTTGTTTGTTAAAAAATTTATATTCTATTTCAGTCTGTATTGCCTCGCAGAGCACCCGAGTTATGATAGTATGTCATAACTCATAGGGGGTTAGGACTTATGACAAGTCAAAGTCCTAAGTTACAAAAATACAAACTGAAAGAAGATTAAGTATATAGAACTACACTAATAAATTTTGCAAAATATAAACTGGTAATGTTTGCAATGGCTAAACTTATGGGAATGGAAACAACAGAACAAAATAAAGTCGCACTATATTTATTTAATAATATAAAAACATTGAAAGAAACTAAAAATGTAAAAATTATCCAAGGTTAAAATTGACTTATGTTAACAAATATGATATAATTGTTGACATAGTAATGTTTTTTCCCTATATTCTAAATAGGAAAAAGGGAGAAAATGGAACTATGAACCATATTCCAATAATATTTTAGGAGGTAGCATTATGAGTTTTGCAAAAGAGTTATGCAACTTGTCTGCTGAAGCAGCCAAAAATGGTGCATTACTGCGGGACGGAAAAGTGGTATGGGATCCAATAAAGGAAGCTTTAAAGGATTTCGCCAAAGAGACTGGAGAAAGAGGATTGAATGTCTTCTTTAAAGACATTCCTGACCAGGTTATTGAACAGTTAGAACGCTTAGTAGCCGATGATGGGCTTGAGTTTATGAACTGGAACTCACCCTCTGACGCTGGACATCCTGGGAAACCTTTTGAACAGATTGGAGTTATTACTTGGGATAGTTCCTGGTATTTTTCAAAATACCCATTTAAGGTGTCGAGATACTCCTTAATTGTGTCAAATGATGACGGCATAAAAGCTGGAATCGTTGATGCTGGAGCAGAAGCCACCATGTTCTAAGGAACACGATTCTTAGGAAGACGAAAAGTCCAATTCTATCAGAGTTGGACTTTTCGCATTAGAATTATAAAAAATCTCTATTATTTTTTATAAATATTGCAATTAATAAAAAATATGATATACTTTAGTAAATGGATTGATTTTTGTATCAATCGTTATGAGATCCAAAAAGTTGTAGATAACTACTTCGTTGGCACCAAAAAAAATCGACTTTTATAGTCGATTTTTTTATTTTAACGGAAACCTCCGCCTCCGCTACTTCCACCGCCGAAGGAACCTCCTCCTCCGCCTCCAGAAGAGAATCCTCCCCCTCCGGAAGAATAGCTTTCTGCTCTGCTCCTAGCGACACTAGCATCATGCACAGCACTATATGCATATGCATTTACAAAATAAAAGTTATCATAAGAATAGAAACATGATTGTTCTACTAAATCTGGATAAAGTTCACTAAATTGTTTTGCAACTTTTTTAGCAATTCCTAACATCTGTGCAAATATTAAATATTCTTCAAAAAGATGAACTTCAATAGCTTCTCTTTCTTTTATTAATGTATAATCTAGCAAGAATCTCTTTAATCCTGCAATTTGTACTGCATCTTCTCGTAATTCTTGTGAAATTTCATATATATCATATTTGAATATCTTAAGGAAAGTCGCTTTTTTCTTTATTAGCAATCCTTCCTCAACAAGTTTATCTTTTTCTTCTTTTAGAACTGAATCAAACCAACTAAAAACTCTTTCATAATGATCTTCACACCATTTTTTTAGTTTTTCATTATCTACGGTCTTATTTCCATCGACTTCTAATATACTTTGTTTACACAATAAATCAAATAATTTTTGCTCATTTTTATTAGCTATTTCTGGATTTTCATTAATGATAGTTATTACAGCTTCTTCCTTTTTTAATATTTTTCCTTTTGTTTCTTGCCTTACTGAAATTATCCCATCTTTTATCCATTTTAAAATAATCGCTCCAGCAATATCATTTTTGTTCTTCAGAATATTGTATTCATTAGCAATAAAATACGCTCTATATAAATCTTTGTTACATGGAATATCTCTAAAATATGGTGCATCTTTTGTTATTTTTTTTCCTTCTGGTCCAAAATCATAATGTTTTAGATTGCTAAAAATAATATATCCTATAACAGAAAAAATAAATCCCCAAAAACAAATAAACATTACAACAACCGCAATTCTTGTGATAATTGTCTCAAAAGAGTCATCTTCATATGTATAGTGAGTCGCACCATCTTCTGCCATATTATAGTAATGTTCAAAATCATTGCCCAATTTATTATTACACTTAAATGTTTCTAATGGAAATTGTACTAGGATAGTCATATATTCACTTTTACTTAATGAACCATCTGACTGCATCTCTATATATCCATCATAAACATATGCTGTTCCTCCATAATTTCCATATCCCCATACTCCAACTGAATCATCAATGTTAAAATTAGAATAAATTTTAATATATGCATTTCCGATGCTATCTGAAAAATTATGAGGTATTAAAGTCCAATATATCATTTGTGAATCTGTAAGTTCTGATACAAAATTTGAAATTTTATATTTAGCTGAATATGTATGATATCCATATTCACTAATTCCCCAACATAGTTCTACTCCATCAATTATCTTATTAATTCCACATTTGTATGCTTTATCTTCCAAATCGCCTGATGAATCCCAATAAGATAATGTTGTATACTCGCCTTTACTATCTGAAACGATTAAATCTGTAATTTTAGAATTGCCTAAATTATAATATGGATGATATACCTCTGTCCCTTCTGTTGCATAACATTCCCATACCTCGGTCACAGATGCATTTCCTTCATCGTCTAGAAAAATATCCATAGAAATACTGTTAATTGAATTTGCATCTGCTGTATTAAATAAAGTTAATAATACAAATGCAAATAATGACAAAATCAAAATCTTAATTTTTTTCGTCATAAAAAATCCCCCTTTTTTTAATTATTTCATAAAACCAGTTAAATAACAATAGTATAAAAAAATTTATTGATTTTTTTATATTGACTTTTATAATTTTTATATTTACAATTATTATAATTTATATTTTATGCATAATATTTTTAGAAAGGTGGTGAACTTATGGATTTTTACGAAGATGGTAATGCAGTTCATACTCTTGATACAAACAATATACTTACAGGCACATTTTTTAGAATGTTTTTAGGATTACTTGCAAGTGCCGGAACAGCTTTTTATGTATATAGCTCTGGTTTATATATTACTATGATTGAAAACGGATTTTTCTGGGGATTAGCCCTTGCTGAACTTGTTGTTGTTATTTTATTTTCATTATTATTTAAAAAGCTTTCTCCAGCAACAGTTACTGTATTGTTTTTTGGATATGCATTTTTGAATGGTTTTACTTTATCTGTTATCTTTGCAGCATATGAAATGTCTTCTATAGTATATGCATTTGCTGGTACATCTGCTTTATTTGGAATTTTAGCTTTTCTTGGCTATAAAACTGATAAAGATATTTCAAGCTTTGGTACAATATTAAGTATTGCACTTATTATCGGTCTTGTGCTAACATTTATTAACCTTTTTATAGGTAGCACATTTTTAGATATTGCATTAGATTGGGCTATTTTAGCTATTTTCTGTGGCTTAACATTTTATGATATGAACAAAATAAAAGTTATGCAAGAAGCTGGCTTCTGTGAAGATGAAAAATTGTATGTATATGGTGCAATGGAATTGTATTTAGATTTTATTAATATCTTTTTAAGAATTTTATCTCTATTCGGAAAAAATAAAGATTAATCTTCTCCCCTTACTTAGTTTTTTCTTCTAGTAAGGGGCTTTTATTTTTCTTTTTTAGTTCACTTTTTTAAATTTTTTTATGTTTTTTTCAAAAAACTCTTGAATTTGTTTTTATTTTATGCTATTATATATAAGCGTTCAGAGAACGTTATTTTATCGAGGCGTAGCGCAGTTGGTAGCGCGCGTGGTTTGGGACCATGAGGTCGCAGGTTCGATCCCTGTCGCCTCGACCATTTTTTGCCCTTTTTCAAGGGAATTTAAGAGAATTTGAAGAAATTCAAAAGTTATAAATTATGCTATTTTTCAATAAAAATGAAGAATAGCATAATTTTTTTGCATTCTGAAAAATGCTATAAAATGCGCATATTTTCTTCAAGAAAAAGTTTCAAGAAAATTTTTATAATGTTTCAAGAAAGTTTCAAGGAAAATTATCAAGTAGTTTTAAAGTTCTTCGAATAAACAGAAAGGAGAACCTTTTTTATGAAATTTAAACCTTATAAAGATAATGAATATTTAGAAAATTCATATTATAAAATACCACAAGAACTATTTGTAAGTTCTTTATATAAAGATAAATTAAATTCAGATAGTAAAATATTATATGCTTTTTTACTAGATAGACTATCACTATCTCAAAAAAATCACTGGATAGATGAAGAAAGAAATATATATTTAATTTTTACAAGAGAAGAAGTACAAGAAAAATTGAATTTATCTGACAAGACTGCAACAAAAGCATTCAAACAGTTAGGTGATGTAGGACTTGTACAAGAGAAAAGACAAGGATTAGGAAAGCCTAATTTAATATATGTTGGAAAAATACAACATGAAGAAACGGAAAATTTACGTTTCTTGATTCGTAAAAATTACGATTCTGGAAACGAAGATATTACGAATCTTGAATCGGAGAATTTACGAGGAATCGATACTAATAATATCAAAACTAATATAATCAATACTGATTCTATCAATCCTAATAGCGATGATGAACTTCATTTAAAAGAAATAAAAGATAAATGCAAACTAGATGAATTTCCTCAAGAAGAAAAAACTATCTTAGAAGATGTTATTGATAGCCTATATTATAAAGATAATTTGAAAGTTGGGAGTGTAACAGTTAATCACTACAAAATATTAGATAAATTAAAACTTATTGTTAAAGAAAATTTAATACAGTTATTAGATATATTAAAAAATATACCTAATATACAAAATGCTAAAAATTATTTGATGATTTGCTTATATAATAATTTAGGAAATACACATATTACTATCCCAAAGAAAAAAGAGAATACTACTTTATATAATGGAAGGGACTATGAAAATGGCTCACTTGATTTTCTATATGCTAACTTTGCTTATGATAACGAAGCAGTAACTTCGTAAGCATAGCTTTGATATGAAATTGCCAGCCATACTTATATGGGCAATTTCACTATAAATTATAATGACAAGTTCATTATAATTTATAGCCTAAAAATGTTAAGGCATTTTTAGGAAAGCCTCGCAGAGCACACGGATAAGTTTGAAAAACTTGTCTAGTGTGTTAGACAAATAAATTTGTTTCGAGCAAGAAAGGACTTCGGAGCAATGAGTTATGCTATAGTAAGAAATGAAAAATTAACAAGGAGCCAAGCTAATGGAATATGTGTTCATAATGATAGAAAAGCAAAAAATCATTCTAATAAGGAAATAGATATTAGCAAATCAAACTTAAATTATTACTTCAAGAAAAATGAATTAAGTTACACAAAGGAATTTGACAGATTAAAGAAGAAATACAATTTACAAGGGCAAATAAGAAGCAACAGCATAATAATGTGCGAAATGATATTTACATCAGATAAAGAATTCTTTGATACAATTGGAATGGAAGAAACTAAAAGATATTTTGAAGAAAGTTTCAAGTTTATTTGTAATTATAAAAATCTCGGAGAGAAAAATATAATATCAGCTGTAGTTCATTTTGATGAAACAACTCCACATATGCATTTGATTTACATTCCAGTAGTTCATACAAAAGATAAAGATGGACATGAAATTGATAAAATATGTTGTAGGGATTTTTGGAAAGGTAGAGACAGTTATAGAAATTTGCAAAATGCTTTTCACGAATATATAACAAGCAAAGGATTTGAATTACAAAGAGGATTACCTTCTGAAGAAACCAAAAGGAAAAATGAAACAATACAAAATTATAAACAAATAACTAATTTTGAAAATACGAAAAAAATTTTAGAAAATATAACTTTAGAATTACCCAAAACACCTAATATTAAAGACTTCAAAAGAGCTATATTTAATCGTGATGAAAAAATAGAAAATACAATAATAAAACCTAGAGATGAACTAATCCAAAAGCTTTATCAAGAAAACAAGACATTGCATAAAGAATTATCAAAACAAGTGAATACAGTAGATTTTGCAGAAAATTTCAAGGAAGATTATATAAAAATGACAGAAAAGAACATAAATTTAAGGCACTCAAATAGTTTGCTTAAAGAAGAATTGGAAAATAAAGAAAAAGAACTGGAATTAAAGTATGAAAGTAAAGCCTATAATATGGAACATGAATATAAAAAAGAAATCCATAAATTAAAGCAGAAAAATAAGAACTTAAATAAAATGATTGATAAATTTAAAGTGACTTTAAAAAGATTTATTAAATGGCTTTGCCATAAGTTTTCATATCCGTCTGAGGATGAACTTGTACGAGATTTTGAGAAAGAAACATATAATAACTTTAATTTTGAAAAACAACTCGATATAAATGAATTTAAGGAGAAAGAAAACGTTTTTGATAGAGAATATTGAAGAGAGCAAATTAACTGCTCTCTTTAATGCACTTTGCAATTTATGAACAATTATATACTTATTGAAAATTCTTCATTTTCATATAACATTTTGTATTCACAACTTGTACTAATTAATTCTTTATGAGTACCATTAGCAATGATTTTATGATTATGTAATAAATATATATTATCTGAATCAACAATTGTACTTAATCTATGAGCTACTATAACAACAGTATGATCTTTAGATAATTCCTTTATAACATTTTTAATTCTTTCTTGGTTGTTGTTATCTAAGCTACTCGTAGCTTCATCTAATAATATAATTTTTGATTTTCTAATCAAAGCTCTAGCAATAGCTATTCTTTGTTTTTGACCACCACTTAATATAACACCATTTTCTCCAACTAAAGTATTATACGCATCTTTCATTGCCATTATATCATCATGTATTTGAGATTTTTTACATACTTCAATTATTTCTTCATCAGTTGCTTCTGGTTTTGCTAGTTTAATATTTTCTTTAATTGACAAATTAAAGATATATGGAGATTGAGAAACAATAGAAATATTATTTCTAATTGTGTTTTCAGATAATTCATTAATATCAGTATCATCTATTAAAATTTTACCACTATTTAATTTATAATTTTTTCCTATTAGTTTTAATATTGTTGATTTACCTTCTCCACTTTTTCCAACAAATGCTACCATAGTATTAGGTTTTATTTCAAAACTTAAATCTTTAAATAATTCTTTATTATTATATTGAAAATTTACATCTTGAAATTTTATTTTACCTATTATATCTGTTAACTGGGTATCACCATATGAGTCTTTGGTAAATGTATTATAATCGATAATATCAAAAACTCTTATTGCAGATACTTTTCCATCAGCAAATTTCTCTCTTATTTCTGATATATAATCTATTAAATTTAATACTTTATTCTTATATAAAAATATTATCAAGAAAGAGCTGATTTGTAGTGTATTATTTGTTATAAAATAAATAGAAAGAATTATAAATATAAAATCTAATATATGTTGAAAAGTTTTAATATATCTATTCCAAGTTCTTCTTGTATGAGTCTTTTTTATATCATAACTTATTACATCTTTTTGTTTAATATTTATTCTATCTAATAAGGTATCTTTTAAATTTAAATTTTGAACTTCTCTAATTCCTCTTATTACATCTGTGTATATACCTACTATTTCTTCATCTTTTTGTTTATACTTGGCTTTTACATTTTTATAGTAAAATAATTTTTTAGAAGTCAATATATATACTAATATAATATTTAATATCAAAAACAATCCAAGATATTTATTAAGATATAATACATATATAATAAAGCTTAAATTTAGAATAATCCCTGATAAATCATCTGTTATATAATCAAATAATACAGATAATTCAGATGTATCTTTATTTAATCTTGAGATAAATATACCTGAATTAGTATTATCATAATTTTTTAACTCAAAATTAGTTAAGCTTTGTATCATATCGTGTTTTAAATCAAAATTCACTTTTCCGTTGAGTTTTAAAACTGCTCTTGACCATAGATTAGTAACTATTTCTATTACAATTCGCAATATCATAAGGAAAAGTGCAATTTTTAATATATTAGATTTATCAAAATTTTCAAAATATCCTAACATCTTTCCTTCGTAAATAGGCGAAAGTAATGATATTCCAGCATATCCTAAACTTAATATAATAACTATAATACATAGAAATTTGTATTTTTTATAATATTTAATTAATTTTATTAAACTTTTCGTGTCTTTTTTCATTCCTGTTATTCCTTTATTAAATTCATTTTAATTAATGCATCTTCTAAACATTCATTTTTATCAATAAATATAATATTTTTTATATTGTATTCTCTTATTCTAGGATACCATAAATTAACTTTATCTTTTATTGCTTGAGCCCATTCTTCGGTATTTCCTCTATCTATACATCTTTGTTTTAAAACATCTCCAGAATCTAATTTAGGATAAGCTAAATAGAAACTAATATTATTTTTATTAAAATATTCTAATAACTTCCAATGCATAGATGTTAAAACTATATCATATTTTTTTCTAGCCTCTAAAATAGCTTTAATATAGTTTTCAGGAAATTTATCATTTGGTATTCTTTCTTTTTTCCCTTTGTTAGTCTCTATTTCTTCAAGCGTCATTTTATTTTTATACTTCCATTGATATAAACTTGACTCTAAATCTATTATATTATCATATTTTTGTGCTAATGTTGTTTTTCCTAATGCTGTAAATCCTGCTATAATAATTCCTTGTTTCATAAATACTCCCTTTTTTACAATTTGTTTTTTTATTTTAGTCGATACCTTTATTTTTTTGATTTTCGTTTAAACTATCTGGTAATTTATCTATAATCAAGTTACAGTCAAGTTAAAATTATCCGGAAAATTATCCGATACTTTTTGAAAATTATCCGATACTTTATCCGGTACTTCCGGATAAAGTATCGGAACAAATAACTATTTTTTTGCCCATACTGGATAACGAGTTGTTCCAATATTCTTTATTTTTTCTTCTTTCTTCTGTAAGCAAACATTCACAAGATACTTTATTTTTGTTTTCTTTTGCTCTTTGTTTAGATGGTCAGGCAATTTGCTTATCAATAATTCATCTAAATCTTTCTTTGTAATACTTCCAAAGTCATTTATATATTTCAAAACTAAATCTTTATAATATTGATCATTGAATCCAGATTTTTTAGTATAGGAAACTTTATCATCAACAATTTCAGAGATTTGTTTAGAAACATATATATTAGGATATCTTCCTTCAATTAAATTGTCTTTACGAAGAATATCGGATTGCTCTTTAGATATTGGGATATTTTTTTGTACTCTATCTAAAAGCATAACTTCTTGTAGGCTTAAATCAGTTTTTTCAAATAATACTTGAGAGTATTTTTCATCTAGAATTTTACCATATATAGTTACTTTTACTCTATCTTTTTCACTTAAGTCATAATCTGGCATAGGGAAGAATCTTTCTCTTAACTTTTCAAAACTTCTTCTTATTCCCATACCTGCGGTATCAATCATATTTAAATTAACCATTGCTTGTGCTAAAAATTGATTTCTATAATATGGTGGAACATAACCCTCATTTATAATTAAAGTATCGACTGATTGAGGTATAAATCTCCCTTCATTCAATATCATTAATTTATCTCTCATTTCGATAATGTTTACTCTTCCACCTTTTCTATAGTCTTGATGTGCAATGGCATTATTTAATAACTCACGAAGAATATTTATATCATATTTATCTACTTCATTTGGAAAAAGTGTTGTTTGACTTGGCATATATCTATATCTCAAATTTCTGATTTTTTCACTAGCTTTATCCATTGTAATAATAAATGGAATTGTAAAATGTTCATAGTCAATAATATCCGTACCTTCTTGTAATTTCCAAGTTATATAAGGAATATAATTATCAACATATGTATTTGTATCTTCACTTCCTAATAATAGCCATGCAGCACGAGTTACTTTACCATTTAACAAAACTTTTGCTTTATTTAAAAAGGTAATATCATCCATTTTATCAATTTCATCTGCAATTTCTTTATTTTCATTTTTCTTTTTAAATTGTTCTCTAGCTTTTAATATAGCATTTTTATCTAAATCATCAACTGTTAAGTCACTAATAATTTGTCTTGTCCAATCAACATTTACTGTAGATAATATTGTATCTCTTTTTACATCATTTAAAGGAATTAGTGACTCATCATTTCTATCGTAAGCAATGTTTTTCCAAGTAGTTGGTACTCCAATTGCTGCAGGAATTTTAAACATTATAACTCTATTACTATCAATTTCAAATTCATATATATCCATAAATGTCATATTATCATTAGTTGATTGAGTTATTTCTTTTTTCAAGCTGTTTAAATTAGCACCTTTTCTATAATTAGTATTTACAAATTCATGAGTTTTATCACTTACTCCGAATACAAGCCAAGCATATTGTTTTCCTACTAAATTAGCACCATTACTTAATGCAGAAAAATATCTTCCAAGTTCATTAAAATCAAAATTATTTTTAGCTTCCTTATATTCAACATATTCTTTTTCGTTTTCTTTAATTAAAGAAAGTAATATATTTTTTATTTCTTCCATTTAGAATTCCTCCAATTCAGTATTAATTTTCTTCCTCTTGAGCTCTTTTTCTAAAACTATAAACATTAGCTTTATTCTTGCATTGTGGTGTATCATATTCTGCCTTTGAGTTTTTAGGTATAAAAGCTTTATGGCAAAATTTACAAATCTTAAGCATAATCGTATCTTGTGATAAATTTACTAAAAAATTCAAATCTATTGCTTGTTTTAAATAACCATAAACTAAACCTATTTCATTATTATGCAAGCTATCTATATTAGTATAAAGATTATTTATTGCTATAAGTGGAGAATAATTCATTAAGTGACGTTCTTCTACAAAGTGAACTAAATGTTCATAAAGAATTTTTGCATATTGTAAAATCATATCAACAGGTTCTCCATAGTTTTTAGAGAAAATTAAAAATTCATTTAGCTCTGGTGTAAGATATTTTTCCATAATTCTAGGAGATATATCTTTTCTACATTTTGCAATAAGTTCTTTAATTTGATTACTATTTAGTTTTGGCATAAAGAAATTTAAGTATTCTTCTAATTTCATATTTGTTATATGATCTTCGTAATTAATTAAATTATAATCTCTTAAAGCAACAGTATCATCTAACACATAATATCTATTAACTGGAAAATCAGCCATAAATCCAAATAAGCCATAGTTTCGTACATAATCTAAAATTTCTATATCTTCAACTTCTTCATTGTAATATACTTTTTTCCCAATATTTAAAATATCTATTAAATATCTATCTATCCAATCAGAAAAAGTTGAAGCATGATTTTTAGCTCCTTTTTCTGGTAGAACATATCTTTTTCCGTTTATTTCTTCGATTACATATCTGTCAAAAGCTAGGCAGAAACGTTGATTCTCTATATAAAAATTAGCTTTCATTTTCCACTCCTAAAAAATATTTAAAATTTTCGTTGTAATCACTTGACAAATTATAAAGCTTACGTTATAATCTGATAAAATCAAGTAATTACTTATTGATATATATAGATTACAATAATTACTTTAAAAAGTCAATAGAATTACCCAAAATTCTTTAAATAGCACATTGAAAATTGAATATTTCAGTTGTTAGATACAGCATAATGAGACACTTGCATAGCCTTAACTCATCGTATAGGGTGCAACTCGGACGGAGTCGGAGTGGTGAAATTCCAGTGGAGTAATGTAAATTACCATCTAATAATTCCCAGATGATGAGGGAAAAGGAAAATATCATCATAAATAAAGCACGAAAGGAGAAAAACTTATGGAAAACGAAATCAAATTTTATACTACAGCAGATGTAAGAAGAATATTAGGAATAGGAAATAAAACATGTTTAGACTTATTCCATCGTTCTGATTTTCCTTGCATTAAAGTCGGAAAATCATTTAAAGTTGCTGTAAGTTCATTTAATGAATACGTAAGTACACGTAGAGTTTTAAGTGAAGTAAATGAGTAAGATTACAACAGATAAAAAAAGAAGATTTAAATATGCGACATTTAAACCTTCAAACTACTATTTTAAATCGAATACAAGAAAACTCTTGTTATAGTATTGAAATAATTATACACAAAAAATCAAAATATATCAAGAGTTTTCCTTAAATTTAACAAGAAAGGAAAGCAAAGAAATGAATAAAGTAAAAGGAATTACAGTAGGAACGTATTTAACGAAAACAATTAAAAATTCAAAAAATAAAGGTTTATCTAGCAAAGAAATTTGTAACAATTGTAAGATGAAAGATAAATGTAAATATAGACAAATAACAAAATTTGAGAATGGAAAAGTTATTGATAATAATGTAGAATGTGATTCTTTCTATTTTTCTATAACACCAAAGGCGATAGTAACAACAGGTAGAGATACAGTTACAGGAAAAAGAACTACTAAAACATTTGTAGGAAAGAATGAGAAAGAAGCATTTAATAAAGCATTGTCATTCCAAATTGAAATGGAAGAAAATCAAGAATTTAGAATAATTACTAAAAGTAATAAAACAATAATTGATCTTGTAAAAAATAAAATTGAAGAAGATTATAAATTAGGCAAGATAATTAAAGCAACACATAAAAGAAAATCAGATACAGTAAAGAAACTAGCTAAAGAGAAATTTACTAACAAACCTATTTCAAAAGTTACAAGAGATGAAGTAGTTAAATATTTAGAGAGTTTGAAAACCTATTCTAAAAGTACAATAAAACAAAATTATGAACTATTATGTATGGCATTTGGACAAGCAAAATATGAAAATATCATAACAGATAATTTTATGGAAGGATATAATCGAGTTGAAAAGCCAAAAAGTGAATATAAAAGTCATCATAGAGTTTCACTAACAGTTGATGAGCAAAAGAAACTGGTTGATTACTTAAATAATGCAAGTTATAAAGAATGTCGACACAAATATATTTTGTTACTATTATTGAGTACAGGAATGAGAATAGGAGAGGCTTTAGTTTTAGATTGTGATAAAGATATAGATTTAGAAAACAGAAAAATTTATATTAGAAGAACTCAAACAAAAGATAATAATGGCAAAGCAATTATAGGAAATACTACAAAAACAAATACAGGTCAAAGAACTTTGAATATGAATAATATAATTTATCAAATTATACAAGAAGCTTTAGAACACAAAATTCATAATAAAAATCATTTATTATTTTGCAAAGAAGATAGAACAATGTATGTAGAAAATTCTATAAATAGTTGTCTAAAAAGAATTGCATTAGATTTGAATATTGGAATTTATGAAGAAGAAAATGCAAAAGGACAAGTCATAAAAAAGACTGATATTCATACTCATATGTTAAGAGGAACATTTGCAACTAGATGTGCAGAGGCAAAAATTGCTCCAGCAGTTCTTAAGAAGATATTAGGTCATACTGATATTACTGTCACAATGAAATACTACGTTGATGTAGATGTTGAATTTGAAAAGGCAGAAAATAAGAATGTTGAAGATTATTTAATAGATAAAGAAATATTTAATGTAGATTCTGATTACGATTATGACTATGCTTAAAAACACAAAAGAAAAACCTTGAAACTTTATTAGAATTTATTAGAATTATTTTTATTAAAGTTTCAAGGAAATGTTTCAAAGTAAAAATATAAAACTTTAAAATGCTTGATAAATAAAGAAAAATAGCATTTGGCTAGAATACCTCGCCTCGACCATATTTATAGCTGTTTTCAAGAAAATTCGAAAGAACTTGAAAGCAGTTTTTATTATATAAAAGTACTATTTTCTAGGGTTTTAGGAAATAGTATTTTTTTAGTTTAATTCTAAAAATTCTGTAAAATTCTTAAAAATCCGATTATTTTGTTCTGAAAAATGTTCCGCAATGAATTTTTGCCATTAGAAAAATGTTCTGAAATGTTCCGCAAAATAAATTTATTGATATTTCAACACTTTCAGGAATTTCAAAACTGAAAGGAGAACTATTGTTATGGATTTTATACCTTACAAATCAAACGAAGCATTGGAGCATAAATACTATCAAATTCCACAAGAATTATTTGTAAACGAAAAATACAAAAACAAATTAAATTCAGATAGTAAAATTCTATATGCTTTTTTATTAGATAGATTATCTTTATCTCAAAAAAATCATTGGATAGATGAGGATAATAATGTTTATCTAATTTTTACAAGAGAAGAAGTACAAGAAAAATTAAATTTATCAGATAAAACAGTTACTAAATCATTCAAAATATTAATGGAAGTAAATCTTGTTCAAGAAAAAAGACAAGGTTTAGGAAAACCTAATTTAATATATGTTGGAAAGATTAATCATTCAGACTCGGAGAATTTACGATTCTTGAATCGTAAAAATTACGACTCTGGAATCGGAGAATCTACGACTCTTGACTCGGAAAATTTACGAGGAATCAATACTAATAATATCAATACTAATATAGTCAATACTGAGTCCATCAATCCTAAAAGTGATGAAGATCTTTTATTGATAAAAGAAAAATGTAATTTAAATGAATTTACAAAAGAAGAAAAAACAATTTTAGAAGATGTAATTGATAATCTTTATTATACAGATAATTTAAAAGTTGGAAATATAACAGTTAATCATTTTAAAATATCGGACAAGCTTAATTTAATAACAAAAGATAATCTTGTTCAATTATTGGATATATCGAAAAATACACCTAATATACAAAATGCTAAAAATTATTTGATGATTTGCTTATACAATAATTTGGGAAATACCAATATAAACAAAATACCCAAAAAGTCAGATACCATTAAGGCAAATGAAAGAGAATATCCTTCTGGCTCACTTGATTTCTTATATGCTAACCTTGATACACTAGATGATACTATATAAGAAATTGCTCCGATATGAAGTTGCAAGCACGAACTTTAAACTGCGACTTCACTATAATTTGTTATAGCGTAAGCTATGGCAAATTATAGCCTAAAAAATGATTTAGCAGTTTTTAGGTATAACCCCGTAGGGCACACAGACAAACTTGTTTGTCTAGTGTGTTAGACAAATAAATTTGTTTTAGTGCAAGAAAGGACTTTGGAGCTATGAGTTATGCTATAGTAAGAAATGAGAAATTAACACGAGCTGAGGTAAATGGTAAATGCACCCACAATGATAGAAAAGCAAAATGTCATACAAATAAAGATATTGATCGGGGCTAGAACACATTTAAATTATTATATAAAGAAAAACAATTACACCTATACAAAAGAATTTGATAAATTAAGAAAAGGACAAAATTTAGCAGGTCATTTAAGAGAAAACAGCATTATAATGTGCCAAATGATATTTACATCTGACCAAGAATTTTTTAATAGAATTGGAGAGCAAGAAACAAAAAGATACTTTGATGAATGCTATAAATTTATCTGCAATTACAAAAATCTTGGAGAAAAAAATATTATATCCGCTGTAGTTCATTTAGATGAAGGAGCACCACATTTACATTTAATGTTTGTTCCAGTAGTTCATACAAAAGATAAAGATGGCAAGCCAATAGAAAAAATTTGTGCAAGAGATTTTTGGAAAGGTAGAGATAGTTATAGAAAATTACAAGATGCCTATTTTGAACATGTTAAAAGTAAAGGATTTGATTTAGAAAGAGGCTTATATGTTGAAGAAACTAATAGAAAGAATCTGTCAGTTGAAGAATTTAAAAAAGTAACTAATTATGCTAAAACAAAAGAAATTTTAAAAACTGCAACTTTAGAGTTACCAAACACACCCGAACTACAAGATATAAAAAAACTTGTTTTAAATAGGGATAAAATAATTGAAGAAAAGATTATAAAACCTCAAAACAAGCTAATAAAAGAACTTCATAATGAAAATGTTGCTTTGCACAAGGAATTATCTAAACAAACTGAAATAATAGATGTTGCCGAAGATTTTGTAAAAGAAAAAGAAAGTTTACAAAATGAAAATAAAAATTTAGAACGAACTATTTGTTTATTGCAACAATCCAAAAATCAAGATGAAGAAGATTTGAAATTTGAATATGAAAATAAAATCGACCATATAGAACACAAATATCAGAAAAAAATAAAAGAATTAGAAAAAGAAAATAAATGCTTAAACAAGATTATTGAGAAATTCAAAGATAATATGAAAAAGTTTATGAAATGGTTATGCCATAAATTTTCATATCCTTGCGAGGATGACCTTATACGAGATTTCAACAAAGAAACATATTCTAATATTAATTTTAAAAAGCAACTCGATACAAGCCGTTTTCAAAAGGAAGATAAAGAAATAGATTTTGAAATATAGAAAGGATTTGATAAATATGAAAATAAATTATAGAAAATGTGGAGATTACTATATTCCTAACTTGATAATCTCAAATACTAAAAATTTTAAATTAGGAAAATATGGAAAGATGAGATTAAATTATTTGAAAACACAAAAGAAAGCTGAATATACAATTTTATTAATGGATGACAAATTAAGTGAACATTTACAAGAAATTGATGAAACTGCAACGGCTAGATATAACCTACTAATGAAACAATTTGTAAAACAAGAAAATATTACAGAAGAATTAAAAGCTAATAATCAACTTGAATGGGTTAGCAAAATGAATTCAATTAAAACTCGTGTTGAAGAAATTATATTTAGTGAATTAATTTATGTTTAGGGGGATTTACAATGGAAGAAAAATTAAAACCATTTATAGAAGAATATAGTGATGACTTTTATGAAAGTATTGAAGATATAAGGCAATATTTAAACAGGAATAATAAAAAATACAAAGAAATAAAAGATAAAATCCACAAAATTATGGATAGAAATTTAAACATACAAAAACTATTTGATGAAACTCATTTAGAAGATGGATTAAGTGCAGGAGAATGTAAAGATTTATCACAAGTTATTGTACTTTATAGTAATTTACAGGATATTTTAGAAAAAGAGATTTATTTTAAAGGAAGTATGGATTCGTATTATTATTTTAAAAGAATTGGAGTCATACCTTAAAGAATGAAATAAATTATAAGTTAGAAAATAATAAAATTTGAAAAAGAGGGAGCTGAATATCAGCATCCCTCTCAAAAGAATGTAGTGTTTTAGCTAATTAAAGCTTTAGAGTTTTATCCAGTTGGATATTATTTAGTTTCAGCTGTAATGGCATCAACTGCCTTTTCAGCTACAGTACCCTTCAGGTTACCAAGACCTGCGAGAGCTGCATTAGACAGACCTGCAATCTCATCAGTCACAGGCTGGCCATTCAATGCCTGATTTTCGGTATTCAGAACCTTCATCAATGCAGGAATACCAGAAAGGGTATCCAACAGTGCATTACCAGTTCCAACAGAACCAATACCAGGAATGTTTCCTCCGCCAATATTGACGAATTCTGCATTCTGACCAATGTTGGCCATAATCTGTGCAGTAGCAGTAGCAACCTTAATCTGAGCCTCAGTAGAAATCTTGAGTTTCTCAATTTCAAAGTTGACTTTCTCGTTAGCTGCACGAGCTTCTGCAAGAGCTCTTTCACCTTCAGCTTCTGCAAGCTTCTGTGCTTTGATTCCTTCAGCTTCTGCAAGCCCCTTAGCTCTGATACCATCAGCTTCTGCCATAAGCTGTGCTTTACGGCCAGCTGCTTCTGCCTCTTGCTGTGCTTTTACAACATCAGCGGCTGCAGTACCTTCTGCACGTACTTTGGCAGCTTCAGCTTCAGCCTTTGCCTTAACAGCATCAGCATCTCTCTGGGCAACAGCCACACGAGCTTCAGCTTTGGTCTTTTCAACGTCAGCAACACCAGTTGCTTCTTTACGCTGTGCATCAGCACGACGTTCTGCAACAGCAATCTCATTCTCAGCTTCGATAGACTTAACGTCTGCGGTAGCCTGAGCATTGATCTTAGCCGTCTGCTTCTGAGCTTCAGCCTTGGTAATCATAACTTCACGCTCTTTCTGAGCAGCGAGGTTAGCCTGTTCCTGCTTCATGATTTCAACCGCACCTTTGTGCTCCTCGACTTCCTTAGCACGCTTAGTAGCCTGCAGCTGCTTAGCGATTTCGGCGTTGGCCTGAGCGGTATCGGTTTCAACCTGGTTTGCAGCAATCTTCAGATCAGTCTCTTTGCGTTTCTCGTTACGTTCCTGTTCAGCTTCCATACGAGCGATATCAGCCTGTTTCTTAGACTCAGCTTCGGCCTTTTCTGCAGCAAGTGCAGATTCAGCTTTCTTCTCACGAGTAATACGGTCAGTATCAGCACGTTTGATTTCTTCAGCTTTTGCTTTTTCAGCATGGTCAAGATATGCAATGCTTTTGAAGTATCCATTATTATCAGTGATATCCTGGATATTAAGAGAGACAAGCTCAAGGCCCATGTTGTCAAGCTCATCGGTAACAGATTCCTGAATCAGCTGTTTGAATTTTTCCTTGTCTGCAAGAACCTGCTCAGGTGTCATAGAAGCAACGACGTCACGAACTGCACCCATAAGAGTGAGCTTAACGTCATCTATAATACCCTGATTACCTCTTTCTTTGAAAGAAACAACGCAAGTTTCAAGCTTTTCCATATCCGCTCTGTTAGGTCTGATCTGTGCGGTCCAGTCAACAAGTACAGGAACTGCTGTAGATGTCATAATCTCATCAGCAGGTGCCTTAACCGTTAACATGCAGAGATCAAATGTATCAGCTTTGCGAATAATCGGAATAATAAAGGCACCACCAGACAGAATGTATCTAGGCTTCTTACCACCATTGACGATAAGAACCTTATCAACATCAGCGATACGGTACATAGCCTTAGCCAGCAAGATAACAAGAACAACAGCAGCAATAGCAATTGCTACAGGGATAGCGATAGTTAAAATCTTTTCCATTGTGTTTTACCTCCAAAAATGTCAGATTTGATTTTATATTATACACTACACCACATTTCTTTTGTCTGCAAATAAAACTCTATCAATAATTATAGCACAAAAATCATATCATGTAAAGCGTAGTTTGTAATTTTTACCATTTTACGTCAAAAGTAATTTTTGTGAATATTCAAAAATTATTGTCAATCATTTTTGAAAATGTCTTAAAAAATTTTATTTATTAGCACTAAATTTT
>USMB01000010.1 GCA_900555615.1 uncultured Clostridium sp. | reverse complement strand
GAAGTTGGTGTAACTTTAAAAGACGGATACAACGGAGATATATCAGCAAAAGATGCTGGTAAAATCGGTGGAAATATGGTTAGAAAAATGATTCAACAAGTTGAAAACAATATGGCTAATAAGTAGTTTTTACTATAGTTAGTTTCTAATAATATTTAGTTTGTGTTTTTCAAAGCACAATATGGCAGAAGTATTTTTCTTGGTTTTATATATGTTTTTAGTTTAAGCATACATAAAGGCAGGAGATGTGCTCCTGCCTTTTATTAAATTTCTTCATCATTCAATACTTTTTGTGCATTTAATGTTGTAATTTCTATCAATTCTTGCTCCGGAATTATTTTTGCAATTTTTTTCAAAATTTTAGAAATTTTAGGATAAATTTGATTCGGTCTATGAACGTCAGATCCCATGAATGTTACTAATCCTGACTTTAACAATTTTTTTACAGTTTTCTTAGCTTCAAAACCATACATTCCATCAATACTTCCGTAATTAGATTGAAGCAATGCCCCCATTTCTACTAACTCTTGAATAAAGCCAATATTCTCTTTTACATAGCTATATCTTTCCGGATGTGCAATTATAGGTTTATACCCATTCGCTATTAACTCATATACTAATTCTTTAGCATATAAAGGCTTAGTATTTAGAGGAAATTCAAATAATATGTAATGTGAATTATTTATCGTAGATGCCTTTTGATTTGCTATAAAATTTATCATTTCAGTAGAAGCATAAATTTCACTACCCAAATATAAATTTATAGCGCTATTATTTTGTACACCATCTAGTAATTTTTTTCTTGTTTCTACATCACATTCATAATACCCTTCGATATAATGTGATGTAGAAATTATTGCTGTAAACCCAGCAGATTTAGCCTCTTCAATCATTTTTATTGTATCTTCACCACTAGTTGCTCCATCATCAATTCCTGGTAAAATATGTGAATGAAAATCTATCATATCTAATTATTAACTCCTGTCATTATTGTTATCATAGCTCTCATTATTTCTGTTATCTACTTTTTCTTTTTCTTGTATCAAATAATCATTAAAACGTTTTAACATTTCTGTAGCTCTTTCTTCTGGAGTTTTTCCTTCTTCGTCACGTATCTGATTAGCTTGTTCCTGCTCTTCCAAAGCCTTTTTCTGAAATTCTTCTGGATTTCTATCTCTATTTAACATATCTGTAGTTCTATTTACTTGTGTTTCTTTTTGTTTTTGATACTCTATTTCTTTTCTTTTTGCAGAAGGTACTGAAGCATAATAATAAGTTTCATTGCTCTTTTTATTTGTAGATGGTTTTTGATTATAAACAACTCCTGCTATATTTCCACCAACATTCTTAATATCTTTAACAACTTTTGTTAAATCATCTTTTTTAGTCATATTATGTCCAACAACTACAATTGTTGAATCTACTATTCTTGACAATACGACTGCATCTGTTACTAATTTTGATGGAGTTGCATCTATAACAATTAAATCAAACATTCCTTTTAGTTTGTGTAAAAGATGTGACATTTGAGGACTTGACAATAACTCAGATGGATTTGGTGGCACATTTCCAGCTGGCAATAAATACAAATTTGGTATTTCTGTTTCTCTTAAATAAGCACTTATATCATCACTTTGAGGATTTTCTGCTCCCATTCCTGCTAAATAATTAGATAATCCCGGACATGCTTTTACATTAAAAATGTCATGTAAGCAACATTTTCTCATATCTGCATCAATTAAAACAACTCTTTTATCTGTTTGAGCAAAAGCAATTGCTAAATTAGAAGACACCCATGTCTTTCCTTCTCCTGGTAATGTTGATGTTACTAATAAAGACTTTAAATGTCTACTTGAATTCATAAATTGTATATTAGTTCTCAATGCTCTAAAAAGTTCAGATACATGAGATTTTGGATCTTCGTGTGCTATCAATTCTCTTTTCATTATCTTCTTCCTCCTCTTTTATTTCTTGGTGTATTAGTTTCGTATAATGGTAAAGAAACCAACACTCTAAGCCCTGTAATCTTTTCAATATCGTCTTCTGATTTTACTGATGTATCTAACATATTTAAAACTAAAACATATAATACCGCAACAACTATTCCGATAAATGCAAATATAACAGCATCTTTAACATGATTTACATTATATGGTGCTTGTGGAATTTCTGCCAAATCTACAACATGAACATTCTCTGCTTTATAAAATTCTTTAACATTTTCTATAAGAACTTTTGACACTTCGTTTGCAATTTTAGTTGCTAAAACCGGATCAGCATTTTCTACCGAAATTTCAATAAATTCTGTGTCATTTGTAGTTGTTACACTAACACTATTTTTCAATTCCTCCTCATCCATATCTAAAGCTAAATTTGAAATTACATTTCTTACAACTTTGTCACTTTTTACAAGTTTAATATATGTTGAAACCAACTTAGAATTTAATGTAACATCTGTTGTTGTAATAGAACCTGCATTTGTTTGTGATGAAGAGTTTGTTGCTAATATCAAACTTGTCTTTGCTTTATATTTAGGCTTTACAAAACCTACACTATAAATTACTCCTATAATTGCAAAAATTGCAACTATTAGAGCTATTTGTACTTTCTTTTTCCAAAATATTTGAAATAATTCTTTTAAATCTAGTTCTTCCATTATCTTTTCCTTTCATCTTTACGTATACTAAAAAATATTATTATTGCATTTATAATAATTAATATAATCGCTATCATCAGTGTTGCAATTCCAAATGAAACCACTTTTGAAATTACATTTTGAATAATTGCCACAATCATATCTGAAAATGCATCATTAAAAATCTTTATTCCTTTAATGCTAACTCTTAAATTGATTATCTGACAAGCTATAAGTTCAAAAGCTGAACTTGAAAATATCGCAGTTCCAATACTTTGAAAATCTTTTTCGATATTTTTATTATTTACAATCAAAATAATAATTACATCTATTACCAATGCTATTATTACTATTTTTTCGATTTTATCTTTTTTTATAACAATTTCTTTATAAAATTTATTTATATCATTTTCATATTTTGTATGAACTAATGTATCTGTATACTCTTGACATATATGTTCAACAAATTGTTCAATTGCTTTTTGGTTTTTACTATCTCTAATATTAAGTTTATCTATATTAGCATTCAAATTGTCTGATATTTCTGTTATATCAATGGTTTTATTTGCACCTTCATATATATTTGAAATCATTAAATTTATATCTTGTTTTACTTTTTCTTCTGTGCATATATTTTCTAATATATTTTCTTCAAAGCCTGATTGTTCAATGTATTTTTCAAAATTTGATTGAACTAATTTATATGTTTCACTATAAAAATTAGTTTCTTCCATTTTTTGAATTATATAATTTTTATTTAAAACTGTTTGTGTTACTATTTGAATTATCCCTATTGCTATGCTACACACAGCAAGCACCACTATAAGTATGAATTTTAGAAGATTTGTTAATACTTTCATTTTGACTTTCCTTTCCTATTTTTCAAGTTCTGCATATACAACATATCTTTGTGTTGCATATCCGATATTGTTGAATGGATAACAAGTATATATCATCAATATTTCCTTGTCTCTTTGAATTGGCAATTTATCTACATCTGTCTCATTTATTAATTCCATGTCATAAATTTTGTATGTATATTCGCCATATGATGTAGTAATTTTAATTTCATCGCCTATCTGTAATTCTGAAAATCTTCTAAATACTTTTTTGGAATTATGCCCCATATAAACAATTGAACCACCTTCTCCAGGAAAATAACTTCCAGTAGAATGTCCAACTCCTTTTTTTAATACATCTAGTGTATCTCCGAAATATACTGGTAGATTTACATCTATTTTATCTATTTCAATTGTGGCATATTGTGTGCCATATTCAGGATAATTTTTTAATGTGTATTTTTCTTCTTTTTTTACTATTGTTGGTTGCTCTGTATTTTTATTGGAGTTTGTTGAAATTGATACTTTATTTGCTAATGTAAAAATCGTTTCTATTTCTCGCCCTAAAAATAGCTTTACTCCAAATAATAAGAGTCCAGTAATTAATAAAGCAACTATTATACTACTAATAGTTGCTTTTACTGATTGCATTAATTTATTTTGCGTTTGCAATTTTTTTTCCTCCAACAGTGATAGCAAGGGCAATCATTGCTATTACAGATACTGTTAAAACAACGTTAACACTATTATTTCCTGTATATGCTAATTTGCCATTATTTTGTGCAACTGTTTCAATTAGTTTTCCGTTAGCATCGTAAATCTCTACTGAACCAGATTTGAATACTAATTTTGCATCTATTACATCAGCTGCTTCTTTTGCAATTGTTTTTAATTCACTTTTTTTGTCTTGAGTTAATTTATTATAATTTGTAACTCCTGCATTTTCCATAACTGCTACTGCTTCATCAGCTTTTGACATTATTTGATTTGCTTGTTCGTCTGTTACTGGATTTTCTGATAAGTATCTTTCGATTCTTACTTTGTCTGCTGTTGTCATTCCATATTTCTTTCCTTTAACATACAACTCATCTGCTAATGTTTCTGTTGTTGCAGCACTTACTACTGAAGCTCCTACAAACAAAATTATAGACATTAAAATTGATACTATTAGTGTTTTTTTCATATCAAAATCTCCTCCTTTTTCTTCTAACAATTTGATTATAACATTATAATTTTTATTGTGCAATAGTTTTTAAAAAATTATTTATAATTTGTCTTTTTTACTATTTGATCACTTATATTTTTAATTGTGCTATTTACTGTGTAATCCGCTTGTCCGAACACTTCTCTGTGTAATTGTTCCACATTACTTTCAAGTGTTACTGGAACACCATACCATCTGTCTAGTGTTATTCCTTTTGTTTCATATGGCCATCCTAAACTATCTGTAATATTGAATGATGCTATGCTTGGAACTAATCCTAGAATGTCTGTTGTAGAAATATTTGTACTTATTTTTGGTAAAATAATATCTACAAATTTATTTAATTGTCCTACATTTAATGTTTTTACTTTTGATAACATTGCTTCTATTACTGTTCTCATTCTTTCTGTTCTTTTATAGTCTCCACCTTCAGTATATCTAATTCTTGAATATGCTAAAGCTTGAGCTCCAGTAAGTGTTTGTTTTCCTGGTTTTGTTATTGCATCTGCTGCAGTTCCTTCTCTTCCATGTGTATCTTCAATTAAATCATTTATATATTTATTAATATATTTTACTTCTGAACTATCTACATCTATTGTTACTCCACCAACTGCATCTACTGCAGCTATTACTGCATCAAAGTTTGCTGTAACATATTCTGCTATATTTAAATCTAAGTTTGTATTTAATGCTTTTAATGCTCCTTGTGGTCCACCATATGCATATGCATGTGTTACTTTGTCTAATTTATCTTTTCCTTTTTCTTCTACTTGCATATAAGTATCTCTGTAAACTGATATTATCTTTATATCATTTGTTTTTTGATTCATACTTGCAATCATAATACAATCGCTTCTATTTCCCACACCATAGTCATCTGCTCTAGAATCAACTCCGAATAAGGCTATATTTCTATAACCAGATAATTCTTCTTTGGTTTCTTCACTTATTCCTATTGCAGTTTTATCTATTTCTTCTACATTTATTTTTCCAAGCTTATCTGCAACAAGTCCAGCTGCAATTCCTGCTAATATAACGATTATAATTAATATAACCAATAATATTCTTAAAAATATTTTTAAAACTTTTGATTTTGTTTTTACTTTTGGATTTTCTTCACTATGTTTTCCCATTTTTAACCTCTTTTCTTTTGGATTAGTTTAACTCTTCTTTTGATATTTTAAGAGCCTCTATTATTACTTTGTCCATATCAAAATATTTATATTGTCCTAATCTTCCTCCAAATATAACTTTATTATCCTTATCTGCCAATTCTTTGTATTGTGCATATAACTTAGTGTTTTTTTCATCATTCATTGTGTAATATGGTTCTTTTCCTTGTACCCATTTATCAGGATATTCTCTTGTTATTATTGTTTTCTTTGCAGTTTCTCCTTCTGCAACTTTTCCAAGGCTTGGTCCATACTCAAAATGTTTATGTTCAATTATTCTTGTATATGGTACTTCATATTCTGTATAGTTTACTACTGCATTTCCTTGATAATTCTCTTCTTCTAGCTCTTCTGTTTCAAATCTTAAACTTCTATATTCAAGTTCTCCAAATTGATAATTGTAATATTTATCTATTGGACCTGTAAATATTATTTTTTCTGCTATATTTTCTAATTCTTCTCTATTGTCAAAGAAATCACAATTTAGTCTAACTTCTATTCCATCTAACATTTTTTCTATTATTTGTGTATATCCTCCAATTGGAATTCCTTGATATACATCATTAAAATAGTTATTATCATATATAAATCTTACTGGTAATCTCTTTATTATGAAACTTGGTAATTCTGTTGCTCTTTTTCCCCATTGTTTTTCTGTATATCCTTTTACTAATTTTTCATATATTGTTTTTCCAACTAAACTTATTGCTTGTTCTTCTAAATTTTGAGGTTCTGTAATTCCCGCTTCTTTTTTCTCTTCTTCTATTTTTGTTTTTGCTTGCTCTGGAGTTACTACTCCCCACAATTTGTTAAATGTATTCATATTAAATGGCATATTATATAATTCATCTTTGTATCTTGCTACTGGTGAGTTTGTATATCTATTAAATTCTGCAAATTGATTTATGTATTGCCATACTTCTTTGTTGCTAGTATGAAATATATGTGCTCCATATTTGTGTACATTTATTCCATCTACATTTTCTGTATAGATATTTCCACCTACATGTGGTCGTTTGTCTATTACTAAACATTTTTTTCCTCTTTTTTTCGCTTCATTTGCAAATATTGCTCCAAATAAGCCTGAACCGACTACTAAATAATCATATTTCATATTTTTCCTCCTATGGTAATACTTTTCTTACTACTGGTATCTTTTTAAGTAACATTACACTCAATAAACTTATAAAATATATAACAATTACCCCTAATGTTCTAAAATGCCATGATGAAGTATTAATATTAAATATATTAGTATAATAATATTTTACTATCATATGTATCAAATATACCCCAAAACTACATCCTGCTATTTTTGAAATTATTTTTTTAACTTTTTCATTATTTCTTATCTTTTCATTAATTTTTAAATCTTTAATAAGTACAAAAATTGCCGAAGATAATAGCATACAGTGCCAAGACGAATATCCCCATGTTGTTTTTATGACTTGTCCTGCACTCTTACTTAAAATAAATGTTGTAGCATATCTATATATAACTCCTAATATTGCTCCTATATAAAGAATAACTTTCCATTTTTTATCAATTTTTTCTTCTGATAAAAGATATCCAAGAATAATATAAATTACATATCCGGTAACAGGCACTTTAAACTGGCTATATAATGTAATTCCAATTAATGAACATATATTGGGCAACATTGCGTTAAATATAAAAAATAATCCAATAGTCAACCATAATGTTTTCTTATATTCTTTTTTTGTCAACAAAGAAAGTAATGGAATAATTAGATATATTCCTAATATTTCAAACATAAAATAATATGTTGCTTCTTCTTTGTTACTAAAAAAAGCATTTAATAATTTTATTGGACTATTTACTGTTTCTATTGTCATACTCTTTCTAATAAATATTTTCCATATAAACATTATTGTAGCCCAAAATATAAATGGAATCAATACTTTTAAACATCTTTTTTTATAAAATTCCTTTGTATTGTATCTTTCTCTATATTTTAAAAGATTAGCTCCTGATATCATGAAAAACAATGGCACAGCAAAATAGCATATACATTCTATTATTAAACTTGTATTCCAAGCACGAATATTTGGATTCCCATGGACAATTCCATTACAATGCATAGCTATAACCGAAATAATTGCTACTATATTCAGCATATCCAAATATACTATTCTTTTTTCTAAGATACCGTGTGTGTGTGTGTGTGTGTGTGTACAGCGCCAAGGTTTTCAGGTTCTTTTACTTTTTTCAATTTATTCTCCTCTATTCTATTGTTTTTTATTCTTTTATCTGACATCTATAGTTCCTCTTCCTCCAGAAATATATAATGTATCTCCTACTACCATGTTTCCTAAATCACTTACCATCATTTTTGCATAACTTGCAACTTCATCTGGCATTATAAATCTTCCAACTGGATTATCATCTGTATAGATACTATCTCCCTCTTTTACACCTAACATACTAGTAGCTGTTGAACCTGGTGCGATAGCATTTACAACAATTCCATATTGAATTAATTTTTGAGCTAAACCTGCTGTAAAACCTTTTACACCCCATTTAGATAATCTATATGGTGACCAAGCTGGTTCTAACGCTACAGATGAAGATATATTTAGAATATGTCCTTTTATCTTATTTTCTATCATATAATTGCTGATTTCTTGACATACAAAATAAGTTCCTTTCAAATTGATTCCTAAAATTGAATCATATTCTTCTTCAGTTACATCAAGAAAATCACTAATCATTGCTGTTGAATGTATTCCTGCTGAATTAACTAAAATATCTATTTTTCCAAATAATTTAACAGCACTTTTTATTCCTTCTCTTATTTCTTTAACATTTAATAAATTCATTACAACATATTTTGAATTATTTCCTAATTTATTACAACAATCTTGTAATTTTTTCTCATTAGTTCCAGAAATAATTACTTGACATCCACTTTCTACAAAAGATTTAGCAATTGCAAAACCAATGCCTCCACTTCCACCTGTTATAAGTGCTGTTTTTCCTTTTAACATATTTTCGTTATCGGTTGGATGAACTATTGGTTCAACCCTTTTAAATTTTAAAACTGATATTGCAGATTTTGCAATATATTTGCTTTTTTTCAAAAAATTTCTTGCAATTTTATTCACAACAAAAACTCCTTTTTATTTTCTATTGTTCTTTTGTAAACCTTCTTACTCTAAAATGATTTATAAATTTAGCTGTTAAATATGGTGAAATAAAATAAAGTATTGCTTTAATTTTTTCCTTTTTTGGAATATTTACCTTTAATGCGCATAATGCATCTTTTTTACAAACTTTCTTTATTTCTTTATATTTTTCCTTATATTGTTCAATTACATTACATCCTACAAAAAAGTTATAACAATCACAATAAGTATGCCAATTTGAATATTTACATTCTGCACTCAATTTAGGATAAACGGCTAAAACATGCTCTTTAATTGTTTGTTGTGATTTCTCACTACTTTCAACAATTTGCATTCTAAATTTAGTCATTCCACTATTAGGATTATCACATCTATAATTGTAAACTTTTCTATGTCCTAGAGCTACTCTATTTGTTTTTGTATAACAATCTATTGAAAATAAGAATCCTTCTCCTCCAAAGTATTGTTCATCAAATCTAATATTATTTTTTTCTATTAATTCTCTACTTATCATCTTATTCCATGGTGCTATTATAAAATTATAGCATAACATTTCTTTTGCAGCTTGTTCTCCTGTTATTACTTCAATATAATCATCTTTTTCTTCTTCTATATTATTTTTATTGTCTTTGTTTATTTTTCTCGCTGTAGGAGTTAACGAAATATCTGCATTATTTTCTTTTATTAGAGTATACAAATATGAAATATAATCAGGAAAAACATAATCATCTTGATCTATTAAACAAATATACTCTCCATGTGTATTTCTTAATCCATTATTTCTAGATGCACAAACTCCTGAATTTTCTTGATGAATAGCCACTACTCTTTCATCTTTTTTTGCATATTCATTTATTATTTGTGCTGAATTATCCTTTGAACCATCATTAATTAAAATTAATTCAATATTTTTATACGTTTGGTTCAAAATTGAATCTACACATTCTTTTAGAAATGTTTCTCCATTATATACAGGAACTATTATTGAAACTAGTGGATTCTCATTCATTCTTGTTATCCTCCTTGTATTTATCTACTATTTCTTGTAAATATTGATCTACTTTTTCTCTTTCTTTGTCTAATATTTTATTTACTTTTTCAAAATCTACATGTCTATTAACAACATCAAAATCTTGATAATCTTTTGCGTGTCTTTGTTCTGAATCTACTAATTTCAAGAAACCAGATAATCTTCCAGAATAACTTTGTGGATAAATACAAATTGGCTCTGTATTTAAATTAATAGAAAATGCTGTTGCATGGAATGAATCTGTTAATACAATTTTTGCATTATCAACTAATGTTATAAAATCAAAAATTTCAGGCATTACTAAACTCTTTCCATTTCTAAAGACTTGATCCAATCTTGTACAAAATCTATATAATTTGTATCCTGTTCTCTTTGCTAACTCTTCTGCATAATCATCAAATTCTTTACTTCTATTTAAATTATAAATTAAAATATAATCTTCTTTAATTTTGTTCTTTGGCTCTAGTTTTCTCCAAAACTCAGCAGGCATTGCTAGAGTTGGATCAACTATTCTAAATGCATTATCTATTGAAAGCTGATTTTTTAAAATATCTACACCAGAATCTTCTCTTACTGTTATTTTTTCAAATTTATCCAAGTATTTTTTGGTTTCTTCCAGATATTCTTCATCTAATTTTGATTTTCCAAAACTTGATGAATATGAATATCTAGGCTTATTGTCTGGCACAAAGCTTAAATATAATGGTGGTAATATTCCATTATTCCATCCTGTATTCCAAACTTGATCACTTCCTGAAAAATATATATCAGCAAAATCATCAAATTGTTCAAAATCCTCTAATTTTAAGTATTTCTTTTCATTTATATTTAAATATTTTTTTCTAAATCCTCCAAAATTATGTCTCCAATAAATTAGTGTTGGCAGTATTGCTGGTACTTTAAGAATATTTCCTTTAGTATAGGTTTTTAATAAACCTATACCATAAGTATCTTCTCTTCTATAATCAATAAATTCTACCTCATCAAAATATTGCTTTAATTTTTCTTGTGTTGCATATGCTTGTAATTGTGTTCCATAATTGCAAACTGAATGCATTGTTATAACAGCAGCTTTCATATTTTATCCCCCATTAGTTCGTATTTTCATTAAATAATGATTTGTATTTTCTATAAAACCAATACCTTGTTCCAAACAATACCATTTCTGTAATTGATCTTCCTATTGCTATATTTGTTATTGTAAATGATTTTGTTACAATTAATCCTACAATATAAATAATATATACAGAAATAGCTATTATTGTAGTAACTGTTGTCTCTTTTGCTTTTCCAATTGCTCCAAGTGTTGGCCATCCAAATATAATAGCAGGAAAACCAAAAAATAATGTTGGTATTAATAATCTAAATACTGGTACAGCATTTGAATATTTTTCTCCTCCTAATATCATAAATCCTATATTTGCAAAGAAATATGAGAATATACAACCTGCCAATACTATTGGCATAAATATTTTTAGTACTTTTTTTATTATTGCTGTATTTTTTGTTTTTATCATTTCTGGATATATTCCATCTGATATTGGATTATAACAAGCTGTAATAGAACCTATTATTTGCATACATAAACTCCAATATGCAACTTCTGTTGGGCTTGTATATATTCCTATAATTATTGTACTTAAAGCATTTAATGATGTTGCTGCAACATTAGATAAGAAATACACAAAAGAGTCTTTTAATGTACTAATAACCTTTTTTATTCCTGAAAATTTAAGCTTTAATTGCATTTTTCCTATTTCATACCATACCATTAGAATTGCAACTAATGTTGATACAATATCAAGTATTGGAATAAGAATTAAATTTTGATCACCTTTAATTAAAACAAATGTAAATATTGTAGAAATTATTTTCATTACAATAAAACGAATTGTTATAACATGCATTCTTTCTAATCCTCTAAATAAGAAGTCCATTAAAAAGATTGATAAAAAGACTGCTACATATGATAACATTGTATATAATATATTTGTTCTTAATATTGGTAATGCTAAAGATAATATTAGAACTACTACAAATCCTAATCCTCCTAATATTACTCTAGCCACCATTGTGTCTCCAATTACTCTTTCCATTTCATTTTTATTTTCTCTACATTTTACAATATCTTTTGTAGCTGATAAAACAAATCCAAAGTCAACAAAGATTTGCATGTAAGACATTACTGTTTTCACATATGCAACTATTCCATAAGAATCTGTTGTTAAAATTCTCGTTAAATATGGTAAAGTTATAAATGGAAATACTATTTTTGCTATATTGAAAATCATTAACATGATTGTATTATTTACTATATTTTTATTTTTCATTTTTTTCACCTTTAATATATTTTTATATTTTGCTTTTTAAATTAACAAACAAAATATAAACGAGATAATATACGATGGAATACTCGTTTGTATTCTTATAAAAGTCAAAAATACTCCATATGTAATCAAAATATATTTAACAAAATTTTTAAGAGTTATATTTTTACATATTTTTTTATATGAATACGAAACGATCATTCCAAATAGTAAAGAAGCTATACACACAAAAGGATATCCACCATCAATATAAAAATAATATATTGGTGTTACAAATGCATTTGCTGCCCCAAAACCACATTCAACAAATTTTTCAACATTTAATATGTGTTGAAAAGATTCATTATAAATTGTTGGAATCAAAAACTCTAAATTTATAGCTTTTAGAACTCTAAAAAAATAACTATGTACCCCAAACAATGATACCATTCCATATGTATGATTTATATTTTTTATCTTTGGCAACCATATACTAAGTAATGTTGGAGGTAAAGCAAAATACTTATATATCTGTTGGAATAAACTCATTTTTGTTCTTAAAATAGTAAGCAATATTATAGCAATAATCCCTAAGCCAAATACAACATAAATTATTCTTCTATATATTTTCTTTTTCTTTTCAGATATATCTTTATTATTTCTTATCATATATATATATGATAAGAAATATGAACCAAAATAATAAATATATCCTAATCTACCTCCACCACCTGCAATACTAGAAAGTATCAAAATTGCAATAGAAGCTGCAACAAAAACATATTTTTTCTTTTCTTTTCTATTAAAAAAATAAAATGCTGCTATTGGTGTTAGAATTGTCTCAAATGGTACAATTATAATACTTCTAAAACTTTCTTCTAAAAAACTTCTTCTATTAAGTAATGGATTATCAGCTGTTTCAAATGCTTCCATTCTCCACCCTCTAATTTTCCACATTGGAATTCCACTATTATAACTTTTTATAACAATGTTGCAATCTATCAAAAGCAATATTATATCTATAATAATCAATAGTATAAAAAGAACAAATTTTAACTTTTGAATCTTATTATGATTTTTTTTTATACTCATATATATTTTTGATTTTTGAAATTTTTTAATCAATTTGTTTTCTTTTGCATTTACTTTTACTTTTATAAAAAAACTTCCTATTGCAAAAAAAACAATCATTAGCATTATTAAAAAATACGCTTCACTTGATGGTTTATATAATCCATAAAAATTCAAATTAGATAACATTAATATAAAAGTCCATAAAGAAAAAAATACTATACTTGGATGAAAAATCTTTTCTTCATTCTTTTTATTTTTTAATTCATATATTATATCTAATACTAATATAATTACCGTTAATACTAATGCTAGTATTCCCATTTTTTAATGCCTCCTCTATTTTTTGCTTATTCTATCTCTTCCACTAATCCTGCTATATATTTTCCATATTTTTTTATACATTTTAAATCCAAACCTTAACGATATAATCCCTAATTTATCTCTTTTGGGCACTCTGCTGTCTTTCAAAATCTTCTTTCCATTCTTTTTTATATAAGTTGTTAGCTGTTTTTGTTCTTCTGGAAATTTTTCTTTTGATTTTGCTAATTGAGATAATGTACTTAAATATGCATACATTAATCTTCTATCACACGCTTTTTCCAAATCTGGATACTTGTTTTTTATATACTCACACATTTCTTGTGTTGATATAATCAAATCCATTTTCTTTTTAGTAAATTTATAATTTGTTATAGAATTATCTCTTATTATATAATTATAAATACTTTTTGATACAATTGATATTTTTTTACTTTTATCAACCAATTTATATGTTGTTGCCGCATCCTCAAATACTCTTCCTTTTGGATATCTTATTTCTTCAAAAAGTTCTGTTTTGTATAATTTTGCCCATGCTGACAAATCAATATTTTCATCATATAATATTCTTTCTAATACGGTTTTGGCATCCAAAACAGATTTTTCTCCTGTTTCTTTGTTTAATATAGTTCCATTCTCATAAATAACTTTATGAGAACCAATTGCCATATCAGAATCATTTTCTTTTATAGAATCATATAACACTTCTACATAATCTTTTTCTATATAATCATCAGAATCTACAAAAGTTATGTATTCGCCTTTAGCAATGTCAATTCCTGCATTTCTTGCATCTGAAAGCCCTCCATTTTTCTTGTGGATAACTTTAATCCTACTATCTTTTTTAGCATATTCATCGCAAATTTGAGGACATTTGTCTGGAGAACCATCATCTACAAGTATAATTTCTAAATTTTCATATGTCTGTTTTATTATACTATCTATGCATTTTTCCAAATATTTTTCTACTTTATATATAGGTACAACTACTGTTATTAAATCTTCCATATTTTCCTCTAAAAACTCTTTCCATATTTTTTACCTGTAAATTTTGCTTGTAAAAAAGCAATCCCTTTTTTTAACCAATTTACATTTTGCATATCTATAACTTTAACTTCTTCATATTTAATTTGATTTTTATTAATCCATACATCTAATAAAAGTTCAGATACTCTTCCATAAAATCTTGCATGAAAACTATCATATTTACTTGGATCAGTTCTCTTCTCTAATTCAAACAAAATATCAAAAAGCCAAGTGCAATATTCATTTAAAATTTCTTTTTTCATTATAAACATGTTAAACATATGTGCCCATGTTCTTTTATGTAATTTATCAAATTCTGTTAAATATTCCGGACATTGTTCCTCTATTATTTTTCTTGTTTCATCTAATGTCTCAACATATGAAGTATGTTTATAATGATCATATAGATTTTCTATATAATATTTTCTTTTTTGTGGCAAAATAATGTCAGTTTCTTTTAAAATTTCTTTTGCTTCATTTTTAGTTAAAACCACTTTAAATTTTTCATTTTCTTCTTTTGGAGTTTTTTTGCAAGAAGAAAAATATCTTCTGTAATGGCATAATCCAATATAATCTGCATTTAGATTTTTCCAAGCCCAATACAATCCTGTTAATTCACAATAAAATGGGTTTTTTAAAGATATATTTTCACCTTCATTATCTTTTTGATATCCTAAATCATCTTTACCTTCTGCTCCAACTTGTACTGGTATGTACATTTCATCTTTAGGCATTTGATATTTCTTATGTGTTGCTACAATAACTTTTATATTTTCCACTATACTGCTCCTTCTTTTTTAAATACTTTTAATATTGTTTTTATTAATATTTTTAGATCCATAAAAATACTGCGTTTTTCTAAATATTCTTTGTCTAGTTCTAATCTTTGTTGAAAGGTTACATCATTTCTTCCTGAAATTTGCCACAATCCTGTTAACCCTGGTCTTAATTTTATCACATATTGATAATACTCGCCCATATCTTTTATTTCTTTTGGCAAATATGGTCTTGGACCAACTAAACTCATTTCTCCTTTTAATACATTTATAAATTGCGGAAACTCATCAATACTTGTTTTTCTAATGAATTTTCCTACTTTTGTTACTCTTGGGTCATCTTTTAATTTTTTGTTTATTCTGTATTCTTCTTTTGCATCTGGATTTGAATCTAAATACTCTTGTAAAATTTCATCTGCACCAATTACCATTGACCTAAATTTATACATTTTAAAGTTTTTGCCATTTTTTCCAATTCTATTTTGAGTATAGAATATTTTTCCATTATCTTTAGTTATTACATTTCCTATAAAAACTATTAATGACAATGGAATTGTAACAATAATTCCTATTATTGCTCCTAATATATCTGTTATTCTTTTTATTCCCCTATAAACTATTCCTTCTTCTATTGCTATTTTCTTTGTTTCTTGTAATGCAACTTCCTGAATATTATTTACTGTGTTTTCATCTGCATAATTAATATTCACTTTACTTCCCCCTATTTTTGCTTTTTGTGCCGAACTTTGTCTTGCTTTTTTACTATATCATTACTCCATCTTTTTTTCAATACTTTAGCTCGAAAAAATTTTTCTTAAAAAAATTTGCAATTTACTCAAAACTATTATATAATAGATAAGCTCAGCCAATTAGCTTTGTTCATTTTCTCTGTACTATTGTAGGAGAAAACCTACATTTAGTTTTAGCTATAAGATTTGACATCAAAAAAGTGGAGGTATTTAGCAAATGAAAAAACTATTAGGACGTATCAATACAAAAAAGATTATTATTACAATGCTCTTATTGGAGCTTGCAAATGTAATTATCCAAACATCACTTACTCTTTCTGCTGAAATTATTCAAAAACCTAATTCTGCCAATAAAATAACTATTACTTTTAATAATTCTATAATTGTAATTGTTGCAATTATAGGAACAATTATATGTATCATTGGCGTATTAGCACTTTTTAATCTCCAGAGAGAATACTATGTCCGGAAATTGAAAGAATCTCAAGATCAGTATATCAACGATACAACTGAACTCGCTCAATTGCACGAAATCAATAAAGCTGAGTATCTTGAGAAAATTCGCAGACTGCAAGAAGAAAATCTTTCGGTTTGCTCTGAGCTTCGCAAAGTCCAAACTGAGCGTCTTAATTTATCTTCTGCTTATAATTCTTTGGCGTTCAAATATGGTGAACTTCAAAAACAGCTTAAAGAAGATAAAACTTAATTATTAGTAAAACAAAAGGTGAAGAAAAATCTTCACCTTTTGTTTTTATCCATCAATTTATCAATTGGCTTTTCAAATACAAAAATTCTAATTTTATCAATAATTGTACAGATTATAAATATTATTAATATTTTAGCTACTGCATGCACTAATATCATATTAGAACTCATATAAGCTTTTCCAGGCGATATTTTGTTCCATACCCATCCTCTTATATACGGGTTATCATGAATAAGATATACACCTAATGTTGATGATGAAAGAAAATTAATAACTTTCGAAGAAAAGTTTATATTGTTTTTGAAAAATAAAAATGTATAAACAGCTCCTCCAAATACAACTGCTGAATTTATTTGAGCAAATCTAGTTACTTCTTTTATATATGTTACTTGTTGGAATTTTACACCTATAAAGTCCCAAAGCAATACTAATCCAACTAATGCCACATCAAATGCAATCATTAACCAAAAATATTTTTTATCACTCTTTTCTTCTGTATGTAATCTAATATATGCACCAACAAAGTACATAACTATTAATACTCCTAGTTCATTAAAATTTACTATTGTTTTATTTATTAATGTTGGTATGCAAAATCCTATTATAAATAAAACTCCTAAAAATTTCTTAAATGTTGTTTTATCTAATTTCTGTAACATTTCATTAAAATATGGTATCAAGCAATATATTATTATATAATCTACCAAAAACCAATTCTGAAAGAACATTGGAAAAATTGATTTCATTAATGCATCTTTTGAAAATGTTGCTAAATGAAATATACAAAAAATTGCATATATTCCTAATGAGTAAAATATCATTTCTAATAATAACAAAATTAACTTCTTAGGTTTGGCTTTTGATTTTATCATAAAATATCCTGTTATAATCATAAATATGTTGCAACCCATCTTACCCCATATTGATAATATTTGTACAAATGCTACTTTTTTGTTTATTCCTAATGTATAATATTGTCCTAAACCTCCATGTATTGTATAATGATGTGCTATTATCATTATTATGCATATTATTCTTAATAACTCTATGTTTGATTTTCTTTTTGTTTTTTCTTCTTTTTTTATTTCTATTTCTGCGTCCATAGATTCTCCTTTTTATTTCTGCTAAGATTTTGTTTAAATTTACTAAATGTATTTAAAAGCATATTCTTAACATATTTAAATTCTTCACTATTTCTAAAAATCAAATAGTGAATTAAATTAGGTACAATAACAACTATGATTCCATTTACTATTAATTGCATAAAATTATTTGTAAATCTAATATTTTTTATTATAGAAGCTGTAACTATACTACTAAATATAAAAATAAGTAAATATTTGACTTGTTCTTTTATAAATTGCCAATATGTTCTATCAAATAATTTTTTATATACAAATATAGGATAACTATATAAAAATAAAACCAAAGAACTTATTATTGTTCCAATAAACACTCCACCTAATCCCCATATCTTTAAGCAAACTATTGAAGCTATTATATTTACAGCAGATTCAATTAGTGGTACATATCGGTCCTCATGAAAAATTCCAGCAGCCTCTTTAAATGTATTTGATGTTTTTCTCATGCCTTGAATATAAAAATTAATTGATAATATAACTAAAACACTATAACTTAATAAATATTGTTTACCTATCCATATAGTTATAAATATTTCCATCATATTCATTATAGCAATCGCCGCAAAACTATACATAAAAAAATTAACAAATACCATGTCTTTATATATCATATAAGATTTTTTCTTATCTTCTTCTATGAGTAAATTTCCAACACTTGATGTTATAGACGAGAACACTTGTCCAAATAAATTATCTACAGCTTGAATTATCATATTGTAATTTGTATATAATCCAACTGCTGAAACTCCAAAAAAAGACGAAATTATAATATTATCTGTTCCTAATACCAAAAACCATCCTATTTTATGGAATAATAATCCCTTCACTTTTTTTATTATAGAATTCGTACTATTTTTATCTAATTTTATTATTTCTTTTTCTTTTAAATATGGATACATTTTATTAGCAATTTGCGTTATAACAACATTTTCTATTATTCTAAATATAATTTTTATTAATAAATATAATGTATAATTTTTAGTCAATGTCAACATTAATATTTGTAATGAATTCATTAATATTAAATACAAAATATGTACAATATTTATTATATATGTTTTTTGACTTGCATATAGAATTGATCTTTTGTATGTTAGTAAATATGAAACTACAGTATCTATTAAAAACAACATATACAATAATATTATCTTTTCTTGTATATCTGTTTTTCCAACTATTTTATCCAAAAATGGTATTATGCAGATACCTATTATAGTAACAATTACAGCTATAATTCTATAACTTTTTTTATAAAATTCTACTAATGATTTTATTTTTTCTTTATCATTATCTGCTATCGGTTTATATAGACTATATATAATTGCTGACCCTATGCCCAGTTCAGCAATTGAGAGCATAGACAATATATTAGAAAATAATCCATTTAATCCTAAATATTCTGTTCCTAATATTTTTATAAATATTTTTTGTGTTACTAATCCTATAAGAATAGTTACTACACTCATTATCATAGAAACAATTGTGTTTTTTATTGAATTTTGTGAACGCATATTTCTTCCTCTCTATTCTTTCTTTCCTTTCCTAAAATATACGGAAAGTATTTATTAATAAAATAAACTAATGGCATGATTAATATAGCTGTAATTACTATATATGCAATTGAAATCATTACTGAATTTTTAGTTATACTTAACTTATCACATATAATATCTAAAGTTTCAAAATATATAGTATGTAAAACATAATATATTAAACTATTATATCCTATATATTTTAATATTCTCGCTTTTCTAATTTTTTTGAATAACATAACAAAAGCATTTATTCCACTTAATGCTGAAATATTGAATAATAAATAACTTCCAAAACTATCACTATATATATCAACATTAAATCCAAATAAATAATAATTTAGGAAACATGTCAAAAGTGATATTCCAAAAAATCCAATCATATATAATAATCTATTATTTTTTATATTGATATCTTTATCTTTGCAATAATAGCCATAATATACAAATAACATTGCTATTCCAACAATATCAAGTGAATATGGCAAAACAACTGTAGGTAAATACATTTTTCCGATTCTTGTATATATATAACTTAATATGGATACACCAAAAATAATTTTGAATTGATTTTTAAATTTTATTATTATTATATATAACATTACCTGGCACACAAACAAGCAAACAAGAAACCAGGCAATTGCCATTCCTTGCCCTCTCATTTGAAAAAGTAATCCTAAAATAGCTGATTTAATACTTATTCTATTTATCTTTAAGAAAATTATCTCATATATTAAACTTATTGTTCCTAGAGAAATTCCTGGAATAATTAATGATTTTACTTTTTTTATCACAAACTCATTTAGAGTGTAGTTTTTTATAGACATAGTATATCCTGCCAAAAAGAAAAACAATGGCATATGAAATGAATAAATATATACTTTCAAAATTTTAGGACATCCTTCAGTATGTCCTAGCATCACTGTTAATATTAAAAATCCTTTTAAAAAATCTATCCAATCTATTCTTTTTCTCATAAAAACTCCAATCAATGCAATATTATAATTTTTTATATATTGTGTTTAACATATTCTCATTAATTTTTAATAGACAATAATAGATTTTCTGTTTTAAATTAAAATATCCTCTATATTTTTTTAATTGTTCTTGTAAAAAATTCATATAATCTATATTATCAAATTTTTGACATATATGATAAATTAAATCTATATATCTTTTGTAAAAATAATCAAGTTTCAATTCACCCTTTTCCAATTCGCTCAATGTTAAATTGGCAGCCAATATGTAATTATAATATTTTTTTAGAGCTGTTTCTCTATCAGACTTTAATGTTATACTGCCCTCATTGACGCAATAATTATAAAGAGGCTCTTTTAAGTGTTTTATATTTTTCTTGCACAATTTTAAATATTCCGTTAAAAACAATAAATCTTCGCCATAATATATTTCTTCATTAAACTTAATTTCTTTTATTATTTTACTTTTATATAAACCATTCCACATAGCAGCTCCATATGGATAAATTTCTTTAATTCTTTCTATTGGGGTTATTTCTTCTTTGTTTCCAATCATTTCATAACTCCTATTTTTATATATATCGCAATAAACCATATCATTCCCACTATTTTTAATAGCATTTACCATTTTCAAATACATATCTTCTTCACAATAATCATCACTATCTACAAATCCTATATATTTTCCATTTGCCTTAGCTATTCCTATATTTCTTGCTGATGAAACTCCTCCATTTGTTTTATGGATAACACTTATTCTAGAATCAATTACTTTCCATTTATCACAGATTTTTCCACTATCATCTGTTGAGCCATCATCAACTAATATTATTTCAAGGTTCTTATAAGATTGATTTGCAACAGATTTTATACATCTATCTAAATATTCCTGGCAATTATAAACTGGAATAATAATTGTTATTGTATCCTCTTCCATTTTTTCTCTCCTTATATCTTAAAGAAAACATTTAATACTTTTGTTGTAAAATTAGGATTAATCCTAAACATTATAAACTTAATTTTATTTTGTATTCTTATATCTTTTAATTTTAAACTTTCATAGTAAGTTTTAAACTCTTTATTTAAATCATTTTGAATTCTTAATTTGTCTTTACCACTATAATAAATTTCAATACTTCTATAATGCTGAATAATGTTGTATAATAAAAGATTAACTGTTTGTTGATAAAACTCATTTGGCAAATTATTTTTTATGATAAATTCAATTCTTTTTTTTAATGCAACTATTCCATCTAATCTCTTTTTATTATATCTTTTAGTGATTGAATTTTCTCTTTGTTTGTATAAATAATACACTTCATCAGAATACAATCCAATTTTATGAGCCATAAAGAATAATTCATGCATAATATATTCATCCTCATTAATCTTTTTACTAGGAAATCTAATATTTTCAAATATTTCTTTTTTAAATATCTTATTCCACATTACACATGCAAATGTGTAAAAAGCTCCTTGATATAATAAACTAAATTTTTGGTTTTGAATAAGAAACCTATCATTATCAACATTTATTTTTTCTATTATCTCATTATTATCATTAATCTTCTTATACCCAAAACAAGCAATATCCACTAAATCTCTTTTCATATTATAAATAATCTTAGCATATAGATCTACATTTTCCAATTCATCATCACTATCTACAAAAGTAATTAAGTTTCCTTTTGCATTTTCTATTCCGAATATTTCTTGAATCTGAAGGTCCACTATTTTTTTTATGAACAACTTTAATTCTTTTGTCATCTTGAACATATTTATCACAGATTTTTCCACTATCATCTGTTGAGCCATCATCAACTAATATTATCTCTAGATTCTTATAAGATTGATTTGCAACAGAGCTTATACATCTATCTAAATATTTTTCAACATTATATACAGGTATTATTACACTCAATAATTCATTTTTCATTTATTATATACTCCTACAAGTTCTCCAACAGTATCTCTTATGTCGAACTTATTCTTCTTAACATTTTTATAGGAATCATTTCTAGAAACTATATCTGTATTAGATATTATTCTAGCCCACTCCTTTTCTCCTTTTTCAAGTTCTAAAAATCTTACATTATCAGTTATATTAGTTAATTCAGGAACAGCTGTTGAAGCAAAGCATCGCACCCCTGATGTTTCCGCTTCTATTAATGCAATTCCTAATCCCTCAAAAACAGAAGGAAACAAAAAATAATCCATAGCCTGATATAATTCATTCACATCTTTTCTTTGCCCTAAAAAAAATACACCTTCAATTTTATTTTCTTGTATGTATTTTTCCATCTTCTCTTTTAAGTTTCCAACTCCAATAATTATCATTTTATATTTTGAATCTTGTTTTTGTAACTCATTAAAAACTTTCAATGCAAATAATGGATTTTTTTGATATTGTAATCTTCCAACAAAGCCGACAACTTTATCATCATATTTGAATTTCAGCTCATTTCTAACTTTTTCTCTAAGCTTACAATCAAATTTAAATTTATTTATATCTATTCCATTATTTATAACTTTAAAATCACTTTTCCCGAACACATATCTCCCTGCTTCATTAGAACATGCTAGTTTTACATTGGCTCTCTTTTTTATAAAATATCTTTCTATTTTATATTCAATATTTTTAAAAAATGTTTTTATTTTTGAGTTAGAAGCATACATATCTCCTGAGTTATGAGAATGAAAAATTCTTGTTTTAATCCCATATTTTTTTGCGTATTTTAGTGGTAATGAATATTTAGGAAAACAACTATTCATATGTACTGCACAAAATTCAGATGCATGAATTTTAAAAAAATTTTCTAGTTCTGTATAATGTTTTACAAAATTTTCTTTTCTAGAATATTCAATCCTAAATATTCTTCCACCCAAGCTTTTTATTTCCTCTTCACATGCTATTTTTCCATTATGTGTTATTAAAAAATCAAATTGTATTTTTGTTCTATCTAAATTCCTATACACTTCTAATATAAAAGCTTCCATACCACCATAAGACTCTGTAAGTCCACATTGTAAAATCCTAATTGTTTTCATTTTCTACTCCACTTCTATATACTTCATATACCATTTCATAACTGTTTTTAAAATCAAATTTATCTGGAATCTTTTCTTGTGCATTTCTATCACGCTCATTTTTACTATTAAGTATCTGGTCTGCCCAAAACCCAGCATTTTTTTCTAATGATATGAATTGTACGTTACCAGTAATATTTGAATCCTCATCAACTTCATCAGAAGTATAACATTTTAATCCATTAGCCTGGGCCTCAACTAGCGATATACTAAATCCTTCATATAAAGATGGCATTAAAAACAAATCAAACATAGAATATATTTTATAACAGTCATCCCTTCTTCCAAGTAAAAAAACATCTTGTCCTAAATTATACTCTTTTATTTTTTCTTCCATCTCTTTTTTTTGTGGTCCTTCCCCTACAACAACCAATTTCGCATTAATATCTTTTTTCTTATATTCATTAAATATTTCCAATAAAAACAATGGATTTTTCGGTAAATCTAATTTCGCTACTTGTCCTATTATAAAACTTTTTTCAGCTATTTTTAATTCTTTTCTTAATTCTTCATTATATTGGTAATTATATTTAAACTTATCTAAATCAATCCCATTATTTAATATAGTAAAAATTTGGTTTGGAAACATAAATTCTCCCGCTTTTTTTCCACAAGCAACATGCTCAGCTTTAACATTTTTACATAACCATTTTCCTATTTTGTGTAACATTTTATGTTTTTGGTTCCATGTCATCACATTATTAGCACTATGACTATGTAATATTATCTTTGCTTTAGAATACTTGCTAGCTATTACTATAGGCTCAAACCAACTATAATCCATAATGTGTATATGAATTATATTATAATTATTTTTTTTTATAATGTTCTTTAGTTGGCTAATATGCTCAAAATAGTTTTTATCTCTTCCTATTACTTTATATATATTGGCTCCATCACTCACTAATTCATCATAAAATGCAATTTTATCATTCGAAATGTCTATAAAATCAAACTGAAATTCATCTTTATTTGAATTTTTATAAAGATTGTATATATATGTTTCTATTCCACCTTGATTTCCAGACATTCCAATCTGTAATACCTTAATCTTCTCTTTCATTTGTTTTTTCTCCCTTTTTGCATATTTCTATTAATATTAAAGATATAGCTGACTCATGTCTTACAAATGAGCCAAAATCTGGTTCAAATATTACAGAAATCATGAAAAATGCTAAATATGTTGCTATTAATAATATATTATCTGAACTAATCTTTTTTATTAATCTCAGCAATATATAAACCACATATATTTGATATATAACAAATGGTATATATTTTATTCCTTTTAGTAATAATTCAAATGGTAAAGCCATTCTTATAAAATTAATAATATAATTACAGATAAATATTAAGAAATTAGTATTTTTTCCTAATAAATCATTTATTATAGTAACAGCATCAACTGATTCATTTCTCGCACTATTCGTAACATCTCTTACATTTAATATTTGTTCATAATTTTCTTTTGAAATAATACTTACAATAAATACTATTGTAAAAAAGACCAACAAGCACAACATTATAGTTTTAAATATAATTTTTTTATTTATCTTTTTATTTTTTAATAACATATTATATGCAATATAAATTGCCATTATCATAATAGCCATTATTCCATAATACATTCTATATGTTAATGCTTCTATAATTAAAACAATTACTATGAAAAATAGCTTTTCTTTATTACTTTTTTCATCTTTAATTAAGCCATGATATACTAGCAAAAAAACAGTAAATTGTATTATATCTTTACTTAAATTAAAAACATAAATGTTTAATAATACTGTACTAACATATATAAAAATATATTGACTTGTTGTATAAGTTTTATTTCTTTTTAATAATTCAACAAATATTATAATATTAAATATTATTCCAAATGTTATACTATATTGTATCAATGATGAAAATCCAAATATATTTATTGCATCAAATATCTTTGCTGTAACAACATATGTCTTATCTGCATTGTAATTTCCATTCATTAATGATAATATATTTAAACTATCATAAAAGTATTTCATTGGCAATAATGTATTTTGATATATTTTAGTTACTATTGCTATAACGAAAATTATGCTCAGACTATAGAATGTCGCTTTGATATATCTCTGTTTTTTCATTTACTTATCCTCTTTTTTCTATTTTATTATATACGCCTAAAACTTTAGCTATCATTTCTTTTTGATCATATCCATTTTCTATTGCTTCTTTTAAACAATCATATCTATTATATTTTTTTATAAGTTTTACCCATTCAGAAGGTTCATCATCTAATTCTAAAAATTTTATATTTTTTGAAATATCCGTTTTCATATCTACACCTGTCGAAGTTAATATTGTTAATCCTGCGATTTGAGCTTCTATTAGAGATAAACTTAATCCTTCAAAATATGATGGAAATAAAAACAAATCAATTGCAGAATATATATAATCAGTATCAAGCCTAACTCCTAAAAATTTTACTTTTTCTTCGATGTTAAGTTCTTTAACCATATCTACAATTTCTTCTTTTAATTCTCCATCACCAACTAAAATTAAAATACTATTTGGATTTGACTTTAAATATTCATTAAATATTTCTATCAAAAATTTATGATTTTTTTGTTTTCTAAACACACCTATATGACCTATTACAAATGTATTATCTGAAATCTCTAATTCGTCACGTATCTTCCTTCTTTTTTCATCTGAATATTTAAATTTTTCAATATCTATACCATTATTAATAACTACAGCCTCTGAAGCTTTTTCTTTAAAAAGCCATTGGGCTGCATTATCAGAACATGCACACAAATCAGTTGCATTTGGTAAAATTTTGCTTTCCAAATAACTTTTGTACAATCTCCCAAATATTCCATTCACATTCTTTGTATTATGACTATGTGCTATTCTCCCTTTTACTCCTGCTTCTTTAGCTGCTTGCATAACTATTCCAGAAACTTGGTCAATATGTGAATGTACTATTTGATAATCCGAATGTTCTTTCAATATCCTTTTAATTCTATTTTTATATATGATACTACCATTTTTCGTAACATATGGTATTTTATATATTTTTCCACCTAATTGCCTTATTTCTTCATCAAAAAATCCATCTTTTGAAACAATAAAAGAAAATTCATATTTATTTAAATCCATATTTCTGTATACATTCATTATTAATGTTTGTGCACCACCAACATCCATTGAATGAAATACATGCATCACTTTTATTTTATCCATTTCCAATCTTCACCTCATGAAGTTTTATTTTTTCATAGTTTGTTTTATTTATTACTAAAGTATTTTCTTCTATTATATTATCAACAATATTTCCAGCTCCAATTACTGTATTATCTTTTATATTAGAATCTTTTAAAATAACAGTATTACTACAAATCCAACAATTATTTCCAATGTCAACCTTTCCAATAGAATAACCCTGTTCTGAAATTAATTTGTTATTTTCTCTAAATCTATGATTATGATCATAAATTTTTACATTTTCTCCAAATAAACAATTTTTTCCTATATTTATTTGACTCATTGCATTTATTGAGCAATCATCATTAAAAAAAGTATTATCACCAATTACTACTTTTCCATTTTTTTCTATAACTAAATTAAATCGCTTTCTAAATTGTACATTTTTTCCAAACTTAATTTTATTTCTATAAATAATTTTTAATAAAATCTTTTTTATTGCACAATTTATATGCCATAAAATCTTAAAAAATATCATTTTTTCACGTCCTTACAATCTTTTTATTAATAATTTCTGTCATATTTTTTAATATAGTTCCAAATACTATAGATAGAAAACATACACCTATCACTTGAACTGGATACCATATAGAAAGCTCATGAACTATTTTCAATGGTCCAACGCAAAAAATATAATGAACAATATAAATATAATATGTTATTCCATCAAGCCAATTAATTATGTCTATTCTTTTAATATTAAAATCTAGATTTTTTAAATATGTAAAAATGCTTATTGCAATAATTGTTTGAGTTGGCAGTACCACAAAATTAGAATAGATAATTGTATTATCGAATATGCTTCTTAATCCCACTCTAAATATTATTGCAACAATAAAACTAGCTATCATCAAATATTTATTATGTATTTCTATATTTTTGCTACTTGCAAAGTAAACATTTATATATATAAATATGTAAAAAATATATCTTCCCACGTCTTCATTCAATAATGACAATACTATAAAACTAAGTATTTGGAATACTAAGAGTGTATATACTTTCGAACGACTTAATTTCAAATTTTTAGCTTTATTTAACCAAGGTGTTATTAAATACATTATCAATATTATAGAAATAAACCATAAATGTTCTAATCCTAACAAATTATTATTTGTAAATGCCTGAATGTTTAAAATATAAAATAAATTATTAATATATTTTACATTTGCATTTGTTGCTATATATATAACATTAACAAATATTAACCAAATATAAATAGGTATACATATTTGTAAAAACTTGTTTACGAGCCACTTTGATGGATGCTGTATATTCTTTTTTCCATATAAATATGCCGAAATTATAAAGAAAATAAAAACTCCAACATTAAAAAATTGTCCTAACACTGTAAGTTTGTTTCCTATTTCATTAAAAAAATGACAAAACAAAATAAAAAACATTGCTATAATTCTAATAATCTGTATATTAATATCTTTTTTCATTTATTTTTTCTACAATACTCCCTAACATATTTTTCACACATAATTTTTGTATTGTATTTATTATTAACATCACTATAAGCATTTTGCAAAATTTTTTCAAAATCATATCTTCTATTTTTTATATCATCAATGACTTTCACAAATTCTTCTGTGATATTACATATAAAACCATTCTTTTTATCTTCTACAACATCTCTATTTCCAACAACATTTGTAACAATGCAAATCTTTTTCATATACATTGCTTCTAAAAGAGAAATTGGCAATCCCTCCCATAATGATGTTAAGATAAATATGTTGTTATTATTTAATATTTTTAGAACCTCATCTCTACTTTTCCATCCAGTAATTTTTATATTATTTGATTGTAATTTATCTTTGAGTTCACCATCTCCAATCCATGTAAACTCAATGGTTGAAAATTTTTCTGCTATTTCATTAAACATCTGAGGATCTTTTTGATATCCAATTCTTCCAATTGTGCATACTTTTAATTTATTAAAATCTACATCTGTATCTTTTAAACCTTTAAGAATTTTTTCTATTTTAAAAATATCTATTCCATTATCAATTTGGATTGAATTTTTTGATAATTTTAAAGCTTCTTCATATTCACCTTTTGAACATCCCACAATTGTGCACTTAGGATTTATAACAGCCATCATCTTTTCTATAAGCCAATATGATAATCTTTTTATTTTAGGCTCGTCCAATTTCAAAAAAGAAAAACCATGTGGATTATATAGCATTTTTACTTTCTTGCCACTTATAGCTAATCTTCCTAAAACTCCTGCTTTTGAAGAATGTAAATGTATTATATCTGGCTTTTCTTTCTCAATTATATTTTTTATTGATTTTAATGCTCTTAAGTCTTTGCTTAGATTAATATTTCTTTCAAAATCATCAACTTTTATGAATTTTATATTACTATTAAAATATTCCTTAAAATTCTCTGGGGTTTGATTCCTTAATGAATATGCAACAACAATTTCATATTCATCATCAAGTTTATTTAACAAATCACTCAGCATTGAAAAAATTCCTCCACCAAATGCCTCAACTATATGTAGGACCTTTTTCTTCATATGCTAAATTGCCCCCTCTCTAAGTACTACTTTTCTTACTGTCAATCCTAATATTTTTATATATGTTTTTATATTTCTTTTCTTATAGTATTCTAAATCTAATTCTAATCTTTCTTTAAATGACACATCATTTCTTCCACTTATTTGCCATAATCCTGTAAGTCCTGGTTTCATGTCAACTATGTAAGGATAATAGTTTTCCATATCTCCTATTTCTCTAGGCAAATATGGTCTTGGACCAACTAAACTCATTTCTCCCTTTAATACATTTATAAATTGTGGAAATTCGTCAATACTTGTTTTTCTTATAAATTTTCCAACTTTTGTTACTCTTGGATCATCCTTTAACTTCTTATTTATTCTATATTCTTCTTTAGCTTCTGGATTCGAATCTAAATATTCTTGTAAAATATCATCTGCACCAACAACCATAGATCTAAATTTATACATTTTAAAAGTCTTTCCGTCTTTTCCAATTCTGTTTTGAGTATAAAATACTGGTCCTTTATCTTTGCTAATTAAATTAGCTATAAAAGTTCCTATTGTTAGTGGAATTAATGCTATAATTCCAACAACAGCACCTATTATATCTATTGTTCTCTTGATAGCAGAGCAAATTAAACTTTTTGTATTTTTCTCTTCTGTAATATTCTCTTGAGTAATTTCCATATTCACTTTAGTTATCCCCCTTATTTAGCTTTTGAACTCTTAACATATATTTTATTTATTAATTTCATTAACGTCATATAAATTAAAATACCTGTTATAACCCCTAGCGTATCAATTCCTACATCAAATATTCTTGCACTTCTTCCTGGAACAAAATATTGATGAAATTCATCTGTCATAGCATAAAACATTCCAAAAAACAAACTCCAACATATTTGTTTTTTTCGTGTTTGAGAAGCTGAATACGCATAATTCATTATTAGAAATCCTCCAACCATATATATCGTATAATGTGCAAGTTTTCTAATTATCATTTCTGTTTGATGTATCTCTTGTAAATTATATTCCTTATTATTCACTTTTTCTACAATATCTACAATTAATTCTGTCACTCTTGTACTAGTACCACTTGACTTTGTCCCGCCTTGATTTGAGAACCAGAATACTACTACCATCCATATTATTATTAATATTATTTTTATTACTTTTGTATTTATTTTTTTCATATCACTTTAAATATATCATTTGATATATATTTTTTCAATACTTTTCGACAAAAAACTATCCTTCTTCGACAGGAATGTTTTTCCACCAAAAAAATAAGGAAGATTTTTAAAATCTTCCTTTCTATATTTCTAAGCCTCTGGCTCAATTAATCCAAAGTTTTTACCATCTTTTAATTTATGGATAACATTAACTTTTCCTGTTTCAACATTTACGAATGTTAAAAATAATTGTGTTGGTCTTTCTTGTAATTTTAACTTTGCATCTTCTGGAGTCATTGGTTTTATTTCATAGTATTCTGTTTTTAAAATTTCATCTGTTATTTCATGTGCTGGTGCACTAACATCTAAATTTTTCAAACTAGATTCTTTTTGCATTTTGTCTTTCTTTGTTTTATATTTTCTAATTTGTCCTTCTAATATATCTATATCTTTATCTATAGATGCATACAAATCTTTATCTTCTGTTACTGCTCTGAAAACTTCGCCATTTGCAGATACTTTCATTTCTGCTATTTGAGCATTTTTTTCTACTCTTATTAGCACATCTGCTTCTGCATCGTCAAAGTATTTGGCAATTCTCTCCATTTTTCTTTCTACGTAATCGTTTATTGCGTCTGTTACCTTTAGTTCCTTTCCTGTTATTTTTATTTGCATAAAAATCGCTCCTCTCTTTTTCGTTTTATTTTTTAAGTATATCTATATTATACATTCAAATCCTTTTTTTGGCAAGAGTTATTGCAGAAAAATCTCCTCCAGGTAATTTTTCTTATACAATAAAAAAAGAAGAAGCTGGTTTTTACACCAGCACTCTCCTTTAAAGGTACCATTCTAGCATCTCAGGGTATTTCACTGTTTCGTGAACAAATCGTTTCCACATGTTCAATGATGGCTTTTTCACATCCTTTTTGTAGAGAATCTCATCGTCCGCAAATCGGTAAAATGCTTCGATGACATTAAACGGTCGTAAGATTAGTATATCTAGGATATACCTCTCTCGTATGAAGCTCCAGATAATCTTCCGAATTCCCAGAAGAATACTCTGTCGTTGGCGTTCTGTCAACTTTCTTTCTAGTTCAATTTCTAGAGAATCCAATGCAGTCCGCCAAATTATCGCTTCTACTTTCAACATCATGTTTTTAGCCTCCTTTAAGCTAACCTAATTAATTATAACACTTTTTTCCAGTAATAGTCAATATTTTGATTGATTTCTAAGCATTTTTGTGCAATAATATATATGAAAGGAATGAATTTAAAAAATGAATAACAATTTAAAAAAACTAGAATTTGATAAAATTTTAAATATTCTATCTGGATATTGTAAAACATATATAGGAAAGAATTTTGTAACAGAACTTCGTCCTTCTCAAGATAAAGAAACTGTAATGCAAACTTTAAATGAGACTAGTCAAGGAGTAATCCTTATTCAAAGAAACAGCACACCTCCTATTGGAGAAATTGCTGATATAACTGTTTATTTAAAAGCTCTTGATGGCTGTGGTTCTCTTAGTATAAAAGCTTTATTAGAATTACAAAATATTTTGCAAATAGCATCTGATTTAAAAGATTATTTTGCTAAAGATTATCTTGCTAATTCTGATTTTTCTGCAATTGAACAATATTTTTCAGATTTATATATAAATCCAAGTGTTGTATCTACATTTGCAAAATCAATTTTAGATGAAGATACTATTGCAGATACTGCATCAGCAAAATTACAAGATATTCGTAGACGCGAACGCAAAATTGAACAAGATATACGTTCAAAATTAAATGTTATTTTACATTCATCTACTTATTCTAAATACATGAGAGAAAATATTGTTACAATTCGTAATGGACGTTTTGTAATTCCTGTAAAAGAAGAATATCGTAGCAATGTAAAAGGACTTGTACATGATATGTCTAGCAGTGGTTCAACTGTTTTCATTGAACCACTTGCTGTATTTGATTTAAATAATGAGTTATCAAATTTGCATATTGAAGAAGAACTTGAAATTGAAAGAATTTTACAAAATTTAAGTGGACTTCTATACCCTTACACAAAAGAATTAAAAGCTGACACAGAATTAATCGGAAAACTTGACTTTATCTTTGCTAAAGCTCATTATTCTTTAAATTTACATTGTACAACCCCAGAAATCAGTGAAAACAAAGTCATAAAATTAATAAACGCAAGACATCCATTAATTGACCCAGCCAAGGTTGTTCCATCATCATTAGAAATTGGAAAAGACTTTTCAAGTCTAATCATAACTGGTCCAAATACTGGTGGAAAAACAGTAACCTTAAAAACTGTTGGGCTTTTAACAGCAATGGCTTGTAGTGGCTTAAATATCCCAGCAGACGAGCATTCACAAATTTATGTATTTGACCAAATTTTTGCAGATATCGGAGATGAGCAAAGCATTAGTGAATCTTTAAGTACATTCTCATCACATATGAGCAATATTGTAAATATCACACATTCTGCCACATCAGACAGCTTAATCCTTGTTGACGAGCTAGGTTCTGGAACAGATCCGCTTGAAGGAGCTCATCTGGCAATAAGCATTTTGCAATACTTTACAAACCTTAGAGCAATCACTGTTGCTACATCACATTATCAAGAATTAAAAAAATATGCATTAGTAACACCAGGCTTCAAAAATGCCAGTGTAGAATTCGACATTGAAAACCTACGCCCTACTTACCGCTTACTAATAGGTATCCCTGGAAAAAGTAATGCATTTGCAATTAGCAGAAAACTTGGTCTTTCAGAAGAAATCATTCAACGTGCAACTTCTATGATTGATAAAGAAACAATAAATCTAGAGGACTTGTTAAAAAAGATTTATGATGATAAAGCGAAAATTGAAACAGAAAAAACTCAAACAGCTAAAGTATTAGAAGAAGCACAAAAATTACGTGATTCATTAAAAAATCAACATTCTAATGTTTCAGAACGTGAAAAAGAACTAATCTCTAATGCAAAACAAGAAGCTAAACAAATATTATTAGATGCTAAAGAAACTGCAAATTCATTGATTCGTGACATTTCATCTACTAATTCCGCTTCTCAAGCAAATAAGCTTAGAAACAAATTAAATGACAAGATTGCTTCTGTTTCAGCTACATCTGAAAACGCTGTTATTGACTCTATCTCTCCTGCAATCTTGAGAGAAAATATTAAACCTGGCTTAAATGTGTATGTAAGCAATTTAAAAACTAATGGGACTGTTGTATCAAATATTTCAAAAGATGATACTGTTCAAGTTCAAATTGGTATGATGAAAATGAAAGTCGATATTAAAAATTTACACGAGACTTCTTCTGCATCTACATCAGGCAAAAACAAAAGTGGAAAAAACTCTGGAGCACAAATTAGTAATGGTAGTAATTATTCTCAAAAGTCTAGCTTTAAAGCTCAATCAGTTAGCCCAGAAATAAACTTACTCGGCATGACTGTTGATGAGGCAATTCCTATAGTAGATAAATATTTGGATGACTGTTATATTGCTAAACTTTCCCCTGTCAGAATTGTTCACGGAAAAGGCACTGGAGCGTTGCGAAATAGTATTCAAAAATATCTAAAAACTAACAAAATTGTTGATAATTTTAGGCCTGGTACTTTTCGGTGAAGGCGAGATGGGAGTAACGATTGTAAGCTTGAAGTTATAATTTTGGTGACAATTTGGGGTCGGTGTTTTTCTTAACAAGCTGTCAAAAAAAACACCGACCCCAAATTGTCACTATATTTCCATCTGACTTCCCAAAAAAGTAGCTGCTGACTGTGCAACCTTCTTTTCAACTTCATTCATTTTTGTATTTGATTCTTTAGATAATAAAATTACAGTTCCAATTGTATCTCCATTAGAAATAATAGGATATACAACTTGTGCATTATATTTTCTTTCATTGTTATCATTTTTTGTTATAGGCACTGCTACATCACTATTTTCTTTACTTGTATAAACTTCTTTATCTTCCATTAATTGTTCAAGTTCTTCACTAACATTTTGCTCTAAAAATTCTTTTTTAGGTCCACCTGATATTGCTATAACTGTATCTTTGTCGGTAATACAAGCTATATGTCCTGTTGTTTTTGATAATGTTTCTGCATATCCTGTTGCAAATTCTGACAATTCTCCTATTGGTGAATATTTTTTTAATATTACTTGTCCTTCTCTATCTGTAAATATCTCTAAAGGTTCTCCTTCTTTTATACGTAATGTTTTTCTTATTTCTTTTGGTATTACAACTCTACCTAAATCATCTATTCTTCTTACAACACCTGTTGCTTTCATATTCTTCCTCCTTTTTGTTTTTTAAGTATACTCTTATTATGACAAAAAAGGAAAAAAATATGCATTAATTTATATAAATATTCTTTTGCGATTAATGAATTTTCGTTTGACTTTATGTAAATACTGTTATATAATAGTACTGCGACTTTTTTTATTGAGGAGGTAAAAAGTCGGATATATCCGGACATTAAAAAAATTGATTGATTGAGAGGTAATTTATCGTGTACACAAAAAGATTTTGCAAGCATGCTGTTTCTTTAACTCATCTACCCGAATTTCAAAAAGAACCCTTATTAAACAATCGGCGAATATCTTATCATTTTGGAGCAAGTGATAGACTTAAATCTACTTATCTTCTGTTGTTGGATAGCATAGATGAAGCAAATAGATTAGGCCCTGATAATATTTGCTGGTTTAATATCGTGGCAAATCGGCTTGTAGATACAGCAATTGAATTCAGCAAGCAAAAAATGTTTGCATTAAAAAGAGATCCATTGCTGTCCTCTCTGCCATTTAACAAGAAATGCACTGCAAAAGTTGATAGTAGTTTAATTTTGGCTATTTATAACCTTTTAATCTTATGTTGTGCCAGGGCTAATTTGACAGTAGACAAACCTTCACTTTTTGACGAACGTGAAAATTCTATTTTTGCTCTGACTAAACTCATGGTAAAAAAAGGGTACTGCTCTTGGAAGTATGATGACGCCAAAAACATTTATGACATTCCCCTTGGAATGGATGGATGTGTTTTTTTCTTGGATGAGTTGATTGCTCTCGTTGCGAATGATAATACACTTCCTTATACGAACACTCGCTTGAAGCATATTGAGCAAATTAAGAAAAACATTAAATATGGCGTTCCTGTTCCAATGTATGTATGTGATAATTTGTATTATAACAATTCGGAACTTACTGGCGGACATTACGTCATTCTTATTGGACTGGAACATGATATGGCTACAATTGTTGATAGCAATTCCGAAAATGGAATTGTAAATATTCCTGCTTTGCAGTTATATTCTTCTGCTGTTGCAGACCATTCTAAGACTTGCATCTGGGATACAGACCCGATTTTTCATTATCATAAATAAAACTTCCTCATAGCTTAGAGTTCAACTGAATTCTAATTAATCTATTGATGCTTTCTATTTGCATTTTTTTGCAATAGAAAGCATTTCTTTTTATTATTGTTCCTTTTTATATTGAATTTATTCATAAAATATATTATAATAAATATTGCATATGGGGATGTAATGGTTTCGACATTTCATCTGAAGCATGAATAGCGAGTAGTGGATTCTCGTTGGCCACTTAAAAAACGAGAAATTAAAAATAAACGCTGATAATACAGAATTAGCATTTGCTGCTTAGTTTGCGGCAACGCCTATTAGAGTGTCCCCACATATTCTAATTTGGTGTCATTTAGTGGGAAACAAAGCTGTTTTTTCTGCGAAAACAGTGGGTATTTAGCAGATATGTTTAGTTTTCGTTTGTTGATTGTCGTTTATTAAATGAATTTTTACAATTAACTGCACTCGGAGAAGTTTATGTGAATTTTGTTATGGACAGGGGTTCGACTCCCCTCATCTCCACCAAAATTATTCCAAGATTTAAGGTTCCAAATTGGGACCAAAAAAACACTGCTCGAATATTTAATTCGCTACAGTGTTTTTTATTTATTTCATCAATATTTCACCTTCAATATCAGGTCCTAGCCATTTCACAAAAAAATCTGCATCTTGTTGAGTTCCAACTATACAACCATAGTGAATTGGTACCGCAACTCGTGGTTTAATTATATGCATTAAATCAACCGCTTCTTTAGCATTCATTGTATAAGTTCCCCCAACTGGAACAAAAGCAACATCACATTTCACCTTTTTACTTTCTTCTGTAATATCAGTATCTCCTGCAAAATAATATCTCAATCCATCTAATGTTATAATATATCCTACCCACTCATTTACTTTTGGATGAAACTGTTTATTAATATTGTAAGCAGGAACTGTTTCAAACTCAATTCCGTCTATTTTATACTTCTTATTTGGCTCAACCGCCAATACATTTTGTGGTTCAAATCCAAATCTCAACACATTTGTAAGTAAATCTTCTGGAACAACAATTTGTGTATTATCCTTTTTTATTTTTTCTATATCATCCTCTGAATAGTGGTCATAATGATTATGTGTAACAAAAATCAAATCCGCATCTTTCATCTCTTCCTCTATCCTAAAAGGATCTATATAAATCGTTTTATCCCCACTTATTTTTATGCAACTATGGCATAACACCTCTATATTATCAATCATCTTTTGTCCTCCTAATCTGTATTAATAAATTAACCCATTTTCCTTTTTATATTCCTCAAATGCCTTTATACATTCATCTCTATCCATTTGTTGTAAATTTATTAAATCTTTATTTTCACCTTTTAAATATTGGTAAATTATATCATCTCTAAATCCTATATTTCCTGCATCTTCTTTTGTGCATCCATAATATACTTTTTTAATATTAGCCCAAATTATTGCTGATAAACACATTGGACATGGCTCACATGATGTATATAAGATATAATCTGATAAATCATATGTTTTTAATTTTTCGCAAGCAGTTCTTATTGCTACAACCTCGGCATGTGCAGTTGGGTCATTACTGCATAAAACCCTATTATTCCCCTCTGCTATTATATTTCCGTTTTTATCAGTTATTACTGCACCAAAAGGACCTCCCTCTTTGTTTTTAAAGCCTTGAATTGATTTGTTTTTGGCAATTTCCATATATTCGTTCATTCGCATCATTCCTTTCCTACATATTTATATCACATTTTTACATTTTTGTCATATGATATTACAATAATAATAGTATTTTTCTTATATGTATTTTGCCACATATCAAGAAAATATTCAGAAATGAGGTTTTTATGGACGATTTCATTTTTAGTTCTAATTTATTATATGAAAATTTACAAATTTTAAAACAATCTTATCCGTTTTTACAAACTGGTTCAATTGGAAAAAGTGTTTTAGGAAAAGATATTCCTTTTGTTAGAGTTGGTCGTGGACAAAAAGAAGTATTTTATTCAGCAAGTTATCATGCTAATGAATGGATAACTTCTATTCTTTTTTTAGAATTTTTATATGAATATTGTACTGCTATTCAAAATAATTCTACTATTTGGAATTTTTCAGCCAGAAGATTATTTGACTCTGTTTCTATTTACATTGTGCCATTAGTTAATCCTGATGGTGTCGATTTAGTTACTGGTGCTTTGCCTGCAACTTCTCAGTCTTACAAACAAGCCCAAAAGATAGCTGATGAATATCCTACAATTCCTTTTCCTGATGGCTGGAAAGCAAATATTCGTGGTGTAGATTTGAATCTTCAGTTTCCAGCAGGATGGGAAAATGCTCGTGAAATAAAATATCCTCAAGGATTTACTCGGACCCTCTCCTAGAGATTTTGTGGGTTATGGACCTCTTACAGAACCAGAAGCTATAGCTGTTTATAATTTTACATTGCAACATAACTTCCGATTGGTTCTTGCTTATCATACTCAAGGTGAAGTTATTTATTGGCAATTTCAAAATTACAATCCTCCTGGAGCCTTTGCAATTGGAACTCAATTTTCTAATGTTAGTGGATACTCTCTTGAGCCTACTCCATATGCTTCTTGCTTTGCTGGCTATAAGGATTGGTTTATTCAAAACTACAATAGACCTGGTTATACTATTGAAGCTGGTCTAGGCGTTAGCCCTCTGCCTGTCACTCAATTTAGACAAATTTATGAGGATAATTTAGGAATTTTGGTGTTGGGAGCTATTTTATAAAATTGTAGAAGACGCTGATAAACTTGCAGATATTTTGCAGGTTATCAACGAAAACAAGGAACTCTTTAATGATCTTATTGTCACATACAATAAAATCGTTGATATTGGATACAAGCCCGAGGAAGTGTTGGATAAAGCAGCTGCAATTCAAGCTATTTTGAATGCAGCAAAACAGTTGATGGAGTAAACAAAGTTTTATCTAAAAACTCCTCCTATAGAAAAAGGTGGCAGACATATTGTCTACCACCTTTTTTTCTATTCACTTATTGCTTTTGTTTCAATCTCAGTTTTTAATTTTGAAATAAATTCATCTAATTTCATTTGTCCAATATCTCCAGCTTTTCTTGAACGTACTGCAATTAATTTTTCATCTTGTTCTTTTGCTCCTAAAACTAGCATATATGGAACTTTTTCAAGTTGAGCTTTTCTAATTTTATATCCAACTTTTTCATTAGACTCATCTAATTCTACTCTTATTCTATTTTCTCTTAATTTCTCTTCAACCTCTTTTGCATATTCAATTTGGTTATCTGTTATAGGTAATATTTTAACTTGAACTGGTGACAACCATAGTGGGAATGCTCCTTTTGTTTCTTCTATTAAGAATGAAATAAATCTATCAGAAGAACCAAGTATTGCTCTATGAATTACTACTGGTCTATGTTCTTTATTATCTTCTCCTATAAAGCTTAAATCAAATCTTTCTGGTAATGCAAAGTCTAATTGACATGTTGGAATTGTTACATCATGATTTAGTGCTGTTTTTATTTGAATATCAATCTTTGGTCCATAGAATGCGGCTTCTCCTTCTGCCTCATAGAAGTCTATATTCATCTCTGTTAAAATTGCTCTTAATTGTGCTTCTGCTGTTTCCCACATTTCATCATTATCAATATATTTTGCTTTATTGTTTTTATCTCTTAAAGACAATCTATATTTAAATGAATCTGGTGAAAACCCAAAATCTTTTTGATATACTTCTTTTATTAATTTTAATACATTTCCAACTTCTTCTTTTATTTGGTCTGGTCTTACAAATAAGTGTGCATCATTTTGACACATTTGTCTAACTCTTTCAAGTCCACAAACAGCTCCACTATTTTCATATCTGAAGTCATTTGCAAGTTCACCAATTCTTATTGGTAAATCTCTATAAGAACGTGTTTTGCTCTTATATATTAACATGTGATGTGGACAGTTCATTGGTCTTAAAACCATTTCTTCATTATCCATTTTCATTGGTGGGAACATGTCTTCTTTATAGTGATCCCAGTGTCCACTTGTTTTGTATAATTCTACATTTGCAAGTGATGGTGTATATACATGGCTATATCCTAATGCAATTTCTTTATCTTGAATATATCTTTCCAATATTCTTCTTATTGTTGCGCCATGTGGCAAATACATTGGAAGTCCTGAACCAACTAATTCATGTGTCATAAATAATTCTAGGTCTTTTCCTATTTTTCTATGATCTCTTTCTTTAGCTTCTTCTAACAATTTTAAGTGTTCTTCTAATTGACTTGCTTTTGGGAAAGAAATTCCATAAATTCTTTGCATTGAATCATTTTCTTGATTTCCTTTCCAATATGCTGCTGATGTTGATAATAATTTAATTGATTTTACTTTTCCTGTACTCATTAAATGAGGTCCTGCACATAAGTCTATATATTCACCTTGTGTATAGAAAGAAATTTCTTCTCCTTCTGGTAATTCCTCTATTAATTGAACTTTGAAATCTTCATTTTTGTCTTTCATTAATTTGATTGCATCTTTTCTTGATAATGAACTTCTTTCTAATGGTAAATCCTCTTTAATTATCTTTTTCATTTCTTCTTCAATTTTTTTCATATCATCTTCTGTTAATGGTTTTTCTACTTTAAAATCATAGTAAAATCCATTTTCAATAGCTGGTCCTATTCCTAATTTTGTATTTGGAAATAATCTTTTTACAGCTTGTGCCATGATATGAGCTGTTGTATGCCAATATGCCTTTTTTCCATCTTCACTGTTTTCAAATGTTTCTATACTTAAATTACAATCTTCTTTTAATTCATATCTTAAGTCTTTTACTTCTCCATTTACTGTTGCACATGTTGCCATTCTTGCTAATCCTTCGCTAATTTGTTTTGCAACTTCTAATACTGTTTTTCCTTCTTCTACCTCTAATACTTTTCCATCTTTTAGTGTTACTTTAATCATAATTATACCCCCATGTTTTATAATTGTATGGAACAGAGTTTTCTGCAATTTTGCCAAAATATAGCCAATTTTTTAACATAAACTACAAAAACACTCCTATAGACTTACATCTATAGGAGTGCATGCACGGTTCCATCCTAATTTTAACTTAATTTACTGATTATAACGTATCTTACACGTCTAGCTTATTCACTAGAAACTTAAAGAGTTAGTTTTTCAAATACGTTTTCTTAAATTAGTTCTCAACCTAAGGCTAATTTTCTCTGTAAGAAACCTTTATTTTACTTTTCTCTTATATGTTTTTATATTCTTTTACTTTTTTGTATGCATATACGGCTGTTATAGCTAATACTGTGAATGCTACTCCTAACATTTTATTTTCAGCAGCACCTGCTTTTGGTAAATTTGTATTGTAATTATTTGTATTTAATGTAGTATTAGTTATATTTGTATTCGTATTTAATGTATTTGTATTTAATAGATTTGTATTAGTATTAGTATTATTTGTATTTGTAGTATTTAATTGGTTTGTTGTGTCATCATACAAATCCATAAGTCCATCGCTATCTCCTACTGCTGCAAATACTCTTGTTGACATTGCAAGTAATGTAACTCCTAAAATTAATACAACGATTATTTTCAATATTTTCTCTTTCTTCATTTTCATACCTCTTTCTTTTATCTATAGTATTTATCTCTTCTTTATATTTATACTACATTTTTTTGTCAAATGCAAGTTTTTTTGCATATTTTTTTTATTTTTTTGTTGTAAATTTTTTCTTGTATCTTTCTTTAAGCTATTTTACTCATTTTTTCACGTTTTACACATTAAATTTAAATAATACTATATCTCCATCTTGCATAATGTATTCTTTTCCTTCCTGACGTACTAATCCTTTTTCTCTTGCGGCTACCATAGATCCTTCTCTTACTAAATCATCAAATGATACTACTTCTGCTTTTATAAATCCTCTTTCTATATCTGAATGGATTTTTCCAGCTGCTTTTGGTGCTTTTGTTCCTTTCTTTATTGTCCATGCCCTTACTTCTGGTTCTCCTGCAGTCAAGAATGACATTAATCCTAATAAGTCATAACTCTTTTTAATTAATTTATCTAATCCTGATTCCTCTAATCCAAGTGCTTCTAGCATCTCTTTTTTATCTTGTTCTTCTAATCCAGATAATTCTTCTTCAATTTTTACACATAATGGTATAACTTCTGCTCCTTCTTTTGCAGCATATTCTTTTACTTGTTTTACCATTGGTTCATTTTCTGCATTTCCAATCTGATCTTCTGATATATTTGCAATATAAAGTATTGGCTTTGCTGTTAATAAAAACATATCTTTTACGATTTCTTGTTCATCTTCGTTAAATTCTATTGCTCTTGCTGGTATTCCTTTTTCTAGATTTGCTTTAATTTTTTCTATTAAATCTATTTCTGCTTGATATTTTTTATCTGCTTTTAGATTTTTCTTTGCTTTGTCAAGTCTTTTTTCTAATGTTTCCATATCTGCAAATATTAATTCCAAATTAATTGTTTCTATATCTCTTAATGGATTAACACTTCCGTCTACATGTATTACATTTGGATCTTCAAAACATCTTACTACTTGAGCTATTGCATCTACTTCACGAATGTGTGATAAGAATTTATTTCCTAATCCTTCTCCTTTGCTTGCTCCTTTTACTAATCCTGCTATGTCTACAAATTCTACAATTGCTTTTGTTACTTTTTGTGGTTTATACATTTCTGCTAATTTGTCTATTCTTTCATCTGGAACAGCTACTACTCCTACATTTGGCTCTATTGTGCAAAATGGATAATTTGCACATTCTGCTCCTGCTTTTGTTATACTATTAAACATTGTACTTTTTCCTACATTTGGTAA